>CALKAL010000085.1 GCA_937983065.1 uncultured Bacillaceae bacterium | reverse complement strand
AACTAATAAATAATAAACTCCAGACTCATTAAATCTTTAATGAGTGACTGGAGTCAATAGCATCATTATATTAATTCATTCACGATGTAACCTGGAATGAGTGATCTAAATTTCTTCTTTTTAATTCCTGCTCAATGAGACGAATAAAATCACAGTTTAGATTTAATTGAACTGCTTTATAATATGACTCAATGAGGAGTTGATCTGATAATTTGTCCATTAGTATTGGCCTAAAGCTGGCCAGCACCCCCTTAACTGCTTCAACTAAACTGTTATTATACTATCACTAAAGATGATAGTTGACAAATCGATTAAGCTGTTTATAACTTGTGTATAACTTGTCTAATAACATTTGCAAGTTAATAAGGGATAAGCCATTAAGCCTGTGTAAAATGTTAATATATTTATCCACAGAGTAGGAAATTGCTATTATTTGTCGAACGATTTTTGTAATATTAATATTTTTTTCGAAAATATCTTTCGTATACGATATACTAAATGTTGATACTTTTCTATTTTATGATTTTTTAATTGGAGTGAATGAATTTGTTAAAGAAATTTTTACCGAATGAACATGTTAAATCAGTATTTGAAATAACGCCTCAATTTTTAAAAGAAAAAGGAATTAAAGGGATCATTACTGATTTAGATAATACACTTGTTGCTTGGAACCAAAAAGAAGCGACTGAAAAAGTAGCTACATGGTTTAAGCAATTAGAAGAAGCAAGTATAAAAATAACGATAATGTCAAACAACAATGAAGAACGAGTAGCTCATTTTTCTAAACCGCTAAATATTCCTTACATATTTAAAGCAAAAAAGCCGCTGAGAGCCTCATTTAAAAGAGCACAAGATAATATGCAATTAAAAAATGAGGAAATCGCTGTAATTGGCGATCAATTGCTCACAGACGTTTTCGGTGGTAACCGGGCAGATTTGTTTACAATATTAGTCGTTCCAATCGTTAAGACAGATGGCTTTATGACACGATTTAATCGTCAAGTTGAACGACGGATTATGAATTATTTTAAACGTAAAGGGCTTCTAAATTGGGAGGAACAATGATGGATACAATCTATTGCCAAGGCTGTGGGGTGCAAATCCAAACGGAAAATAAAGATGAGTTAGGTTATACACCTGAATCAGCGTTAAATCGAGAAGAAGTTATTTGTCAACGTTGCTTTCGCTTGAAGCATTATAATGAGGTTCAAGATGTCGATTTAAAAGCGGATGATTATATTCAAATGTTAAATAAAATAAATACAAAAAATGGGCTCATCGTAAAGGTTGTTGATTTATTCGATGTACACGGCAGTTTTATTCCTCATTTAAAACGAATCGTCGGAAAGAAGCCGATTGTTTTAATTGGCAATAAAGTGGATTTATTACCTCAATCAGTTAATTTAAATAAAGTACGATTATGGCTTAAAAAAACGACGGAGGATTATGGCTTAAATGTTGAAGCGATTTTTCTTGTTAGTTCGGTTAAAGGAATAGGAATGGATGAGGCATCGTTACAATTAGAACGTCTTAGAAAAAGCCAAAACATATACGTTGTCGGTTCAACGAATGTTGGAAAGTCGACGTTTATCAATTATTTAATTAATCAAACGTTAAAAGCGAAGGATGTTATTACAACATCGTACTTTCCTGGAACGACGCTAGGCTTTATTGAAATACCGTTAGATAAAAAGTCATATATGATTGATACACCAGGAGTGATTAACCATCATCAAATCGTTCATTTACTAAGTGGGGAAGATTTAAAAGTGATTACTCCACGAAAAGAAGTGAAGCCTCGTGTTTATCAAATGAATGATGGACAAGCATTATTTTTCGGTGGATTAGCTCGTTTAGATATTGATCAAGCCGATGAGAAGAAAGGGTACGTTTGTTATTTTGCTAATGAATTGAACATTCATCGGACAAAGAAAGAGAATGCGGATCAATTATATGAAAAACATATTGGCGAAATGTTATCACCACCGTCTAAACAATATGTAAATGATTTTCCGAAATTTGAACAGCAAACGTTTGAATTGGATTTTGATCATAAAGTCGATTTAGTTATTTCTGGACTCGGGTGGATCACAATCGGGGAAGGACTAACTCAAGTGACTGCCCACGTACCAAAAGGGGTTCACGTAACGGTTAGAAATGCAATCATATAGGGGGAAGTCGGATGTATAAAATGGCCTTAATCGGAAATCCAATAAAGCAATCCGCCTCACCAAACATACATCACTCTTTTTTAAAAAATTTAAATTTACAAGGGAGCTACGAGTTATTCGAAATAACCGAATCAGACATCGAAGAAACGATTCAATTTTTAGTCGAGAACAATTTTATCGGGTTTAATGTAACAATCCCATTTAAAGAAACAGTGATGTCGCATTTAGATAAAGTTGATGAAAGTGCTAAACGGTTACAAGCAGTAAACACGGTGAAAATTAGTAAAGCAGGTCAATTAATCGGATATAATACAGACGGCATAGGCTATGTTCAATCGTTGCAAGAGACGTATCCAACATTTTTTAACGCCGTTCATCAAAAAAACGTACTAATCATCGGGGCGGGTGGAGCCGCAAAAGGGATTTATTACACGTTACAAGCTTATCCTTTTAACCGGGTTGATGTAACGAATCGTACGATAGAACATGCGGTAAATATGGTGTATAGCATTAGAAATAGTGAAGCCATTCAATTAAATGAGGTGAGCAATTATTTAAATCGTTATGATTTAATTATTCAAACGACATCAGTTGGTATGACCCCTCATGACGAAACGCAAATTATTTCATTAAAGGGAATTAAAAAAGGGACAATTGTTAGTGATATCATTTATAAACCGAAATGGACAGCATTTTTAAAAGAGGCTAAAGCAAATGGCGCCCAGTTACTTTTTGGTGAATCGATGTTATTTTATCAAGCACGGGAAGCTTTTCACATTTGGACAAATTTAAAACCGTCTATTGATCTGTCTAATGTTACAGAAGAAAGGGGTTAACAATATGCTTACGAATAAACAAATAAAATTTTTGAAAAAGGAAGCCCATCATTTGAAGCCAATTTTTCAAGTCGGAAAAGCTGGGGTCAATGATATGCTCGTTCAATCGGTAGACGAAGCATTAGAAAAAAGAGAGCTTATAAAAATTTCTGTTTTGCAAAATTGCGAAGAGGATAAGGAAGATGTGGCTGACAAGCTAGCCAATAATACGGGAAGTGAACTTGTACAGCTAATAGGTAATACGATAATTCTTTACAAACAATCAAAAGAAAATAAGCAAATCGAGCTTCCTTAAGGTGATATGATGAGAAAAATAGGACTCTTAGGCGGTACTTTTGACCCACCTCATATTGGGCATTTAAAGATTGCGAAACATGTTTATACTCAATTATCCCTTGATGAAATTTGGTTTATTCCAACTTATGAGCCACCACATAAGCTAAATGCGATAGCAAGTCCAAAAGAGCGGCTTGACATGTTAAAATTGTTAATTGACGGCTATGATTATTTTTTCATTTCAACGATTGAATATGAAATGAAAGGAAAGTCATATACGATAGACACGATTAAACAGTTTAAAAAGGATTTTCCGACAGATCAGTTTTATTTTATAATCGGTGGTGACATGGTTGATTATTTGCCAAATTGGTATAAAATTGACGAGCTCATGTCGCTCATTAAATTTGTTGGAATTAAACGAAAAGGATTCGAAATTAATGATGAATCTAACGTAGCGATTATTGAAATGGATTTAATCGATGTTTCTTCAACTCAAATCCGAAAACAACTAAAAAATGGTGAGTCACCTAGTGGTTTACCGGAAAACATATTAAATTACATTAGGGAGAACGGGCTTTATGAACGTTAACGAAGCGTTAAATGAATCAAAAAAAATTTTGCCAGCTACTCGTTATGAACATGTTGAAAGGGTTGTTCATACGGCAACTGAGCTTGCGAAGCGTTTTAATGGGGATGAGTTTAAAGTCGGTCTTGCAGCAGCGTTACATGATTATGCAAAAGCGATTGATGTCGATATTTTAAGGAAGTGGATCGTTAAACACATTGACTTGCCTAAAGATTTGTTAAACTATAGTCACATGTTGTGGCACGGACCTGTTGGCGCAAAAATGGTGCAATATAAATTTGAAATAGATGACACGGATATAGTTAATGCGATTTATTGGCATACTACCGGAAGAGCTCATATGTCGTTAACCGAAAAAATCGTTTTTTTAGCAGACTATATTGAACCAGGACGGGATTTTCCTGCTGTTTATAAGGCGAGGGAGCTAGCGAATCACCATTTAGATCAAGCTTGCCATTACACGTTACGAGAGACGATTCAATTTTTAATGGATAAAAACGAAACGATTTACCCAGATACGTTTCATGCATACAATTATTTTACGTTGAAATTAAAAGATAAATAAACGGAGGTAATAGGATGGATTCAAAGGAATTACTTGAAGTAGCAGCCAAAGCTTGTGATGAAAAAAGAGCAGAAAATATCGTCGCCTTAGATATGCAGGATGTTTCTTTAATGGCTGATTACTTTATCATTTGTCACGGAAATAATGAACGCCAAGTCGATGCGATTAGTAAAGGTGTTAAAGAAATGGTTGAAAAACAAGGCTATGACGTGAAAAGATTAGAAGGTAAAGAAGATGCACGCTGGGTTTTAGTTGACTTAAATGATGTTATCGTTCATATCTTTCATAAAGATGAGCGTGATTATTATAATTTAGAAAAACTATGGGGAGATGCTCGCCGCGTTGAGCTGTCTTTATAATGACGTATAAAAACATGGCTCACGTCTACGATCGACTTATGGAGGATGCTCCGTATGACGAGTGGATTCATTTTTTATCCTATTTTAGTCATGCCAAAAAGCATCCAAATATTTTAGATGTTGGTTGTGGCACGGGTGAAATTCCGTTTTTGTTAGAGGGAAAAGGTTATAATGTTTCTGCCTTTGATCAATCAGAGGCGATGATTGAAATTGCAAAAGAAAAAAAGAATGAAAAACAATCAACTATCCACTTTTTTCAGGAAAATGCTGTAAGCTTTTCTTTAGACAGAAGCTTTGATGTCATTATTAGCTTTTGTGATGTTTATAATTATTTAATTGAAGAAACCGATTTAACTTCATCTTTTCAATCGGTTTATTCTCATTTGGAAGATAACGGTTTATTTATATTTGACGTACATAGCTTGGCTTATGTTGAAATGTTAAAGGAGAAGGAAATTTTTTCGGAAATATATGATGACTTAGCTTATGTATGGCTATGCTACGGTGAGAAAAAAGGTGAAATAAACCACGACCTTACTTTTTTCGTACAGGATGAAAGTGGTTATTTTAAGCGGTTTGACGAGTTCCATGTTCAGAAAACATATGATGTTGACTTTTATAAAAGTAAGCTAGTGGATACGGGATTTAAACAAGTCGATGTTTATACGGATTTTTCAACAAATCAAACTACAATTAACGAAGATACCAAGCGTATATTTTTCGTTTGTCAAAAATAAACTACATCAAACATCAAGGAAATGGGTTTTAAATAAGCAAAACATGATCGTTATATTGAGCAATTACCCGCTCTGGAAATATACTTCGCTTTTACCCACAGGGCACAAGATCGACATCTGCGAAATCCTTCGCAGTGTCTCCTACGCCGGGGGAGCTGGTGAGCCTCCGTAGTACACGGACGTACAAGTGTCGATGACGTCACAGGACGTGACGCTTGTCATCGACCTCGTGCTATAGCACTGTGGGGTCTCACCTAGGCTCTTCGACGAACAGGACGTTCTAGTGTCGGCGTTGGTCACAGGACGTGACCGTATTTAGCCGACCTTCCCGCAGGAGTCTACGCATATTTCCAGAGCTAATTTTGTACACCATTCGTTTTTATAATCAACTTTTCTAATAATTTTATATCATCATTGATTTTTTCGTAAAAAATAATACAATATTATTTAGAATAGCTTTCAAATTGTGTCATGTGGTTTGCTATTTTTTCTTTTTCTTCATCGAACTTTGCGTGCGTTGCATGAAACACATTTTCAAACACATTTTGGAATGAATGTTCAAGCGCCTTCATTCCTTCCCCGGTTATACCACCTTTTACCATAACTTTTTCTTTTAATGTCGGCAAACTAAATATTTGTTCATCAAACAGTTTACCTAAGCCGATCATCATATGTTCAGCTAAAACGGTTGCGACCTCCTCAGGGATTCCTGTTTGTTTATTTGCGGCTACAATCATTTTTTCTAGCATAAAGCTGTAAAATGCAGGTCCACAAGAGACGATATCCGATGCGATTCTAACGTGTGTTTCCTCGATTTCAACTGGGGTTGAAAAATGTTTAAATGTTTGAATTAATATTGCTTTTTTACTCGAGTCTAATTTTTCATTAAACGTCATTAACGTCACACCGCTATTTGCCCGATTCGTAATACTAGGTATAATTCGGGCAACGTTATGATGAAACATAGTTGTAAGTTCTTCAATTGAAATCGGACTAGTAATTGATATAACCGTCTGACTTTCATCTAATTTATCTTTATTTTGGTAAGCAATATCTACAATTTCCATCGGTTTTGCACATAGAAGGATGAATTGACACTCTTCAAAGATGGCATCAATCGTCTGACAAACGTGAACATCAGGATAGTCTTCCTTTAGCGCGTAAGCTTTTAAAAATGTCCGGTTGTATAAAAAGATATCTTTTTCCTTAACAGCCTTACTTGAGGTGAGGGCGTGTAATAACACTTGACCCATGTTACCTGTTCCGATAATTCCCCACTTCAAAAGATAAACCCCCTCCCTTTTTTACATTTCGTTCATTCATTATGTATATGAAAGAAGGATTAAATCATGCCAATAGATAAGAAATGGATTATTTTAATCGTACCTATTTTATTTGTCGTGTTGTTACTCGTTCTTTTTATCCGAAACAATGAAGAGGATGGATTGGTAATAATAGATGTTGAAGATTTAACAGAGACGAGTGTTGAACAGGAACAAACGACGAATACGACGGATGAATTGATTCTCGTTGATTTAAAAGGAGAGGTTTTAAATCCAGGTGTCTATGAGATGAATGAAGGAGATCGGGTCATTGATGTGATCGAGCAGGCAGGGGGTTTTACGGCGGATGCGAATGAAGCCCATGTCAATTTAGCTCAACGTCTTCATGATGAAATGGTCATTATCGTTCCGAAGCTTATTGATGATGATGTTGAATTTGACTCTTTTACGCAAACAGGCAGTAGCAATAATGATGGGGGAGGTGTTAGAGTTAATTATGCCTCAAAAGAAGAATTAATGACGTTGCCTGGAATTGGTGAGCAAAAAGCGTTAAATATTATTCAGTATCGAGAAGAGCATGGGCCGTTTCGAGTCAAGGAAGATTTACTTAATATAAGTGGGATTGGTGAGAAAACGTTAGAACGGTTTCAAGATCAAATCATCGTCCCTTAGACCGTTGACGAAAGGCGGGATATTCAATTAAACTAATTTCAATAAGCTGCTGTACAAATGATCAAGGAATACATATAAAAAAATCAAGGGGGAGCTGTTGATGGAGCGAATATCATGGGATCAATATTTTATGTCACAAAGTCATTTATTAGCATTAAGAAGTACGTGTGAAAGACTTTCCGTAGGTGCAACGATTGTTAGGGAGAAGCGGGTGATCGCAGGAGGCTATAATGGGAGCGTCTCTGGAAGTGTCCATTGTATTGATGAAGGTTGTAAAGTGATAGATGGCCATTGTGTACGAACGATTCATGCTGAAATGAATGCGATTTTACAATGTGCTAAATTTGGTGTACCGACGAAGGGTGCAGAAATATACGTTACCCATTTTCCATGCTTAAGCTGTACGAAAACAATTATTCAAAGTGGAATTCAAAAAATATATTATGCCGAGGATTATCGGAATCATCCGTACGCCATCGAACTGCTAGAGGATGCTGGGGTTGAATTTGAAAAAGTAGAGTTAGATTATTTACATATTGATACGAATGTAAAAGACAAAATGATTTTTATTTCTCAACTACTACAAAAGCTTGAGGAGCAAGGAGTAAAGGAAGATGAGTTAAAAAAATTCCGCGCTGAGGCAGACGGGTTATTTCAAAATATCGAATAAAACATGCGTGGCAATTGGTATATCGTTGTCCTGTTTTATTTAGCAGGCTATTTACCGACAGTAATCGGTTTTTTAACAATTATAATCTTCTCTTGCATCATCAATCTGTTTAAAAACCGATTACTCTTTTTCCTTTCATTTTCCTTCTATCTTCTTTCTTTGTTCCTTTCTCCAAGTTTAAATTTATCTGAAGAAATCCAATTCGAAGAGCCAATCAAGTATGAAGGTCAAATTAAAATTGCTTCAAATCCAGTAGACAAAACAGATTATATTGAAGTGATTGGAATAGATGAAATACGGGACGAACGTCTTTTATTTCGATTGCATCCCGAGCAATCGTTTCAAACTGTCAAACACGGGGCCCGCTGTGTTGTAAAAGGAATGATGCGATTACCGAGGGAGGCGACGAATGAAGGGCAATTTAATTATCGGCAATATTTAAACGCTCAAGGTATTTTTTATGAAGTAAACGATGGAGCTGTTATCAGTTGTGAGGGAAGATCGTATTTATCTTATTTACACGACTTGAGATCAACGTGGCAATCAAAGGCTGAGACACTTCTTTCGGAACAAAGCTTTCCTTGGGTTAATGCAATCGTGTTTGGTGATCGTTCTCATATTGACGAAGGGACGATTGAATTATATGAGTTTTGGAATATATCTCATTTACTCGCCATCTCAGGCTTACATGTTGGATTAACGTTAGCAATTTTTTATTTTATTTTCCAGCGGGTTTTTAAATGGACAAAGGAAACGACTGGAATCGTCATGTTACTCATCATACCGATTTATATTGTCGTAGCTGGGGCAAATCCACCTGTTTTAAGGGCGGGGCTCATGACGTTAATCATTATCCTTTGGCAAATGTTTAAAAAGAAATTAGACTCAATTGATGTTATTTCTATTGTCTGTATTTTTTTGTTAATTCAACAACCGTATTTACTTTATCAAGTTTCATTTCAATTTTCCTTCGTTGTGGCATTTTCACTCATTTTATCATCCCAGTTGTTTAAAAATGATAACGCGATCATGTTATCGATAAAAATAAGTATGATTAGCCAATTAGTTATTTTACCTCTCCAGTTCGAATATTTTTATTTTACGAATATACTATCTTTTTTATTAAATTTAATTTATGTGCCGTATTATACGATTTTTGTCATCCCTGTTAGTTTAATTCTTTTATTAACGATGTATGTTGATTCATTTTTAACTATTTTTGAAACGGTTTTTATTTTCGTTAATGAATGGATGATTTTATTCATCAAATGGCTAGGTGAACCTTCATTTGCTATTTGGGTATTTGGAAAGCCAAGCCTACTTGCAACGATTGGATATTATTTATGTTTTATATTGTTTATGAAATATTGGGATTTACAAAAGTTAAAAAAAGCTGCATTCTATGCTACCCTTTCAATCGCTGTTTTCATCGTAGAAGGCTACTTACCTTACTTCGATAGTACGTATTCAATAACGATGTTAGATGTCGGTCAAAGTGAAGCGATTGTCGTTGAGCTTCCGTATAGAAACGGTGTTTTTTTAATCGATGCGGGGGAAGAACTTTGGTTTGATGGTGAACATGATCATCGAAATTTCAACAATGTCATTAAACCTTATTTTTGGTCAAAGGGAATTCAGCAAATTGACGGGTTTTTTATAAGTCATTTTGATTTTGATCATAGTGGGTCATTTGAAGAAGTCATTAATGAATTCAAACCGAACTACGTGTTCACACATCCTTATTTTAATGGAGAAATAAACGATAAAACGAATCATATCAAGCTATCAGGGGGGATGAGCTTATCATTAAACAGTGCGAAAATTGATGTTTTATCACCTCGTCAAAGCGAAACCTCTATAGATGATGAAAATGATTTATCCGTCGTATTTATGATGGATGTCGACGGGTTTAAGACGTTGTTTACTGGGGATATTTCAAAAGAAGTTGAAGAGCGACTCGTAAAGGAAAATGTTTTATCACCGATTCATTTATTAAAAATTGCTCACCACGGAAGTCAATCGTCAACGAGCCCGTTATTATTAGAAGAAACGAAACCACAACTTGCGCTAATTTCAGTCGGTAATAATAATTTATACAACCATCCCCATCAAGACGTCATTGGTCGGTTAGAAAATCACGGTATTTCTTATTTTAGATCGGATGAAGATGGGGCCATTAAGGTTAAAATAAAAAATGGACAACTCACGGTAGCCCCTTTCAAACCATAAATATGAGTAATGAAAGACGACAAATTAAAAGACATAATAAAAAAGAGGCTGATTAATACCAGCCTCTTTCGTTCATACTTTTCTAAACTCAATTTAAGAACCAATCACTTTAAAGATTGTTCCTACAAAGAAAATAACCATAAAGAAAAGAAATGAATAAATAAAACCTCTACCAGCTTCTACGACATCATTATTTTTTGATTGTACATCTTTTTCAAATTCGTTCACGGCTATCCCTCCTACGCTAAATAAAGTATAATTCAACGTCATTAAAAAAGCTATTGTTTTCATATTTGTTCAAAAAAATTTAGAAAATGGCCCGTACTGTTAAGAGTTAACAGCAATATTATATACAATATCGTACAAAATAAGTATACACCAAACGCCGCTAAAAGCAAATAATTCCCGGGGATTTGTTTTTAGCGTTTATATAGATACTGGGGGAATAGACGTAGCCCTTATACGTTTATTCCCTCTTTATTTTTGTCATAAAAAACCTTGTTATTTTTAACAACTCATAATACGATGAATAAATAGAAAGGTGTGAACGATAGTGATCCATGCACGGCAATTTTTGCAAAACAAAAAAAAGACAAAACTTGCTCCTATTTATGTATTATACGGCAAAGAATCCTTTTTCATTCAAAAAGTTTTAGATAAAATTGAAGCCATGTTTCAAATAGATGAGGAAACGGATTATCATACATATGATATGGAGACAACTCCTGTTCAGGAAGCGATATTAGATGCCGAAACATTCTCATTATTCGGATCAAGAAAGTTAATTATTATTAACCGAGCTTATTTTTTAACGGGTCAAAATAAAAAAAGTGATGTAGAGCATGACTTAAATTACATCGAAAGCTATGCTCAAAACCCAGCAGAATTTAGTACGGTTGTCATTATTGCTCCGTATGAAAAATTAGATAATCGTAAAAAGATTGTTAAAGCTTTGAAGGAGAATGGCGAGCTCATTGAATGTGCATCACCTAAGCTATACGAGATGCCTAATGTCATCGTCGACATGGCAAAAGAGTTTAATTTAAATTTAGATGACGAACTAGTTGCCCTCATAAGTGACCGGGTTGGAGATAATATTGAAGCGTTACAACAAGAACTTGAAAAGCTCTCCTTATATTTTAATCAAGAGAAAATTATTTTTGATGAAGCGGAAAAAATTATTAGCACCCATAGTGAAACGAGTACATTCACTTTAATTGATGCAATTACTGAATTAAATTTACCGAAATCATTACAAATCATAAAGCAGTTAAAAAAACAGCAGGAGGAGCCGATTGCTTTAGTTGCTCTCATTAGTTCACAAATTCGAATGATTCTTCAGACGAAATTGTTAAGACAAAAAGGGTTTCAGCAACAGCAAATTGCATCGCAAATTCAAGCTAATCCATATGCCGTTAAAATGGCGTTAAAGCGGGAAAAGATTTTCTCAATTATGGCGTTAAAGCAATTTTTAATGGAAGCAACGAATGCCGATGAACAAATAAAAACAGGAAAAACGGACCCTTGGCTCGCATTAGAGTTACTCATTGAAAAAATGATTACTTATCAATCGAATGAACGACGACAATCGATATAAACTAAAAAAACGCTTGGATCATATTCCAGGCGTTTTTCTTTTCGTTTTATTTATAAACAAAAATGAAACGAATTATTTTGCCAGCTCAGAGACTTTTTTAGAAATACTACTTTTTCTTCGACTTCCATTATTTTTATGGAGGATTCCCTTTTGCACAGCTTTATCAATTTTTTGAATTGCTACAGGTAACGCTTGTTTTGCTGCTTCAACATCGTTATTTCCAACAGCCTCATCGACACGTTTAATCGCTGAACGCATATCTGAGCGGAAATGTTGGTTAGCAACTCGTTTCTTATCGTTAACACGGATTCTTTTAATCGCTTGTTTCATATTAGCCATTTATATTCACCTCCCGATTCATCGGATTTCCTCGTGACCGTTTTAATATGGACAACAGTCATTTTATCAAAGCGGAGCAAAGTTTTCAATAACAATATATGAACTTTACTTATCTGTCGATTGAAAATTTATATTTCGGAAACAATAAAACTAGAACAGGAGGGATTAATTTGGATTTAGATAAATTTAGACCAAGAACGGATTTAGCTGTAGAAGCTAGAGAGATGTTCGTTGAAGAAAATCCAGAGAAAAAACACGAGCTTGATGGAATTATTATTAAAGAATTCGAGCGAGGTGATATAAAAATTACCCGAGTAGACGTTGATGAAGAAGGTGGGAAGCGGGTTAATAAAAGCCCAGGTAAATATATAACGATAGAATCGCAACAGTTAAGAGATTTACAAGAAGAATTTGAATTAGAAGCCTCAATCGTTTTAGCTAAAGAAATTGAGCTTTTAATGAAGGAACAAAACATTCCTAAAGATGCCCGTTGTTTAATCGTTGGACTCGGTAATGGGTATGTGACACCTGATGCCCTCGGTCCCCATACAATTAACAAAGTTCATGTCACATCGCATTTGTTTAAGCTTCAGCCAGAATCGGTAGAGAAAGGGTTTCGTTCAGTTTCCGCATTTACACCGGGTGTGATGGGGCTAACAGGGATGGAAACGAGCGATATCATTTTCGGTGTTGTTGACCATACGAAGCCTGATTTTGTTATCGTCATCGATGCCCTTGCTGCTCGATCGATTGAACGGGTGAATACGACAATCCAACTATCCGACACGGGGATTAATCCAGGTTCTGGGATCGGAAACAATCGTAAAGAAGTGAGTGAAAAAACATTAGGCATCCCAGTTATATCAATCGGTATTCCGACGGTTGTTGATGCCGTGACGATTACAAATGATACGATTGATTTTATTTTGAAACATTTCGGTAAGGAAATGAAGGAAGGCGATAAACCTGCTAACAAATTAGCGCCGACAGGGTTGACCTTTGGAGAAAAAAGAACTTATTCCGAAGAAGATTTACCAGATGAAAAAACACGAAAGACGTATATGGGAATTATCGGTTCATTAACAGTAGATGAAAAAAGGCAGCTCATCAAAGAAGTGCTCAGTCCGACGGGGCATAATTTAATGGTTACGCCAAAGGAAGTCGATGAGGTGATCGTTCATTTAAGTGAAGTAATCGCCTCAGGTATTAACCAATGCTTACACGAATTCATTACAGAAAAAAATGTATCGCAATATATAAAGTAGTTCTATCTTTTCAATCTCCTGAATAGATTTTTAATAGGACTTTAATAGAGAGGTTGAAAAGAATTATGAATGTTTTTCCGAACAACTTTATGAAACGAATTAAATCTTTAAAAAACCATCCGATTATCATGTTTCAAATTTGTTTTATTATTTTAATTTTACTAGTACCTATCTTTTCAAAACCGTTTCATGAAGCATCGACGAATCTACTCCAAGATTGGATTCAACATATCGACGGTGCTTCATTTTCATTTTTTATGACGATGGATCAACCAGTTATGCAAGGGATGCAATTAGAAATGGATGAACAAGAACCGTTTTATTCTTTTTTAATCCCTCTTTTTACGAGTTTACCTTATAAAGATATTCGGTTATTGTTCGGTCATGAATTACCGCAATTTCCGTTAACGAATAGTACGATTGCCGTTGCGGGTGATGGGACGAATATGTTTACAACGACGATTGAATCTTCTCCACCTGACCATTTATTAGTAACAGAGCCCGCAGAACCCGAAGAAGAAGTAGAAACACCTCAACAACCAATTGTCGGGGATGAATCGATTTTCATTTATACAACGCATAACCGTGAAGCATTTTTACCCCATTTACCTGAAAATACACCAACGAACGAAGCCTTTCACCAAGACGAAAATGTTATGAAGTTAAGTAATAAGCTATACGAAAATTTAAAAGAATACGGTTTAAATGCGTATGTGGATCAAACGGATTATTGGCAACAAATTATCCAAGACGAAAATGTTGAATACCATCATTCCTATGATTTATCCCGGGCAGTTATCCAAGAGGTGATGACGCAAAATGAAGAAGTGAAATATTTACTTGATATTCACCGCGATGCTCAACCGAGAAGTGTTACGACAACAGAAGTTAACGGAGAATCTGTTGCAAAATTAATGTTTGTCGTCGGAGGAGAGCATGCTCGTTATGAAGAGAATTTACAATTTGCCATTGCGCTTCATCAACTGTTGGAAGAAAAATATCCAGGCGTGAGTCGTGGAGTCGATGTGAAGGAAGGCAGATATTCGAATGGGATATATAATCAAGATTTATCGGAAAAAGCAGTCGTTTTAGAAGTTGGCGGTGTGGACAACACATTTGATGAGCTATATCGAACGATAGATATATTTACAGACATATTTAGTACGTATTATTTTGAACAAGAAGGAGCAACTAGGCAGTAATAAAAGGAGTGAATTTCATGCGTTTTTTAGCCTTTGTCGGTTTAATGATTTTTATATTTTATCTCGGTGTTCAAGTTGGATCACAGGACGTCGCGGAAATCCAGCAGCCACAGCAACCAGTTATCAAAACTGAAGAAGATATCGTTGAAAACAATAGTAACGACGCTTCATTTTTCGAAAAGCATCAAGCCGTTTTATCGCAACAAGATGATAACGGAAGCCATTTATATGGAATGGCTGTCTTTTTAGAATCGACAATTAAAACGTTTTTATCGATGCTATTTCAATTTTTCTACCGTTTTACAGCGATGTTTTTTTAATGAACGATGATTGAATGTTGATTAGTCAATTGCTATAATCTATTCTAGCAGTGGTGCCACATACAGGAGTGATTATATTGACAAATAAACAGAGAAATGTCCGGAACTTTTCGATTATAGCTCATATTGATCATGGAAAATCAACATTAGCTGATCGCATATTAGAAAGAACGAAAGCTTTAACGCAACGCGAAATGAAAGAGCAATTTTTAGATGCGATGGATTTAGAAAGAGAACGAGGAATAACGATTAAATTAAATGCGGTTCAACTTGAATACGAAGCAAAAAATGGCGAAAATTATTTATTTCATTTAATTGATACGCCAGGTCATGTCGATTTCACGTATGAAGTATCGCGGAGTTTAGCGGCTTGTGAAGGCGCCATTTTAGTCGTTGATGCCGCACAAGGAATTGAAGCGCAAACGTTAGCTAACGTTTATTTAGCGTTAGATAATGATTTAGAAATTATTCCTGTCATTAATAAAATCGATTTACCGAGTGCTGACCCTGATCGTGTTAAAAAAGAAATTGAAGATGTCATAGGGATAGATGCTGAGGATGCCATATTAGCTTCAGCTAAAGATGGAATCGGTATTGATGAAATATTAGAACGCATTGTCTCAGATATTCCGCCACCTGAAGGTAATGAATCGGAACCGACAAAGGCGTTAATTTTTGATTCACTCTACGATTCATACCGAGGGGTTGTCGCTTACGTTTGTATAAAAGAAGGGTCATTAAAAGTAGGCGATAAAATTAAAATGATGCAAACTGAAAAAGAATATGAAGTGACAGAGCTTGGTGTGTTTAATCCGAGTCCTGTTTCTAAGGATCAATTGACTGTTGGTGATGTTGGCTACTTAACCGCATCAATTAAAAATGTCGGTGATACTCGAGTTGGAGATACAATTACGTTAGCCGAAAATCCAGCAGCTGAGCCTTTACCAGGATACCGGAAATTAAATCCGATGGTCTTCTGTGGACTGTACCCTGTTGATGCTGGAGATTATAATGATTTACGTGAAGCGTTAGAACGTTTGGAATTAAATGATGCTTCATTACAATATGAAGCAGAAACGTCACAAGCGTTAGGATTCGGTTTCCGCTGTGGCTTTTTAGGCTTATTGCATATGGAAATTATTCAAGAACGTATCGAAAGGGAATTTAACATCGATTTAATTACGACGGCACCGAGCGTTGTCTATGAAGTTGAAAAAACAGATGGTGATGTTATTGAAATTGAGAACCCGTCATTAATGCCTGATCCTCAAGAGATTCAAGAAATTCGCGAGCCGTACGTTAAAGCATCAATTATGGTTCCGAATGATTATGTCGGAGCAGTTATGGAAATTTGTCAGAAAAAACGGGGTAACTATTTAGATATGCAATATTTAGATGAAACCCGGGTGAATATCGTCTATGATATACCACTTTCTGAAATTGTTTATGACTTTTTTGATCAATTAAAATCCCATACGAAAGGATACGCTTCCTTCGATTACGAGTTAGTCGGCTATAAACCGTCTAAATTAGTTAAAATGGATATTTTATTAAACGGTGAAACGATTGATGCATTAAGCTTTATTGTTCATCGGGATTTCTCATTTAACCGTGGGAAGGCCATTACAGAAAGGCTGAAAAAAATTATTCCCCGTCAACAATTCGAAGTACCCGTTCAAGCAGCCATCGGAAATAAAATTGTCGCACGTACGACGATTAAAGCGATGCGGAAAAACGTCCTTTCCAAATGTTACGGTGGAGATGTCTCTCGTAAACGGAAGCTTTTAGAGAAGCAAAAAGAAGGTAAGAAGCGAATGAAAATGGTCGGAAAAGTAGAAGTCCCTCAAGAGGCATTCATGTCTGTGTTAGAGATGGATGATGACAATTAAGAGCACTCTATAAGGAGTTGCTCTTTTTTCTATGTTAAAGTAAATAATAGAGTTTCGATTTTTATATGAAAAGGTGATATTAAATGGATCATTCAGTATACATCCATATTCCGTTTTGTCATGAAATTTGTCACTATTGTGATTTTGCGAAAATGTATTATGATCAAAAATTAGCAGATGACTATTTAGAGGCGTTACATAAAGAAATGAAATTATATTTAGATGACTTTAAAATTTCTCCTAAAACCGTTTATATCGGAGGAGGGACACCGACAAGTTTAACACCAAAACAGTTAGAGAAATTATTTCAAACGATTCATCAGTTTATTCATGTCGATGCAATTGAGGAATTTACGATTGAGGCCAACCCTGGTGAGTTTTATGAAGAACATGTACAAGTGATGAAATCATACGGAATTAATCGAATTTCTTTAGGTGTTCAAGTTCTCGATGAAGATTATTTAAAAGAATTAAATCGACTTCATACTGTAGAAGATGTCAACCGCTCCGTGAATCAATTACAAAAATACGATTTAAACAATATTAGTATGGATTTTATTTATGGCTTACCGAAACAATCGATTGAACATTTTAACAAAACATTAGAAGCGGCTCTTACGTATGATTTACCCCATTATTCTTCCTATGCGCTACAAATTGAGCCAAGAACTGTTTTTTACATTCGACATCAACAAGGGAAGCTACAAAAGGTTAAAGAAGAGGACGAGGCAGCAATGTACACCTCTTTAATTGAACTGATGGAAAAGAACGGTAAAAAGCATTATGAAATTAGTAATTTTTCAGAAGTAGGCTTTGAAAGTAAGCACAATTTAACGTATTGGAATAATGAACCGTACTATGCTTTTGGAGCAGGTGCCCACGGGTATTTAAATGATGAGCGTTACGGCAATGTCCGTCCAGTTAACCATTATATAAAAGCAATTGAAGCAAATAATAAGCCAGTTTTAAATATAGAAAAATTAACGTTAAAAGAAAAAATTGAAGAAGAGATGTTTTTAGGTTTAAGAAAAATGGACGGCGTTAATGATCGAACGTTTCAACAAAAATATTCCTTCTCTTTTTATAATATTTACAAAAAAGAAATTCAACAATTAAAGGAAAAAGGCTTTATCCACGATACTGGCACATCGATTCATTTAACTGAAAATGGCATGCTATTTGGAAATGACGTTTTTTCATCCTTTTTGTTAGATGATGATGTTGTAAAAGAAGTGTTGGAGATTGACAGCTGAATAGGTTTTTGATAATTTATTATTATAAATTAGCACTCGTATATATAGAGTGCTAACAGAGGTGAGGTCTTATGTTAACAGAGCGTCAATTGTTAATATTAAAAGTTATTGTTGATGAATTTATCGATTCGGCACAGCCAGTTGGTTCACGGCATATAGCGAAAAAAGATTTCATTTCATTAAGCCCAGCAACGATACGTAATGAAATGGCTGACCTTGAAGATTTAGGTTATTTAGAAAAAACCCATTCGTCATCAGGGCGTGTGCCTTCTGAAAAAGGATATCGTTATTATGTCGATCATCTCATGTCGCCATTGGAGCTTTCTAATGATGTCATTAATCAAATTCACCATGTTTTGTCTGAACGGATGGTGGAGCTTGAAAAGGTCATTCAAAACTCAGCATTAATCGTATCCGAATTAACGAAATATACAACGCTCGTCCTAGGACCTCAAGTATTTGAAACAAAACTTAGGCAGCTCCAAATCGTCCCATTAAATAAACATTCAGCTACGGCGATTTTAATTACGGATACAGGACATGTTGAGCATCGAACCTTTTTTATTCCAGAGGATCTTAGCCAATCAGACTTAGAGAGAACAGTCAACATTTTAAATGATAAATTAGCTGGGGTACCGATCATTTATTTGAAACAGATGATTGAAACAGAAGTGAAGCATCTGCTTTATAAATATACGAACAACACGAAACAGACATATGAACTTATAAAAATGGCACTTTTCCCTGAACAATCAGCTAATTTAATCGTTAGTGGAAAAGCAAACATATTAATGCAACCAGAATTTAACGATTTAAGCAAGGCGAGGAGTTTATTTTCTATGATGGAAAATGAAGAGGATCTGGCACCTCTCCTTCAATCTGATGAGGAAGGACTAAACATTTTTATCGGTCAAGAAAATAAAATTGAAGAAATGAATCAATGTACATTAATCACATCGACTTATTCATTAGGTGATAGTCAAGTTGGTACAATCGCACTTTTAGGGCCGATTCGAATGGATTACTCGAAGGCTGTTTCAATCTTAAATTTATGGAGTCAAAAAATGAGTCATACACTTACGAATTGGTTTGAAGATTAGATAAAAAACTTTTATTAATATTCAAGACTTGGCGTTCTTTTTAGCCAAGTTTTCTTACGATTGTAATTAGTTGTTTATAAAAGGTGTTTCATGATATATTATACAATTGGAAAACGTTGTTATTGAATCAGGAGGTGACTGATATTATGGATGAACAAAACAAAGCACCATTAGAAGAAGAAAAGAATGATGAAACAGAAGATGAAAACGTTGAAGAAACGTCAATAGAAAACGATGATGAAGTTAGTGAAGAAGCTGATTTGACCAGTAAAATAACTGAATTAGAAACTGAAAAAGAAGAAATTTATGAAAAAATGTTACGACTTCAAGCTGATTTTGAAAACTTTAAACGTCGGGCTAAAAAAGATAGAGAAAATGATTTAAAATATAAATCTCAAGACTTAGCAAACGAAATTATCCCGATTTTAGATAATTTTGAGCGGGCCCTACAATTTGAAATTGATGATGATCAGATGAAATCCTTTGTCGATGGAATGAAAATGATTCACGACCAATTATTAAATGCTTTAAAACAAGTTGGCGTTGAAGAGATCAAAGCAGAAAATGAAATGTTTGATCCTCAAGTACATCAAGCTGTCATGCAAGTACAAGAAGAGGGCTTTGAATCAAACCAGATTGTAGAAGTTTTACAAAAAGGATATGTATTAAAAGACCGCGTATTAAGACCTTCAATGGTTAAAGTAAACGAATAAACAGTTACAAATAAGGAGGATTTGAGATGAGTAAGATTATCGGAATTGATTTAGGTACAACAAACTCTTGTGTTGCCGTCATGGATGGAGGCGAAGCAACGGTCATTACGAACCCAGAAGGAAATCGGACAACACCATCTGTTGTTTCTTTTAAAGATGGAGAGCGGCAAGTGGGTGAAGTCGCAAAACGGCAAGCGATTACGAATCCGAATACGATTCAATCTATTAAAAGATATATGGGAACAGACCATAAAGAGAAAATTGAAGACAAAGATTATACACCTCAAGAAGTTTCAGCCATTATTTTACAGCATTTAAAATCCTATGCTGAAGATTACTTAGGTGAAAAAGTAACTAAAGCTGTTATTACTGTTCCAGCTTATTTTAACGATGCGGAAAGACAGGCGACTAAAGATGCTGGGCGTATTGCTGGATTAGAAGTAGAAAGAATTATTAACGAGCCAACAGCAGCTGCCTTATCCTATGGAATTGATCAAGATGATGACCAAACGATTCTCGTCTACGACCTTGGTGGTGGAACATTCGACGTCTCTATTTTAGATATCGGAGAAGGGACGTTTGAGGTCGTTGCAACTGCAGGAGATAACCGTTTAGGTGGTGATGACTTTGACCAAGTCATTATCGATTATATGGTCCAAGAATTTAAAAAAGAAAATGGTATTGACTTATCTCAAGATAAAATGGCTGTGCAACGTTTAAAAGATGCGGCAGAAAAAGCGAAAAAAGATCTCTCTGGCGTATCGCAAACACAAATTTCACTACCATTTATTACAGCGGGTGATGCTGGACCTCTTCATTTAGAAATGACATTAACTCGCGCTAAATTTGAAGAATTAAGTTCAGAATTAGTTGAACGTACGATGGGTCCTGTTCGTCAAGCTTTAAAAGATGCTGACATGAGCCCATCAGAAATTGATAAAGTTCTCTTAGTCGGTGGATCAACACGTATTCCAGCTGTTCAAGAAGCGATTCAAAAGGCAATTGGTAAAGAGCCTTCAAAAGGTGTTAACCCAGATGAAGTTGTCGCTCTTGGGGCAGCCATCCAAGGTGGTGTATTACAAGGTGATGTTAAAGACGTCGTTCTTTTAGATGTCACACCACTTTCTTTAGGAATTGAAACAATGGGTGGCGTATTCACAAAGCTAATTGAACGTAATACAACGATTCCTACGAGTCACTCACAAACATTTTCAACAGCTGCGGATAATCAAACGGCGGTAGATATTCACGTCCTTCAAGGGGAGCGTCCAATGGCAGCAGATAATAAAACGTTAGGGCGATTCCAGTTAACGGATATTCCACCGGCACCGCGTGGTATTCCACAAATTGAAGTGACCTTTGATATTGATGCAAATGGAATTGTTAATGTAAGTGCTAAAGATTTAGGAACGAATAAAGAACAGTCCATTACGATTCAATCATCATCAGGGCTATCCGATGAGGAAATCGATAAAATGGTTAAAGAAGCAGAAGAAAACGCTGAAGAAGATAAGAAAAAGAAAGAAGAAGTTGAACTTCGTAACGAAGCGGATCAATTAATTTTCACAACGGATAAAACGATTAAAGATTTAGGTGACCAAGTCTCTGATGACGAGAAGAAAAAAGCTGAGGATGCTAAAGAAGAACTGAAAAAAGCGTTAGAAGGTCAAGATATTGAAGATATTCGGGCGAAAAAAGAAACGCTTGAGCAAGAAGTTCAAAACTTATCTGTCAAGCTATATGAAAAAGTTCAACAAGAAGCACAACAAAATCAAGCGAATGAACAAGGCGATGAACAAGCAGATGACAATGTTGTAGATGCAGAATACGAAGAAATTAACGAAGAAGATAAAAAGTAATAGGATGAATCGAAAGTCAAAGTCAGGTTAAACTTGGCTTTGACTTTTTTAACGACTAACGATGATTGCAGTCATGAATTAATCAATGGTATGATTAATGGTATTGACGAAGGTACGGGAGAGTGGTCTTCATTGAGTAAACGAGATTATTATGATGTTTTAGGTGTATCAAAGGATGCATCGAAGGAAGAAATAAAAAAGGCTTACCGCAAATTAGCACGAAAATACCATCCCGATGTGAATAAAGAACCCGATGCCCAAGAGAAATTTATCGAAGTAAAAGAAGCTTATGAAGTTTTAAACGACGATAATAAACGGGCTCAATATGATCGTTTCGGTCATGCTGGAACACAGCAAGGACAAGGTGGCTTCGGAGGATTTAATACCGATGACTTCGGTGATTTTGGTGATATTTTTGACATGTTTTTCGGGGGTGGGCGAAGAAGACGAGATCCAAATGCCCCACAACAAGGTCAAGATTTACAATATACGATGGAAATTGATTTTGAAGAAGCTGTATTTGGTAAAGAGACGACGATTCAAATTCCGAAAGAAGAAACGTGTCAAACATGTGATGGAAGTGGCGCAAAGCCTGGCACTTCCGTTAAAACATGCTCGCATTGTCACGGAAGTGGTCAATTAAATATGGAGCAACAAACTCCTTTTGGCCGTGTCGTTAATCGCCGTGTTTGTCATCATTGTGATGGAACGGGCCAAGAAATTGAGCATAAATGTTCAACATGTGGTGGCTCAGGTCGCGTAAAAAAACGCAAAAAAATTGATATTAAAATCCCAGGTGGCATTGATGAAGGGCAACAAATTCGAGTAAGTGGTCAAGGAGAGCCAGGTAAAAATGGTGGCCCTCCAGGGGATTTATATGTCGTCATACGCGTTCGTAAGCATGAGTTTTTTGAACGTGATGGAGACGATATTTTATGCGAAATGCCGATTACATTTACACAAGCAGCTCTTGGGGACGAGATTGAAGTACCGACAGTTCATGGACGGGTTAAATTAAAAATTCCAGCAGGGACGCAAACAGGCACTCATTTTCGCCTTAAAGGTAAAGGAGCTCCTAACGTTCACGGTTACGGTCAAGGCGATCAACATATTTTAGTGAAAGTGATCGTACCGAAGCAATTAAATGATCGTCAAAAAGATTTGTTAAGGGAGTTTCACGAATTAAGCAGTGATGATTCATTAGAAGAACAGCAAGACAATTTGTTTCAACGGATGAAACGAGCTTTTAAAGGTGAATAAATGATAAGAGTGGGTGATTGTTTTGAAATGGATGGAAGTTAAAATCCATACAACCCAAGAGGCAATTGAACCAGTCTCAAATATTTTACATGAATATGGGGCAAATGGGGTCGTCATTGAAGATCCAGCTGATTTGTTTATTAAAGAAGATGTCACCCTTTACGGTACGATTTATGAACTAGATCCGAATCAGTACCCAGAAGAAGGGGTTTATATTAAAGCTTACCTCCCTTCAAATGATGCGTTTGAGGAAACGGTTCATTATATTAAAGAAGCTGTGACGAACTTGCAAACGTTTAATATTGACATTGGAAAAAACAACGTCACTTTTATAGAAATTAACGAAGAAGATTGGGCAAATGAATGGAAAAAGTATTATAAACCTGTTCAAATCTCAAAACGAATCACGATTGTACCAACTTGGGAAAACTATAAAAAAGAAACAGAGGATGAGCTCATCATCGAGTTAGATCCAGGAATGGCTTTTGGTACAGGGACTCACCCAACAACGGTCCTTAGTGTCAGAGCATTAGAAAAGTATGTTAATAAAGGTGATGCAGTTATTGATGTTGGTTCTGGTTCTGGCGTATTATCGATTGCCTCAGCTTTACTAGGTGCTAAAACAGTGCGGGCCTTTGACCTAGATGAAGTCGCTGTTAGTAGCACGATAAACAATGTCAAATTAAATGAAGTTGACAACATCGTTCAAGCTTCGCAAAATGATTTATTACAAGGTATTCAAGGGAAAGTAGAAGTTATCGTAGCAAATATATTAGCAGAAATTATTTTGAAATTTGTTGATGATGCGTACGAACTGTTAAACGATGGTGGCTTTTTTATCACTTCTGGAATTATTAAATCTAAAGAAGAAGATGTTAAAAACGAGCTTACTAGCAAAGGCTTTACGATTATCGAAGTGAATAAAATGGAAGATTGGATTGCCATCGTAGCCAAAAAATAAAGTGAGGTTCCTTTCATGCAACGTTATTTTATTAATGAACAGGTAATCGATGATGAATTCGTTCAAATAACAGGTGAAGACCGTCATCACATGATTAACGTCATGCGAATGAATGCTGGTGATAAGGTGATTATTTGTTATCCAAACGGGCAATCTTTTTTGAGTCAAATTGAAGAATTTGATGAAACTACAGTAACATGCCGTAAAATTGAGCCATTAAAAGAACAAAAAGAATTACCAGTTCATATAACGATTGCTCAAGGTTTATTAAAAGGGGATAAATTAGAGCTCGTCATTCAAAAGGGGACAGAATTAGGAATGTCTAGTTTTATCCCTTTAAAACTGACGCGTTCCGTTGTAAAATGGGATGAAAAAAGAGAGAATAATAAATTGTCCCGCTATAATAAGATTGCAAAGGGTGCAAGCGAACAATCAGAGCGAAATCTAATCCCAACTATTCATAACGCCCAGACGATTAAATCAATATTCGATGATTTTAAATTTGATCATCTATTAGTCGCGAGTGAAAAATTAGCTCGGGATGAGCAGGAAATTAACGCTTTCCAACAAACGATAAAAAATATTAAAAGCGGGGATTCTGTATTAGTTATTTTTGGTCCTGAAGGCGGCTTTACCGATGAGGAGTTAACTTATTTTGAATCTAAAGGCTGCCAGTTTATCCGTTTAGGAAAAAGAATTTTAAAGGCTGAAACAGCGCCTTTATACGTATTAGCATCATTTTCATTTTATTATGAGGAATTGGAGGTGTAGAGTGTGACAACAGTTGCCTTTCACACTTTAGGATGTAAAGTAAACCATTATGAGACAGAAGCAATTTGGCAATTTTTCAAAGAACATAACTATGAACGAGTGGACTTTGATCAAATTTCCGATGTTTATGTAATTAATACGTGTACTGTAACGAATACAGGGGATCGAAAAAGTAGACAAGTGATTCGTAGAGCGATACGGAAAAATCCCGATGCCGTCATTTGTGTTACGGGTTGCTATGCGCAAACTTCTCCTGACGAAATTATGGATAT
Source organism: uncultured Bacillaceae bacterium (assembly GCA_937983065.1). Lineage (GTDB taxonomy): Bacteria > Bacillota > Bacilli > Bacillales > Alkalibacillaceae > CALKAL01. The sequence goes on along the minus strand of CALKAL010000085.1, from coordinate 2,073 downwards.
ACCAGGGGTCGATATCGTCGTTGGTACTCAAGAACGAAAACAAATGTTAACGTACATTGAACAATATAAAGAAGAAAGAAAACCGATTAATGCGGTGAAAAACATTATGAAAACCCGTGTCTTTGAAGAGATGGACGTTCCTTCTTTTACTGACAGAACGCGGGCATCGTTAAAAATTCAAGAGGGTTGCAACAACTTCTGCACATTTTGTATTATTCCGTGGGCAAGAGGATTAATGCGCTCAAGACCACCTGAAGATGTTATTGAACAAGCACAACAATTAGTTGATGCGGGTTACCGTGAAATTGTTTTAACAGGTATTCATACAGGTGGCTACGGTGAAGATCTAAAAGACTATAATTTAGCAAAACTTTTAACCGACTTAGAAGAAAAAGTGATCGGATTAAAACGAATTCGAATTTCTTCGATTGAAGCGAGTCAAATTACTGATGAAGTCATTGACGTCTTAGACCGTTCTAAAAAAGTAGTTAGACATTTACATATTCCGATGCAATCGGGATCTGATACAGTGTTAAAACGAATGAGAAGAAAATATTCGATGGATTTTTACCGGACGCGTATTGAAAAAGTGAAAAAAGCACTCCCTGGCTTAGCAATTACGTCTGATGTCATTGTCGGTTTTCCAGGAGAAACTGAAGAAGAATTTATGGAAACGTATGAAGCTGTTCGTGATATCGGCTTTTCAGAACTGCATGTTTTCCCATATTCAATGCGAACTGGAACACCTGCAGCACGAATGAAGGATCAAATTGACGATGAAATTAAAGTAGATAGGGTTCATCGATTAATCGAGCTATCTGATCAACAAGCGAAGGAATATGCTTCTCTTTATGAAGGGGAAGTGATCGAAGTCATCCCAGAAGAACCATTTAGAAAAGATGAAACATCAGGGCTTTATGAGGGTTATTCGGATAACTATTTAAAGGTTGTTTTTCCTTGTACAAAAGATATGGTCGGAAAAATTGTTAAAGTAAAAATAACAAAAGCTGGTTATCCTTATAACGAAGGACAATTTGTTAGAGTGATGGAAGATGAGGAAGAAGCAAATCAACTCATTTACCAATCATCCTAATTGAGGAGGTTAAAGGATGACGAATATAGAGCTAAATAAAACGATAGACCATACATTATTAAAACCAGATGCTCGGATTGAAGAGATTAATAAGCTTTGTGAAGAAGCACTTGACTACGGTTTTGCCTCCGTATGTATTAATCCGACTTGGGTTTTCCATTGTCACGAGTTGCTTAAAGACTCTGATGTTAAAGTATGCACGGTGATTGGATTTCCTCTAGGAGCAACTACGACAGAATCGAAAGCGTACGAAACAGAAAACGCGGTTGAAAATGGTGCCGATGAAATTGATATGGTTATTAACATTGGTGCATTAAAAGATCGCCGTTATGAAGAAGTCGAAGAGGATATTAAAGCAGTCGTTGAAGCGGCTAAAGGAAAAACTGTAAAAGTCATTATTGAAACGAGTCTATTAACGAAGGAAGAAAAACAGAAAGCGTGTGAAATTGCCAAAAGAGCAGGAGCCGATTTCGTTAAAACATCGACTGGATTTTCTGGCGGTGGAGCAACGGTAGAAGATATTCGTCTCATGCGCCTTGCTGTTGGACCTGAAATGGGTGTTAAAGCATCGGGTGGTGTTCGCAGTTTAGAAGATGCGAATAATATGATTGAAGCAGGGGCCACTCGAATTGGGGCATCTGCTGGTGTTCAAATTGTATCAGGTTTAAAAACAAATAGTGATTATTAGCATTAATAACTCGTTAACGGTTATTCAATCCGTTAACGAGTTAGTTTTTTACAGTTTGGGTCTCATAGACGATAGACGCTTCGGTTTCTTGTCGAACTATTTTTTAGGCTAATCCCTAACATTTTTAATATCATTTAATGTAGCTAGTAATTTTTTCATAAGACATTTTATTTGTCGACTTATATTTTACAGGGAATTTAATCGTTCTTTTAAAATTATATAGCTAACTTTTCGTCACTACAGCCTCTAATTGTTGAATGTAAGGATTAAAGCCCAAATCTTTTTGTTCGCT
>CALKAL010000084.1 GCA_937983065.1 uncultured Bacillaceae bacterium | reverse complement strand
TTTCTCCCCACTAAAACCCAAACCGCTCTAGTTGTTCAAATAGCCGAACATTTTCAGCTACAGAGATTTTTGACATTTCGTTCATATTTTTATACATGATATGAAAAAACTGTTCTTTAAAAACATTTTCAAATAAACGTGTATGTAATCCACTAATCTTCAAACTTTCATTCAAATCCTTTAATGCTGCGAGACATTTTAGAGGCGTTTTAATTAAAACAAAGCGCGTCAATAATGGCAAAATATCTACTTCATCCTCACATTTTGCTTCTTTTATATAATCATCATTATTAGTTTTTATCAACTCCAATAGGTTTACGACAATATCATTTTCGATTTCTGAGTGGTAGATTACTAGCAAATGTTTTTTCAATTTTATCACCTGACGTTTCATTCTATAACATTCACCCAAATGTTCCTAATTAGAACGTATTGAGCAAGGTTTTTCAATAGATTTAATGATAAGCTTATGCCTAAAACCGACTATTATGGGAAGCGTGCGTGTACATGAATGCCTACTAGTAAATTAGCGACAAATATTAAATATTTTCGGGAAAAACAAGATATGACTCAGCTGCAACTTGCAAATAAAATGAACGTATCTCGACCTGTTATTACTAAATGGGAAAATGAAGTTGCAGAGCCTGACTTAAATGCGTTACTAAAAATGAGTGAGATTTTTTCCGTTTCGCTTGATCAGTTAACCGGAAATCATATGAATGATGAGTGGGTTTTAAAGGAATTTGAGCGAATTTATTCATTAGAATATGACGAGAATAATGAATCCCTTACTCAAATCATAGATTTCTTTATAAAAAATAAATCGTTCATGAAAGAATTTCTCAAGCTATTAAATATGCCGCTTAGAAAGCAGCGTGCCTTAATCCATATATTTGAAAAAACGATAAAAGAATTTAATAAATTATAAAATTCGACTTAAAAAGATAAACTTCGTAAAAAAGTTTATCTTTTTTTCTTGTTTGTTAGGACAATAGTACTGTATTTATTTTACTATATCAACTAATGAATGACTAGTTGATTTTACAATTTTCTTCATATTCTAATTTTTATATGGTGAAACCTACCAATTGTGAGCTTCGTAATATATTATTAGTTATATATAAATTGGAGGTGGATATAATGAACTTAACTGCAGATTTAGAGCTTTTAAAAGATTTATTACCGTTAATCATCCCATTAGTTATTTTACATCTTATTTTAATGACTATTGCATTAATCGATATTAGAAAAATAGACGAAACAAGAGGTCCTAAATATATTTGGGTGTTAATAAGTATATTTGTCAGCACAATAGGTCCAATTATCTATTTTTTATTAGGAAGGAGACAATAATGAATGTCTTTAATTACAGTAGATAATCTTACAAAAACGTACGACAAAAAAGACGTTGTTGATCATATATCATTTACCCTTGAATCTGGTAAATGTGTTGCGTTACTAGGTCCGAATGGGGCTGGGAAAACAACGACGTTACGAATGTTGGCAGGATTTATAAAAGCAACGGAAGGAACAATATCCTTTGATGAAGATGAATTAACGAAGGATTTTCGGAAGTTTGTCGGTTACTTACCCCAATTCCCGGTTTTCCATCGCTGGATGTCGGGCTTTGAATTTTTAGTTTACGTCGGCCAGCTCGCTGATTTATCAAAAAAAGAAGCAGAGGAACGAGCCGATGAATTACTAGAACTCGTCAATTTAAAAGATTTTAAGAAAATGAGAATTGGCAAATATTCAGGTGGGATGAAGCAACGATTAGGAATTGCCCAAGCTTTAATTCACCGTCCAAAATTAATTATGCTTGATGAACCTGTTTCCGCCCTTGACCCAATTGGTAGAAGGGAAATACTCAACCTCATGCGGGAATTGAAAAAAGATGCGACGATTTTATTTTCGACACATATTTTAAACGACGCTGAGGAAGTGAGTGATGAAATTATTTTATTAAATAACGGAAAGGTCATTGAAAAAGGAAACATAAATGATATTCATTCAGAGCAGGAAACAGTAACGATTCACATCGCTTTTTCTGAAGATCCGAAATTTGTGATGGAACGATTAAAGGAAATTGAATCTGTCTTTCAAGTCACGAACGAAAGAGGAGAATATCAAGTTTCTGTCCATCAGCTATTAATTGCTAGAAAGCAGTTACTAGATTTATTCCAAAAAGAAAATTGGCCCCTCACTAAATTTGAAGTTGCGAAAACTTCATTAGAGGACTTCTTCATTAAGGCGGTGAATAAATAATGCAATTTCAAGTGATGTTTAAAAAAGAATTACTAGAAAACTGGCGTAATTTTAAGTGGATTTGGGTTCCAATTGTTTTCATTATACTAGCGATTATGGACCCGATTACGACATATTATTTACCACGGATTCTTGAAACCGTTGGAGGACTTCCTGAAGGTGCTGTTTTCAGTATTCCGATGCCGAGCCCTGCTGAAGCCGTCGGAATGAGTTATGCACAAATTGGTTCAATCGGAGTTTTAATTGTCGCTGTTATTTCGATGGGAACGATTGCTGGTGAAATAAGAAGTGGTGTTTATGAAATGATTTTATCTAAACCCGTCAGCTATGCGAATTACATCATGTCGAAGTTTTCCGCTTACAGTTTAATTATTCTACTATCACTTATTGTTAGTATGATTGCATCTTGGTATTATGTCAGTTTGTTATTTGGTGATATTGCGTTTAGTACAGTCATCGTCAGTGCTGTTTTCTATACGTTTTACTTACTTTTTATTTTAAGTATAACGGTCGTTTTAAATACATTACTTAAATCACCTGGACTCGTAGCGTTTCTGACAATTATAATTGTTATCGCGCTTAATATTATCACCGATATTTTCAGTCATGTTTTAACGTGGAGTCCATTAATGGTGAGTAATCATACGTTAGCGTTTCTTTATGACGGATCCCTTACTTCAGAATTAATCGGCAGTGTATCATTAGCGATAATATTTACCGCATTATTACTCGTAGTCGCCACGATGATTTTACAAAGAAGAGCCTTTGATTAAAGTAAAATTATAGAAATATAGACTCCCTTTACAGTAATTCAGTTTACTATAAAGGGAGTTTTTCTATTCAAACAATTTTTTTCTAAAATAAAACCGATTGGCCATACCAACTTAAAATCTTATCTCCATAAATATAAGCGATTACGGCAGCGGTTGCAATAAAAGGACCGAAAGCGATTGGGGTATCGCGTTTAACTTTTTTAATAATCATTAAAAACAAACCGATAACAGCACCTAATATAGAAGCGAGAACGAAGGTTAGCAATGTCCCTTGAAAGCCTAGCGCAAGCCCAATGACGCCGAAAAGCTTCACATCGCCTCCCCCCATCCCGCCTTTACTCAAAATCGCAATGAGAAGGAGTAAACCAAAGCCAAAAGCAGCACCAACATACGCGTCATACCAAGGCTCAAGAGGAATAATTAACCGCAAAACTCCAATCACCACGGCGAAAAAAATAAGAACTTTATTGGAAATAATTTGATAATGGATATCACTAATCGTAATAATAATACATAAACTCATGAACAATAACGCTATGATAAGTTCAAGCTCAAAACCAATATAGTAAAATGATAGAACAAATAAAAATGCTGTTAATAATTCAAAAAAAGCATATCGTGGTGAAATTTTTGTCTGACAATGCTTACATCGCCCCCGCTGAATGATATACGAAAAAACGGGAATTAATTCAATGGGGCGTAGTCTGTTTTCACAGGAAGGACAATGGGAAGGTGGTGAAATGATCGATTCACCTTTTGGAAGTCTTAAACCGACTACGTTGTAAAAGGAACCTAGTACGAGTCCTAAAAGAGCTAAACAAATATAAAAGAATGTCATCATTACATCTTCCTACAATTATAATCGTATCGTTTATCATATGAAGTTATTACCGCTATGATGCAACTATTCCATAAATTCATTATATAACATATTTTTTAACGAGCAAATGTAGGAAGTCAGCCAATAAAAAATGAGACAATTTGAATGAACTTTTCAAACTGTCTCATTTATTTTAACCTTCAATACTTCGCCACAGCGTTAATGAGGCATAGCTTCGATACGGCTTCCATTCATCCGCTTTTTCTAAAATTTCCTCTTTGGCTGGTTTTTCAGTTTTCCGCCACCATTTTTTCAAAGCGTTTTGGATCCCAATATCTTGCACAGGAAATATATCGTCGCGACCTAATGCGAATAACATCCAATTTTCAACGGTCCACGGCCCGACACCACGCACTTTTCCGAGTTCCTTCATAATTGCTTCGTTTTCCATTTTTGAAAGTTTATTTAAATCTAGTTCACCGTTTGCGATTAATCGTGACGTATCAATGACATACTCTGCTTTTCTCTGACTAAATTGCAGCTCCCTTAAATCATCATAATCGAGTTTTGCAACCTGCTCTGGTCTTGGATAAAACCAAGATCCGTCAATTTCTTCACCAAATTTGTGGACAAATCTAGTTGATAACGTGTAAGCGAACTTCATATTAAGCTGCTGATGAATAATGACTTTCATCAGTGAAGCGTATAGATCAAAATCTTTCACAATCGGTGTTCCTTGATACGTGAAAAATAACATCGACAGCTCGGTTTTTTGGAAAAATTGATGTATTTCGTTTAAATCTTTATCCCATTGGAAAATATCTCGTACTTTTTCAAAAATAATATCTTGAATCTCATCATGTTCGCCCATGACTGTAAAAATCGGTTCCTCAGTTGTCCCTTCAGCTTTTACTCTGACAACGGTGCGGACTCCTTCTGTTTCAATCGGAATGTCAGCCCAGCGATCTTTAAAATTGACTCGGATGAGGGGATCTAATTTAAACCGACTAAGGGCATAATCAAAATCGTAAATACCAGGTGTATGATAATATTCTTTCCACATTTAAATACCTCTTTCTTTTCATACAATTACAATTAGTTTACAACGTCTCAGTGGAAAGATGCAATGACGGACGACGATGATTTACCAAAGAGGAACTAATTTATCCCAAACTAAATCTTCAAGCGTCCCAAATTCATATCCTCTTTTCCTTAACTCATCAATCAAATGACTTAACGCCTCAGCATTATCTGATGAAACGGAATGAAGTAAAACGATCGCACCTGGATGAACTTGATCCATCACTGATCGAAACGAATGCTCCCACCCTTTTTGGGAATCGCGATGCCAATCGACAAAAGCAACGGTCCAAAATACGTTAATATAGCCGAGCTCTTCGGTTAAAGCTAAAGTGCGTTCGCTAAAAACACCTCGAGCTGGTCTAAAAAACATAACATGGTCTTGATCGGTCACTTTTTTAATTTTTTCATCGAGCTTATGCAAATCATCTCGAATCGTCGTATCCGAATTTTTCGTATAATCGAGATGTTTATTCGAGTGATTTCCGATTAAATGCCCATCATCAGCCATTCGCTTCACAATGTCGGGCACTGAATCGACGTAATCTCCCGTTAGAAAAAATGTCGCTGGAACATGCTTTTCTTTTAAAACGTCTAAAATCTGTTCCGTATAGCCTTGTTCATAACCATTGTCGAAGGTTAAATAGACGACCTTTTTATTCGGATCTCCCATGTATAATCCATTATATTTTTCAATTAACGGACCGTAAAAGCCTAAATCGGGTGGCTGTTCATCGCCTTTCTTTTTGTAGCCAAAACCGTAAGACTCATTTGATAAAGCGACGACATTCGAAGTCCATGCTGAAAAAATTAACACAACGATTAGTAATTGAAAGAGACGTTTCATTTTAACAAACCTCCTCGTTTTACTTTATTTTCTTCAAAAACGAGGAATATCATACTTAAATTAAGTTATAACTGACATTATCATTAAAAAATGACCGCAATATGATTTTACGGTCATTTTTTATTAATTTCATGTTACAAAATAAGTGCTGCGGCCCACCCGAAAATAAATAGTGGGATATTAAAGTGAATAAACGTTGGCACACAAGTATCCCAAATATGATTATGTTTACCGTCAACATTAAGCCCGGCAGTTGGACCGAGTGTACTGTCGGAAGCTGGACTACCTGCATCTCCTAATGCGCCTGCCGTTCCGATAAGTACAGCAATTGCAATCGGTGAAAACCCAGCAGCTAATGCAATGGGCACGTATAACGCCGCGATAATTGGTATCGTACCAAATGACGTTCCAATTCCCATCGTTATAATTAATCCGACTAACAATAAAATAAATGCAATGATAGCTTGGTTTCCAGAAAGCATATCTGATGAGGCATTGACGAGAGCTTCAACTGAGCCTGTTTCACTTAGCACGCCACCAAAGCCTGATGCTGTTAACATAATGAACGCAATCATACCCATCATACTAATTCCTTTTGACATCACTTCTTCACCACGTCTAAAAGGAACAGCGACGAGTAAAAACATAAGTACTAATCCAGTTAACGCACCTAATACCATTTCTTCTGTGATAATCTGTACGGCTAAAGCTGCAATAATAGCAATGATCGTCATGAAATGTTTTAATTCAAATTTAAACGGTGAATCATCCACATTTGCAAAATCTGATACAGGCCCTTGAGCTTCTATTTGACTATAATCTCTTTTCTTACGGTAAGTAATAAAAATCGCAATTAACAGCCCGACGAGCATTCCAATTCCAGGGAAAAGCATCGCCTGTGTAATTTCCGAAATACTAATGGACACGCCATTCAGTTCCATGTTTTCTTGAATGATTCCTTGGAAGATTAATCCGAAACCAACAGGAATCATAATATACGGCGCTTTCAATCCAAAGGTTAATGCTGTTGCTATTGCACGACGGTCAATTTGCATTTTATCAAATAGGGCAATTAACGGTGGTATTAAAATTGGAATGAATGCAATATGAACTGGGATGGCGTTTTGAGATAATGAAGCAATTATAGCAATCGCAATTAACATAACGCCTCGTTTTCCTTTAACCGCGCGTCTAAGAAATTGAACGACGCCTTTTGTTATTCCTGTTAAACCAATCGCAGCTGCAAATCCTCCAAGTAATATGTAACTAATTGCGGTATTAGCGTTACCTCCCATGTTTGAAATGAAAATACCTAGCGTATCTATTAAAGATTCACCTGCGAACAATCCAGCTGATAAGGCTGAAATAACAATTGCAACTAAAACGTTCACTTTTAATAGACTAAGAACAACTAATAATAATACAGATAAAATGACGGCTGAAGCCAAATCTTTCTCCTCCCTTATTTATAATTTAAGATTTACTTTATCTCTCTAATACTTTAACATGATAAAGGGATTTATGAAAAAAATCAACCCCTTTTTAAAAATAATATAGGGGTTGTTTAAATAATATGCATAATTAACTAGGATTTATAAATACGTGCTTTTTGAAACTTTCAATTTTTAAACAATCTCAACTGTTTCAATCACTTCAATTGAGTCGATAACTGATTGGACCATCGAGCAATTCTTTGTTGCTACGTCTAAACTTTTTTTAAGTTTTTCAATCTTTAAATGTTCACCTTTCAATTTAAAATTTATATACACTTTTTCAATTTTATTGATAGAATCACCTGAACGTTCAACACTTGCCTCGACTGTCATTTCATCATATTCTACTTTTTGTTTTTGTAAAATTCTTTTATAAACTAAAATACTACAGCCGACTAAAGAGGACAACATTAATTGAAATGGTCGAAACCCTTTCGTTTCATCGCCCGAAATCGTTAATGTTCCACTCTCAAATTCAACATTAATATGGTCATCTTTCACATGATAGGTCAACTAACTGCACTCCTTTTTATACATTTTCATTTATTCTATCATTGGATTGCGTTACAATGACATTAATTTGCCCATTTACGAGGTGATGACTATGGTTAATGAGCGCATGAGGTTTATCATACTAGTTTCAATTGTAGGAATTTCCGGTTTTTCTCAAGGAATGCTCCTTCCACTTATTGCGATTATTTTTGAGCAACAAGGGGTCTCATCGTCAATTAATGGACTACATGCGACAGCTTTGTACATAGGTATTTTAATTATTTCGCCATTTTTAGAACCACCATTAAAGAAATTTGGTTATAAGCCTCTCATTTTATTCGGTGGCGTACTCGTCTTTGTCTCGTTATTTTCCTTTACAATTTGGGATTCGATCTGGGTATGGTTTATTTTACGGTTATTAGTCGGAATTGGAGATAATATTCTTCATTTTGGTTCGCAAACGTGGATCACAACAACGACAGCAGAGCATAAACGTGGAAGAAATATCGCGATTTACGGACTTGCCTTTGCCCTAGGATTTGCAACAGGACCTTTGATGGTAAGGCTCCTTGAAGTGAACCAGCATTTACCGTTTATTATAAGCTCGATTTTATGTTTGATTGTTTGGAGTTTTATGTTTTTCGTTCGAAATGACTTTCCTGTTGAAGAGGACGAAGTGCAAATTACTTCGACAAGTTCATTTCAACGTTTTATTCAGGCAACGAAATTATCGTGGGTCGCCTTTTTAGCCCCTTTTGCTTATGGATTTTTAGAAGCGACATTAAACGGAAATTTCCCTGTTTACGGCATGCGAATCGGTCATGATCCTAATGCCCTTTCAATCATCATACCGTCCTTTGCAGCCGCAAGTATAATATCACAAATTCCGTTAGGCGTACTCAGTGATAAATTCGGAAGACCAAAAGTGCTATCTTTCGTATTTTTAGGTGGAGTCATTGCGTTTTTCCTAGCAGCTAGATTAGAAGATTCGGCACTGGCTTTATTAGCTATGTTCATAGTCGCGGGTTTATTCGTTGGCTCTTTATTTTCATTAGGCATGTCCTATATGGCTGATTTATTACCGAAAAGCTTACTCCCAGCAGGAAATATTTTATGCGGAATTGCCTTTAGCTTCGGAAGTATTTCAGGACCAATTTTCGGTGGGTTATTTATCGATTTCTTCCCAGAGATTTCGTTTTTCACTTTAATTGCACTGTTTTTAACAGTAGTCCTTGTTATATTATTTTTCAGCCAAAGAAAGGCCATACTTAAACGTGCTTTAAATGATTCGTATTCGTAATTTGAGATTATCTTTGGGTTCGTTAAAGTTTCGAGGGGGCTATAAGACAAATCTTTCGGTGGAGCAATGAGATTTGGGTTTTATATAAGAAAAAAAAGAACGCGCTTATTCGAGTCCGCACTCCAAAATTTAAGGAGTCAGTACCTTTAGCGTTCTTTTTTAATTCACGTTATTAAACTGCGATTATG
>CALKAL010000083.1 GCA_937983065.1 uncultured Bacillaceae bacterium | reverse complement strand
CGGGGTCTCACCTAGGCTCTTCTTCCCGCAGGAGTCTACGTATATTTCCAGAGCTTGGTTAGTTATATATTCGATATTATGGTTAATCCTTTTAAAAATGTCCAACTTCAAATTCTTAACAATCATTCATCGGCTGTGGTCGGTCGGGGTAAATAAATTTCTTCGTTTAAATTCGCATAATTTGGTCCTGCAAGTCGAGCAATTGGATCTAATGCCTTAACATTAATATATCCATCCTCATAAACATCATCTGCAAAATGATAATATACGACTTTTCCAATGATAAGATCGTTTTGAATGTGCCCGTCTTCTCCTAATGGTATTGTTTTGAACAATTCACACTCTAAACGCAGCTTGGCCTCCTTTATCGCTGGAACGTTAACGATAGTACTTTCTGTCAATGTTAAATCCGCCTTTTCGACTTCACTTACCCCTTCAGAATATGGAGCTGATGTTTCATTCAATTGATGAAGTAAGTCTAAATGAGGCAGATGAACGACAAACTGTTTATTCCGCAAAATATTTTTAGCTGTATGCTTATGAATTTTTCCATCAACTCTTCCAATCGATACAACAATTAACGGTGGATTTGATGAGACCATATTAAAAAAACTAAACGGAGCAGCATTTATTTTTCCATTTTCATGCTCGGATGTTATAAGTGCAATCGGTCTTGGGACAATACTACCGCTTAAAAGCTTATAATTTTCTTTTTGAGTTAACTGATTCGGATTGATTGATTTCATATTTACCACCTCAATGGTTACTGTTTACCTATTGTGATTGTAGGTTGTGGCCAAGATATTATTCAACCTTTCAAGAGAAGTTTATCATTGTTATTTGAGAATTGTTATCATTCCCCTTAAAAAAACCTTAAAACATGTGTATAATATAAGTATAGATTGTTGAAGGAGGAATGATCATGGATCAAGCATTAGAAGATAACCTAATGGGTGCATTAGAGAACGTGATTGACCCTGAATTAGGTATTGATATTGTTAATTTAGGCTTAGTATACGGAGTCGATCTTGATGAAGCTGGGCTAGCGACGGTTACGATGACGTTGACGACGATGGGATGTCCACTAGCTGGTCACATTGAACAAGATGTAAAACGCGTATTATCAGATATACCTGAAGTCAAAGATACGGCTGTTAATCTCGTTTGGAATCCTCCGTGGTCTAAAGATCGTATGTCCCGTTATGCTAAAATAGCACTTGGAATTCCAGACTAAAATAAAAGCAGAACCCCTTAATCTACAAGGGGTTCTGCTTTTTTTACATATTATAAAAAGAAAATAACTAATGTCCCGACGATAAAGCAGTAAAAGGCAAAATATTTTAAGTTACCTTTTCGCATCACATCGATAAACCATAGTAAAGCAAAATAAGATGCGATGAGTGCCGCTAATAAAGAAACTAAGTAAAGGGGCAGTCTTGTTGAGATTTCTGGGTCATTTGCAATATCACTGACTGATAAAATCATCGCCCCGAGACTGACTGGGATATAAAGTAAAAATGAAAACTTTAACGCAGCTTCTCTTTTCATTCCGATGAGCATGGCGGCTACGACTGTCGCACCTGATCTGCTCACCCCTGGAAGTAAGGCGACAGCTTGGGCAAATCCGACGATGATTGCATCCTTCAATGTAATTTCTGAATCATTTTTATGCCCTTTTAAATTTCTAATAATCCATAGAGCTACTCCCGTTAATAGAAGCGTTATTCCAACTAATCTCACTGAGCTAGAAGAAAAAGCTTCTCCGATAACATCATTAAAGAAAAATCCGATGACACCTGCAGGAATGGTAGCGACGACTAATAAAAATAAATAATAAAAATCCGATTTATAAGCTTTATCTTTTTGAAATAAGAAGCGCGAGCCATTAACCGCCAGCGAAGTTAAATCTTTACGATATACAGCTATAACTGCGATGAGAGAACCAAAATTAATAAAGGCCTCAAAGCTAATACCAGGTAATTCTAAGTCCATTAATGATCTCACGATAACTAAATGGCCACTAGAAGAGACTGGAATCGGTTCAGTGATGCCTTGAAATAAACCGAGAAAGATATATTTGATAAGTTCGATTAATTCTGCCATATCGTTTTCCTCCTATATGTGCACATATCCCGATTATATTGAATAAATTAGTTTGAAAGGAGAGGATGACGTGACTACTTATTCTAAAGATCATATGTATAAACTATGCCAAGACCATTTAAAAAAGTACGTTTTAGTTGAAACAGTAAATGGTGAAAAGATCGAAGGCGTTATTATCGATCTTGATGATGATCATGTTTATTTAGTTGTACCTGACCAATCCAGCTATGCTCAATCATCATTTCGTCAATTTGGAGTGCCTTCTCCATACGGTTTTGGCTACAATCCATATTATCAACCATATGGATACGGATATGGGTACCCTCCAGGACGTGTAGGTTTAAGACGGCTTATACTACCATTAACAGCTATCGCAGCATTAAGCTTAATTCCTTGGTAATTAATAAGAGGTTGACTCATTGATGATGTAGCTTTGAGTCAACCTCTCTCATTAATTTGCTGTCTCTGGTTTATCTTTGATTATACTATCGACTAACAATGCAACGATTGAGAATACAACGGTTAAAGCGTAAACACCATTTAAGTTAAATGCTTCACCACTCATACTTGAAAGTACATAAATCATCATTGCACTTAATAAAAAGCTCCATAAAATAGTTAAAATATATTTCATTTATTTCACCTCATTATTGTATGCATCCATTACTCAGTTTACCAAAGATTTTTAAAAAAATAAATAAATATTTAAGACTGTTAACAGAAATAACATAAAGGAGGGAAGTATGTGCGAATTAAAATTGTTAATTGCTTCGATCCAATCGGTTATGAACTTACTAATTATTTGTTAAATCAAGACGCTGAAATTATTGGCATTGATGACATCGATGACAAACAGAAGCTTTTTTACTATGAAATGGTTGGCAGACATGCCCATTTTACATTTCTCGACCTAAGTAGTAAGAATAAAGTACTAAGAGACGTTCCAATAACTTATGAAATTAATCAAGGTAAAAAGAGTATATCATACTTTCATTCAGGGAACGAAAAATGTAGTGAAATTAATTTCGAGCATGTTCAAATTACAAGCTTAAATATTCCTCAACGGGTAGAAGGCAACGATAAATTAGTTGAGGTTGCATTCGATTCGTTCGTTCGATGGTTAGCTTCATTATCCAAATACTCCAATTTACCTAACAAAATGACACTTTTCAGCAATAAAATGGATGGGATTTATCTTTTAAACTAAAAAAGTAGTTAAAAAGTCTCAAATTTATGAGTGAAACTGCTCCTAAGTAGTTGATAATTTGACGAATACAATTCAAAATGTAATGTAAGTGATCATATCGGAGTGCTCAATGTGAAAAACTTGTTACTCATATTCTTTGTATCCATTGTAATTTTAACGAGCTGCCAACCAATTTTTGATAAAGGTGAATTGGAAAATGTTGGCTTAATTTTAGAAGGCACCATCCATGATGAAACGTGGGGAAGAGGTGCTTATTTAGGTGTCTTAAATATAAAAGATCATCATAATGTTAGTGTGTTGTTAAAGGAAAATATAAACACATTTAGACAAGTCGAAGAAACCGTTAAAGATTTTGATCGACAAGGGGTTAATTTAGTTTTTGGTCATGGGGATCTTTACGGTAAATATTTTAGTGAGCTTAATGAAAATTACCCGCATATCCATTTTGTTTATTTTAATGGGCAAATTTTCGATCGAAATTTAACGAGTATCCATTTTAACGGTTATGAGATGGGATATTTTTCGGGTCTATTAGCAGCTAAAATGACTGAAACGAAAAAAATTGGGATTATACCAGCCTTTAGTACGCAATCTGAAGTAGAAGGTTTTTATGAAGGAATTAAGTCTGTTGACCCGACGATTCAAGTGTTGATTCGATCTGTGCAGGATTGGTATGATCAACAGCTTGCGATGAAATATTTCCATGAGCTTTTAGAACAAGGTATTGATGTTGTTTACCCAGCTGGGGACGGATTTAACGTTCCAATTATTCAGGATGCAAATAAAAATAATATTTATGCAATCGGTTATATAAATGATCAATATGAAGTGGCGAGGGAAACGGTCATTACGAGTACTGTTCAGCGCCTGGAAGATCTATATCTAGAAGTTGCTAATCAATATGATGAGGGCGATCTCCCATCAGGTATCATTAATTTTAGCTTTGATGGGGAATATATTTATTTAGGGACATTCGGTGATTCGGTTCCAAAAGAAATCCAAGAAGAAATAACGTCGAAGATCAATCGGTTCATTCAAACGGGAAAACTACGCAACGAATATTAATTTTTACCACTTCCATTAGGGCTTCTTTTTTGCTAAAATTAGTACTAGGTCATAATATATGATAATAATAGTACATGATGAGGGGTTGACCATAGTGAAAGCTGGTATTATAGGTACAGGACATTACGTTCCTGAAAATGTTGTTACTAATTTTGATTTAGAAAAAATAGTTGATACATCGGATGAATGGATTCGAACACGGACAGGAATTGAAGAAAGACGGATTGCAAAAGATGATATGGACACATCAGATATGGCATTTGAAGCGGCAAAAAATGCCATTGAAGAAGCGAATATTAAACCTGAACAATTAGATATGATTATCGTAGCAACCGTCACACCAGACATGGGTTTTCCGTCAGTTGCTTGTCAAATCCAAGAGCGACTTGGAGCTAAAAAAGCGGCCGCGATGGATGTCGGTGCTGCTTGTGCTGGGTTTATGTATGGCATCGTTTCAGCTAAACAATTTGTTGAAATGAATGCGTATCAATACGTATTAGTCGTCGGTGTAGAAAAGCTTTCTAAAATTACTGACTGGACTGACAGAAATACGTGTGTCTTATTTGGTGACGGAGCTGGGGCAGCAATCGTTGGCCAAGTGTCTGATGATAGAGGTATTTTATCCTTTGAATTAGGTGCAGATGGGGGAGGGATTCCTCATTTGTATCAAAACGAACAAGATCACATTTATATGAATGGTCGAGAAGTATTTAAATTTGCAGTGAGACAAATGGGTGAATCGGCATTGAATGTCGTTGAAAAAATTGGCCTTTCAAAAGATGATGTTGATTATTTGATTCCACACCAGGCAAACATTCGGATTATGGAAGCGGCCCGTGAAAAATTAAACATTCCAGTTGAGAAAATGTCTAAGTCTGTGCATAAATACGGTAACACTTCTGCAGCTTCAATACCAATTGCTTTGAGTGAAGACGTAAAAAACGGTAAAATAAATAATGACGACTTAATTGTCCTCGTTGGATTCGGTGGTGGCTTAACGTGGGGAGCAATCGCCTTACGATGGGGGAAATAAGAGGGGGTATACACTATGTCTAACCGAAGAGTAGTTGTAACTGGATTAGGTATCGTTTCTCCAGTTGGTAACGACATTGATACGATGTGGAATAATATTGTTTCAGGGAATGTCGGTATTGGTGAACTAACGAAACTAGATGCAAGCTTATTTCCGACAAAGATTGCAGCTGAAGTAAGAGACTTCGATCCTTTAAACTTTATGGAAAAAAGAGAAGCACGTAAAATGGATAATTTTACGAAGTATGCGGTTGCTGCAGCGAAAATGGCAGTTGAAGATGCCAACTTAGAAATAACTGAAGAAATCGCCCCGAGAACTGGCGTTTGGATTGGTTCAGGAATCGGCGGAATGACAACGTATGAAGAGCATTTTCAAAAGTATTTGGAAAAAGGCGGACGGGTCTCACCGTTTTTTGTGCCGATGATTATTCCTGATATGGCTTCAGGTCAAGTATCGATTATGTTAGGTGCAAGAGGGATTAACTCTTGTACTGTGACAGCATGTGCGTCGGGAACGAATTCAATCGGTGATGCGTTTAAAGTAATCGAACGAGGCGATGCAGACATTATGATTACAGGCGGAACTGAAGCGCCAATTAACCATATGTCGTTTTCAGGATTCTCTTCGATGGGAGCATTATCGAAAAATGAAGACCCACAAAAAGCGAGTCGCCCATTTGATAAAGATCGTGATGGTTTTATTATGGGTGAGGGCGCAGGTGTGATCATATTAGAATCATTAGAATCTGCGTTAAATCGTGGCGCACATATTTATGCAGAAATCGTTGGGTACGGTTCAACAGGAGATGCTTATCATATTACCGCTCCAGCTCCTGAAGGGGAAGGTGCAGCCCGGGCGATGAAACAAGCTGTTGAAGATGCAGGACTAAGTTTTGAAGATGTTGATTATATTAATGCCCATGGTACAAGTACAGAATTAAATGATAAGTACGAAACGCAAGCAGTGAAAACGGTTTTCGGTGATCATGCTTATAAACTAGCGATGAGCTCAACGAAATCGATGACTGGTCACTTATTAGGAGCTGCTGGGGGGCTCGAAGCAATCATTACTGTTTTAAGTATTCAAGATAATATTCTTCCCCCCACAGTTAACTATGACACACCAGATGAAGAATGTGACTTAGATTATGTCCCGAACGAAGCGAGAAAACAAGAAGTAAACGTAGCTATGTCAAATTCACTAGGTTTTGGTGGACATAACGCATCGTTAGTATTTAAAAAGTTTAACGAGTAAGTTCTCGGCAAATGACGTTGGTCAGTCGAGTGAGATTTTAACGATCAATTTAATATCACGATAAATAGGCGTCGGTGAAGTATTTCACTGACGCTATTTTTTTATGGAATTTTGAAGTCGAGCTGGTAAAAGGTAAATATGAGGAAAGGGACCACTTGCTATCGGACAAATCTTTGTGGCAAAGCAAAAGATTTGTCCCATATAGGTGTTCTATAACCCAAATCTCGTTGC
>CALKAL010000082.1 GCA_937983065.1 uncultured Bacillaceae bacterium | reverse complement strand
TATAAGAATGACGGCAGTTTGGCCAGCAATTTTATTGCGCGACGGTCGATAACCGGGTACGATGGTCGATAACCGAGCAGGATGGCCGATAACCGGGTACGACGGTCGATAACTGGGTCGTGACGGTCGATAACCGAGAGCATGGCAGACTAAAACAGTATATGGCCTCCAAAGTTTCCCCGTTCCTTTTTCTAAATTACATCATTTTTAGCTTTTAATAAGCAACTTTCATTCAAAGCAATTTTTCAATAAACAACTTTTGAATAGGAGCGTTTTTTCATCTACAATTAAATTATTGTTAATTAATTTAAAGGAGAAGCATAAAATGAAATGTATCGTCGGTTTAGGTAATCCAGGTTTAAAGTATAAAAAGACAAGGCATAATATCGGTTTTCACGTCGTTGATCATCTTGCAAAACGGCATGGCTTTAAAATAAAAAAGAGCGGTTTTCAATCTCTTTATACAGAAGAACGATTGAATGGTGAAAAAATTATTCTCGTTAAACCACAGACGTATATGAATTTATCTGGACATGCTGTAAAAGAGATTGTTCAATTTTACAAGCTTGATTTAGAAGATGTCGTCGTTATTTATGATGATCTCGATTTACCTAAAGGAAGAATTAGATTGCGACAGACGGGTGGACATGGTGGCCATAACGGTATTCGCAGTATAATTGATCAAACTGGAACGAAGCAGTTTAACCGGATTCGTTTCGGTATCGGTCGTCCTGAAGTGCCGATGGATACGGTCGATTATGTGCTAGGTAAATTTTCTAAAGAAGAGCTTCATTTAATTGATGATGCGGTGGAAAAAGCAGCTGATGCCTGTGAAGATTGGCTAACGAAACCATTTTTACAAGTGATGAATACGTACAATGCTTTAAATTAAATTTGCATAAGACGAACCTCCTTTGGCTAACCTATAAATAAAGGCTTGGCGGGTGACTAAAGCTTTTTAAGAGCTCTATTTGCCCCCCATCGAAGTTAGCATTTTATTTGTTTAAGGAGGTTTGATCATGGCTATTTTAATTAAGTGTAGACATTGTGAAGAATCTATAGGAACGGTAGATGATCCGATTAAAGTTTACGATACGATGAAACAAAATGGGTTTACACAAGAGGAAATGAATGAGATGATCCATTACGATGAAACGGGCCAGATCGAGCTTCAATTAATTTGCGAGCATTGTGAAGAGTTGCTAGCTCAAAATCCGAATCTATTTGAAAATGACAACTTTATTCATTAAAGGGGGGCTTTGGTTTAATCCAAAGCATTTTTCTGTTTCGCCATTTTTTAAGAGCAAAAATGATAGTCATATAGGATAAGGGGAGAATTCCTTTTGAACAGTTTGAAGACATACCTTATAGAACAAGATGATTTTAAACATTTAATGGACGGTTTATCAAGCGGGATGAACGAACAGCTCATCTCGGGGCTAACGCATTCGTTAAGAGTGATGCTCGTATCATTGCTTTTTGAGTCGGCAAAGCGTCCAGTTTTATTAGTGACCCACGAATTGAGTCAGGCACAAAAGCTGTATGAGGAGCTAAGTGCGTTATCGACGGAGGAGGATGTTTATTTATATCCAGTCAATGAATGGTTTGCGACGGAATTAACGACATCATCCCCTGAGTTAAAAGCACAACGGTTAGATGTTTGGAATCGGTGGAATAAGAAAAAAACAGGCATTATTATTGCGCCAATTGCTGCTTTAAAGCGGGCCCTTCCACCAAAGGATTTAATGGAGCAATTTGAAATGACCGTCCAAGTCGGTGAAGAATACGATTATGAGACGTTCGTCAGTCGATTAGTGGAGTTTGGCTACAACTATTCGGAAATGGTTTCAACACCTGGTGAAATGAGCCGGCGTGGAGGAATTGTTGATATTTATCCGTTAACTGAGGATTTCCCTATACGTATCGAATGGTTTGACGATGAAATAGAATCGATCCGTTATTTTGACGGGGAAACGCAGCGATCTAAAGAAGAGCTCGATCGTGTGACGATTAGCCCAGCAGAAGAATATTTATTAACGAAAAAAGAACTTCAAGAAGCGGGCAATAAGCTAGAAAAGTTACTAGAAAAATCATTGAAAGAGATGAAAAATAAAGACGATCAAGAAAAATTATTAGAATCTATCTCTTATGATGTCGAGCGGCTTAAGCAAGGTGAATTTTTCCCGAATGCTTTAAAGTATGTCTCTTTATTTTATGATGAGCTCCATAGTTTACTAGATTATTTACCTGAGGAAACGGTTGTCGTCCTAGATGAGATGGGTAGAATTACAGAAACCGCAGAAAGATTGGACAAAGAAGCGGCTCATTTTTATACGGAATTACTTGAAAATCATTCAATTGTGAAAGATTTAACAATGACCCTTGATTTTCCGACTGTTTTAAAGAAAATGAAGCATCAAAAAATATATTTTTCGTTATTTTTACGACATATTCCGAATACGAAACCTGAAAATATTATTAATGTCTCAAGCCGGCAAATGCAAGAGTTTCATGGGCAAATGAACGTGTTAAAAAGTGAATTGAATCGTTGGCAGCAGGCGAATTTTTCAGTCGTCATCTATGCTCAAAATGAAGAACGTGCCAAACGAATCGAGCGGATTTTAGCTGATTACGATATGTCGGTTAACCTTCAATTACAACGAGTTGAATTGCCTCTTGATGCGCCAACAGTTACCCTCGGAAGTTTAACAGAAGGCTTCGAAATTCCGACGGCAAAATTAGCTGTTTTAACGGAAGAGGAATTGTTTAAAAAGAAAAAGCCTCGAATGAAAAGAAGGCAAAAAATATCCAATGCTGAGCGCATTAAAAATTATCAAGAGCTTAAAGTTGGGGATTACGTCGTTCATCAAAATCATGGAATCGGCAAATATATCGGTATTGAAACACTTGAGGTTAATACGCTTCATAAAGATTATATGGTCATAATGTATTCTGGAAATGATAAATTGTACGTACCCGTTGACCAAATTGATTATGTGAAAAAATATGTTGCCTCAGAAGGAAAAGAACCGAAGCTATATCGACTTGGTGGTTCGGATTGGAAAAAAGTTAAATCCCGCGTTAAATCTTCCGTTGAGGATATTGCGGATGAATTAATCGAGCTTTATGCGGAAAGGGAACGACAGAAGGGCTTTAAATTTTCTGAGGATACAGAGATGCAAAAAGATTTTGAAGCGGCCTTTCCGTATGAAGAAACAGAAGATCAGCTTAGATGTATTGAAGAAATTAAAGCTGATATGGAAAAGGAACAGCCGATGGACCGGTTACTTTGTGGTGATGTCGGATACGGAAAAACTGAAGTTGCGATACGAGCTGCCTTTAAAGCGATCGTTGATAATAAACAAGTAGCCGTATTAGTCCCGACGACGATTTTAGCCCAGCAGCATTTCGAAACGTTTCAAGAACGATTTAAAGAATTCGGTGTAAATATCGGTTTATTAAGCCGCTTTCGAACACCAAAGGAGCAAAAGGAAACCCTCGATCAATTACGAAAAGGGTTAATCGATATTGTCATCGGTACCCACCGATTATTATCCAATGATGTGAAGTTTAAAGATTTAGGCTTTTTAGTCGTTGATGAGGAGCAACGTTTCGGTGTGAAGCATAAAGAAAAAATTAAAAAATTAAAAACGAATGTCGACGTATTAACATTAACGGCAACACCAATCCCTAGAACACTTCATATGTCTATGGTCGGTGTTCGCGATTTATCGGTCATTGAAACACCACCAGAAAACCGTTTTCCGATTCAAACGTATGTCGTTGAATATAATCCAGGATTTATTAAAGAAGCGATTGAACGGGAGCTTTCTCGAGGTGGCCAAGTTTTTTTCTTATTTAATCGAGTGGATAGAATCGACCGAGTTGCAGCAGAGATAGATGCGCTCGTTGAAGATGCTAGGGTCACTTTTGCCCATGGACAAATGAATGAGCGCCAATTAGAAAATATTATGCTTGATTTTTTAGATGGGCATTACGATGTCTTAGTAAGTACGACGATTATTGAAACGGGAGTCGATATTCCGAATGTGAATACGCTCATTGTTTATGATGCGGATAAAATGGGGTTAAGCCAGCTTTATCAACTGCGCGGAAGAGTCGGGCGTTCGAATCGTTTAGCGTATGCGTATTTTACGTATCAGCCGAATAAGGTGTTGTCTGAAGTAGCGGAAAAGCGTCTTGAAGCAATCAAAGAATTTACCGAACTCGGTTCAGGCTTTAAAATAGCGATGCGTGATTTATCAATTCGGGGAGCAGGTAATCTTTTAGGGACAGAGCAACATGGGTTTATCGATTCGGTCGGCTTTGATATGTATTCGCAAATGTTAAATGAAGCGATTCAAGCGAAAAAAGAAGGAAAACGATACGAGGATGTTAAACCGTTAGATGTTGAATTATCGTTAAATATGAATGCTTATATTCCGAATGATTATATTAAAGATGAAGCACAAAAAATTCAAATGTATAAACGGATTCAAGCGATTGAAGAAGAGGGAGAAATTTTCGATTTAAAAGATGAATTGTTAGATCGTTTTGGACCGTATCCTGATGAAGTTGAAGAGCTACTACGAGTTGCGAAAATTAAACTGTATGCAAGAAATGAAAAAATTGAATCAATCGATGAAAAAAATAACAAAATTGAAATGATCATGCACGAATCTGAAAGCCAAAAAGTCGACGGGACCGAATTGTTATCGTTAGCGAATGAATACGAGCGCGCCGTTCAATTAGGCATTGAAGGAAGTAAATTAAAAATCGTATTACGGCTTCAAAAAAATAATATGGCGATTCGTTATGACATATTAGAGGATTTCCTATCTAAATTAAATCAGACGAAAAAATTAGCCGGTTAATGAATAGTTTAGGTCTGTTGCCTCATACTAAAAATACCAACAGGTGATTACGGAACATGCATCACCATAATAAAATAAAGAAAGCGGGGATTTTAGGAGATGAAAGCAACAGGAATAGTGCGCCGCATAGATGATCTAGGTAGAGTTGTCGTCCCTAAAGAAATTAGAAGAACATTACGTATACGTGAAGGTGATCCGTTAGAAATATTTGTTGATCGAGAAGGAGAAGTTATTTTAAAAAAATATTCGCCAATAAACGAACTAGGAGAATTTGCTGACGAGTATGCGCAAGCGTTATTTGATTCCCTCGGGCAACGGGTATTAATTTCAGACCGAGACGAATATATCGCCATTGCAGGTGCTTCAAAAAGGGAATATTTGCATAAAAGTGTTGGTAAAGTTGTAGAGGATTCAATGAATTCACGGGAAAGTAAAGTCGAGAAAAATGAAACGACTGTAGAATTAGTTCAAGGTAATGAAGAGACAGTCGGAGCATATCTCATTCATCCCATTGTTTCAAATGGTGATCCTGTTGGCAGTGTCGTTTTAATGATGGAAAAAGGACCTTTAACGGAAGTAGAGATTAAAGTTTGTCATGCTGCAGCGAATTTTTTAGCACGGCAAATGGAGTAACGATGCATTAATTTTTTATTCGCCTTATTTCGGTAGCTTGTTGATCCCTCGTATTAGGGAGATCGGCAAGCTATTTTTTATAATATTTAGCTTTAAGCGTGGTTGCTTTAACCCTTATGCTATAATATGGGAAAATGCGAAGAATGGGGACAACTATGGAAGAGAAGTCTTTTTGGCTAAAGGGGACCATTTTTTTAACGTTAGCTGGATTATTAAGTAAAGTTCTCGGTATGATTTATCGTGTGCCTCTCCAAAATATGGCTGGGGATGAAGGGTTATACGTTTACCAACAAATTTATCCCTTTTTATCGATTGCTCTCATGTTATCGATATATAGTTTTCCGAGTGCAATCGCTGAAGTAACCTCATCTCATAAACAGAGAAAAAATCCGTCGGGAATATTATTTTTATTTTTTATCTTCGGCATTATTCTGTTTACAATTATTTTTTCAATGAGTGAAAAAATCGCGTTATGGATGGGGGATGTTCAGCTTAGCCCGTCTATTCGGCTAGCTGGCGGCATGTTTTTACTCATTCCGCTCACTGCATATTTTAGGGGCGTTTTACAAGGGTTAGAACGGACAAAATATGTTGCTTTATCGCAAATTATTGAACAATTCATCCGAGTTGTTTTTATTATTTTATTTACCGTATTTATCGTATTCGGAAGTGAATCTGTTTACCTATTAGGTAGTTATGCAGCCCTTGCGACGATGCTTGGAACAATCGGTGCTGCGATATTTTTATTTATCATTTATAAAAAATATACGGCAAATGAACGCTTCATATTTCCGAGTAAAAAAATTGTTCAAAGCTTATTAATTGGCTCGATTATTTATAGTTTAACGTATTTATTACATCTGTTATTGCAATTCGTTGACGTATTTACGATGGTAAATCAGCTCCAAGCTTTCGGTTTTTCCTTTGAAATGGCTAAAGGGGAAAAAGGGATCTACGACCGGGGTCATGCATTAATTCAGCTCGGTTTAGTATTAGGATCATCCCTTGCACTAGCGCTTATTCCAGCCTTGCAAAAATCAAAGGGGCATATTGAGCGGGATGAACAGCTCGCTTTAAAGGTCACTTATACATTATCACTACCAGCAACAGTTGGGCTCATAATCATCATGCCTTTACTTAATCCGTTACTTTATGAAAATAACGACGGGACATATGCGCTTCAAATTATGATGCTGCTTGTGTTTTTATTATCCTTCGTCATATTATTTTCTGTTTTGTTAGGGCGTCATCAAAATCGTATTACCCAGCTCATTTGGATTGCTGTCATGGTTGGGCTAAAAATGGCATTCAATATTCTTTTTATCCCGAATTACGGTATCGTTGGTGCAAGCCTTGCCTCTGTTATTGCAGTTAGTTTTTTATTCATCATTTTCTTTGTGATGTGGAAAATAAAAGCGAATAGTAAACTCGATGTCGCATTTTTAATGAAAGGTATAATAGCTTCTATTATTATGGGGCTATCAGTTTATTTCACCCGTTATGGTCTTTCTTCTGTGATTGACTATGACAATCGATTTCAGCTACTTTTTATTGTTTTACTATTATGTGTCATTGGTGTGATCGTTTATAGTGTATTAATGATTATTTTACGAATGTTTTCGAAAGTAGAGCTACAGCAATTATTTCGACGTTGATTTAGAAAGGCGGATAAGATTGGGAACAATTACGGTTTTAGGGCTCGGATCAGGGTCAATGAATGAGCTACCTTTAGGCATTTATCGAAAATTAATTGAAGAGAAGGATGTCATCTATACGAGAACGCTCAAACATCCGACGGTGACGGAATTAGAGAAGGAAGGAATCGTCTTTCATTCGTTTGATGATCTTTATGAGCAAAATGAATCGTTTCAACACGTGTATGAAGACATATGTGAAACGTTATTAATGAAGGCAGATGAGCGGGATCTTATTTATACTGTTCCAGGGCATCCGCTTGTAGCAGAGCAAACGGTGCAGCTTTTATTAAAAAATGAACGTCATGATGTTCGTATTGCTGGGGGACAAAGTTTTTTAGATCCGCTATTTACACGGTTAAAAATAGACCCGATTGACGGATTTCAGCTTTTAGATGGCAGTACGTTGAATCGAGATATTATATCATATAAACAACATATCATTATCGCTCAAGTGTATGATCAGTCGATTGCCTCGAACGTTAAATTAACTTTATTAGAGGATTTGCCTTACGATTATCCGATTAAAATGTGTGAAGCGGTAGGGACGGAAGAGGAATCAATCAAAACAGTCCCGCTATTTGAGCTCGATCACCAGTTTCCGACGAGTAATTTAATGACGTTATATGTTGAGCCAGCTAGTGAGGAGTTGCTACATCATCAATTTAACGTATTAAGAAAAGTCGTTAAAACGTTGCGAGGTCCGAATGGTTGCCCGTGGGATAAAAAGCAAACCAATGAATCGTTAAGACCGTATTTAATCGAAGAAGCTTACGAAGTGATTGATGCGATTCATGAAGCGGATGACGATCATTTGGCAGAGGAATTAGGGGATGTCCTCTTACAAGTGATGCTCCATAGTCAAATTGCAGAGGATGATGGTTTTTTTACCGTCGATGATGTTATAAAGTCTATTACGAATAAAATGATTGAACGTCACCCCCACGTTTTCGGTGATGTTCACGTTCAAAATGTAGAAGATGTGAAGGATAATTGGGAGAAAATTAAACAACAATCCAAGCCGAAGCAAGCCTCTTTATTCGATGATTTAAACGAGTCGTTACCGCGGCTTCTATATGCTTATGACATTCAGAAAAAAGTAGCAAAAATAGGCTTTGATTGGGATCGTAAAGAAGAAGTTTTTAAGAAAGTAACTGAAGAAATGAAAGAATTTGAAAGAGCGCTTCGCCATGAATCATCGGAAGAAGCGGAATTAGAATTTGGTGATATTTTATTTTCCTTAGTTAATTTAGCTAGACATTACGGGATTGATCCAGAAATCGCCTTACATCGAACGAGTCAAAAATTTATATCCCGTTTTCAAACGTTAGAACAATTGATGAAAGAAGACGGTGTTTCCATAGAGGAGGCGCCCCTTGAATTAATGGATTCGTATTGGGAGAAGGCGAAAAAAGTTTAAAAGGAGTGACAAAGATGCGACTTGATAAATTTTTAAAAACATCTCGGCTCATAAAAAGACGGACGATTGCAAAAGAAGTAGCAGACCAAGGAAGAATTGAAATTAATGGAAGAAAAGCGAAAGCCTCCTCGGACCTTGCTGTTGGTGATGAATTAACGATTCAATTCGGTCATACACGACTAACCGTAAAAGTAGAATCGTTAAAGGAACATATTCGTAAAGATGAAGCGGGTATGCTTTATTCCATCATTAAAGAAGAAAAAGTAGAATCAACTGAAGGAAACTAGAATAAATTGTCCCCCCTCCTCATAGATTGATAGTGATAGGAGGGATCGGACATGCAATATGAACCAAGTTTATATCGTAACGAAAACACAAGACAAAAAGAGCATGATTTAAAGCTAAACAATCGCAAAAAACTAGAAATTACAGGCGTTAAAGATGTGGACAGCTTTGATACGGAAGAATTTTTATTAGAAACAACGATGGGCTTTTTAGTTATTCGCGGTGAAAATTTGCATATGAAAAATTTAGACGTTGACGAAGGTAAGCTCACGATACAAGGTCGAATAGAAACGTTTAGTTATATCGACGATTACCAAAGTGGGAAAGCTAAAGGATTCTTTAGCAAGCTGTTTAAGTAACGATGAACGTTGGTATGCATTTTAATACCCTTTTGACGATGACCGCATCAGGCATTCTCGTTAGTATGCTTTTTGAAACGTACAAGCTCCTCTTTCGACCGAGTGCATTATCGGGAAAGATAATCGTCGATACGTTATTTATGCTAACTCAAAGCTGCCTCGTCTATTACTTACTTTTTATAACAAACGGTGGGATCATTCGTTTTTATATTTTTTTAGCGATTTTGTTAGGGATTTCTATTTACTTTGCTATACTTCAACCCTATTTTTTAACGTTTTTAAATTGGCTCATCGATGTGATAAACAATGTTTACCGTTTTTTAAAACGTTCCTTTATCGCTTTAATATTCAAGCCGATATTTTGGCTCATTCAAATCATGATCGCTGTCATCATTTCGACTGTTTTATTTTTATGGAAAATAATTTTGGGTATACTAAAATTAATTAAAAATTTAATAAAACCGCTTTTTCCAAAATTCATTCTTAAGTATATGCTGAATTTTATACGTAGATGTAGTAGAATAAAGGATAAGGTTCAAGCTAAGCTGAAAAAATGGATGAGATGGAGGCGGGAAAATGACGAGGGGAAATCAGAATAACCGAAAAGTTACTAAAATCCAATCGTCATATGTTTATGAGCAGGATCAAAAGTTAGCGATTAAAAAACGGGAAAGAAAACGTTTATATCGCCGACTAACTGCCTTTTCAATTCTTTTCGTTATCATTTCGGGCTCACTTATTTTTTATTATTTTAATCAACGCGCACTGCTCAATGAAAAACAGAATGAATACGATGAATTAATCGCAGAACTCGAGCAAATTGAATATAATAATGAAAACCTAAAATATGAAATCGAACTGTTAAGTGATCTCGATTATTTACTGCAAATCGCAAGAAAAGACTATTTCTTTTCAAAGGATGGCGAAATCATCTTTAAACTACCAGATGAGGAGCCTTCTTATTGACACTTTTTTCAAACGATATATATAATGATAGTAATATCATTGTTTTTAATAATTTCAAGGAGGAGCATTTTTTTTATGTCAGTCGAAGTAGGCAGCAAGTTGAGTGGTAAAGTTACTCGTATTACAAATTTTGGGGCGTTCGTTGAATTGCCTGAAGGTTCCACCGGGTTAGTGCACATCAGTGAGGTTGCCGATAAATATGTCAAAGATATAAATGACCATTTAAATGTTGGCGACGAAGTGAAAGTCAAAGTATTAAATGTTGAACGGGACGGAAAAATTGGCTTATCAATCAAAAAAGCGAATGAAAGCTATGAGAAACAAGCTGAAAAGAAGCGAAGTGAAAGCTTTGAATCAAAAATGAATAAGTTTTTGAAAGAAAGCGAAGATAAATTAGCTTCTTTGAAAAAGCATACGGAATCCCGTCGTGGAGGTCGAGGTGCAAGAAGAGGATAGTTACTTGCTGTCGAAATTATCTTACGTTGAACAATTACGCTACCTGTATTTAGGTAGCGTTTTATTTTTATGATTTTGAAACGTTCCAGGTGGGCGCTTTCCGCGGGCACGGCCTCAACTTCCCGAAACTCTCTTCGGTCGTTTCGGGTGATTTTCGGCTCGTGCTGTTCCCGCAGGAGTCGCCCACCTTCCACGTTTCAAAATCGTCATTAAAAGCCGAGCTTTAGACTATGTCTAAACTAAACCTCAACATATATTTAGTCAAAATAAAAAAGCATCCTGATGTCATAAACGCACATCGGGATGCTTTTTTTTTAGTGACCCGTACGGGATTCGAACCCGTGTTACCGCCGTGAAAGGGCGGTGTCTTAACCGCTTGACCAACGGGCCGTCAAATATAGCGGCGGAGGGGATCGAACCCCCGACCTCACGGGTATGAACCGTACGCTCTCGCCAGCTGAGCTACACCGCCATGAATCAATGAAATTTTGACAGACACAAAATTTATAGTACAACAGGGACCCTTTTATGTCAACATTTTTTTAATAATCTACACGGTCTGATGATAATTTTGAAGGGAATCCCATTATAAAGAAAAATATGTATGGCACTACTAACAATATGTAAGAAAAAATCTTGAAAAGTCGAAAGGTTTTTATTTTCGAGTTTCTCTTTTTGACAAAAAAATATTGTTACATATGTTTATATCTTCTTTAAAGGAGTGATCGAAGAAGATGGACATACTACAAAAATCAGAAGTGTTAACTGCGGATGAACGAACGCGAAAGTCATCACAAAAGGGGCAGTCGCTGAGACAATTTATCGTAAAACAGTTATTTGAAGAAGGCTGGCTGTTAAATATAATTAGCTTTTTCTTAGGAAGGGCGATCGTTTTAACATCTTTATCTCCTTTTTCTGTCGCATTTTTAGCTGCAGCTATTATATTAAAACGACAATCAGCATTTACGATATTTATTTTCCTATCTTTAGGGGCATTGTCCGCCAATTTATCTCAAGCGGTTTATGTCATTACCGCCTGTATAACTTTAATGTTTATTTATAAACTATTTTTGTCGAAAACGAAAAGGCTTTCTTTTGCCCTCATGGCTGCGGCGATGGTTAGTTCTGCTGTAGGACGTGGCTTGTATTACTTAATATATGATGGACAAGCCGAAGTTTATGACTACATTATTTTAGGTGTTGAAAGCTTTTTAGCCGCCTTTTTAGTAATGATTTTTATTCAATCCTTTCCTTACTTATCGTCGAATGATTCCAATATTAAAGTAAAAGTAGAAGATATTATTTGTATCGTTATTTTAATGACAGCCGTATTAACTGGATTTTTCGGATTATCTATTTTTGGAGTCGGCTTTGAACAAGTTGGCTCGAAATATTTCATTTTACTAAGCTCTTTTATCGCTGGTGCAACAGTCGGCTCGGCCATCGGTGTCATCGTTGGACTCATGCTTAGTTTAGTAAGCACGTTGAATTTATATCAAGTAAGTCTGCTTGCCCTTGCTGGATTGTTAGGAGGCTTATTAAAGTCGACGAATAAAGCTGGTGTCGTCGTAGGTCTTTTTGTAGCCGCGATTTTAGTCGGCTTATACGGGATTGAATATGTGACGTTTCAACAATTAATGATTGAATCCGCAATCGCCGCAATTATTTTTCTCATGACCCCTAAATCATGGATGAAAAAATTAGCTGCTTTCGTTCCAGGAACAGAAGAGCAAAAGGATGCCCACGAGCAATACGCGAAAAAGGTTAGAAATATTACAGCTGAACGGGTTGAGAAGTTTTCGGAAATGTTCCAAGCGCTTTCGCATAGTTTTGCTTATTATGATCAGGATCAAAAAAAGAATGATTCAACATCAGAAATCGATGAATATTTGAGCCGTGTGACTGAAAAAACGTGTCAAACGTGCTTAAAAAAGCATCGGTGCTGGGTAAATCAATTCGATCAGACGTATTCCGTTTTACAAAATACGATGCAATCGATTGAAAATAACGATTTATCGGAGCTTAACTTAAATAGTAGTAAGCTGAAAAACTTTTGTATCAAGCATGATCAAATGATTGATCAAATGCGTTATGAGCTTTCCTTTTACCAGGCGAATAAACGGTTACGACAGCAAGTGAAGGAAAGTCGTAAATTTGTTTCCGAACAGTTAAACGGTGTATCGGAAGTGATGAATAATTTTGCTAAAGAAATTGTTAAAGAACGAAAAGAGTATGAAACCCATGAAATCGAAATAAGAAGTATGTTGAATAAACTTCATCTTAATATTGAACAAATTGAGCTTTATTCGATTGATGAAGGAAATGTTGAAATAGAAATGACGCTTTATTTTCACGATTATCACGGTGAGGGGGAAAAAATTATCGCTCCAATGCTGTCGGATTTATTTAAAGAGACGATTATCGTTGAGCGGGAAACACCGTATGAAATTAGAAACGGGTATCGGACGTTTATTTTCTCGTCGATTAAACGGTACCAATTAACGAACGGTGTTGCGCATGCGGCGAAAAACGGCCAATTTTTATCTGGGGATAGTTATTTAATGCTTGAATTAGGAAAGAGCCGTTACGCTTTAGCAATCAGTGACGGGATGGGAAATGGTGAAAGGGCTTATATAGAAAGTTCTGAAACTCTAAGACTTTTAAAACAAATCTTACAATCTGGCATTAACGAGCAAGTGGCGATCCAATCTATTAACTCTATTTTATCCCTTAGAACATCGGATGAAATGTATGCGACGTTAGATTTGGCAATTATCGATTTACAAACACCTCAAGTGAATTTTTTAAAGATTGGTGCGATGGTTAGTTTTATTATTCGTGCAACTAGCATTTATCCAATTGAGGCGAGTAATATTCCGATTGGTATTTTAGAAGATTTCGATGTCGAGCCAGTTAGTGAGCTTTTAAAGGATGGCGATATTTTAGTCATGATCAGTGACGGTGTGCTCGAGACGACGAATGTCAATGAAAATAAAGAAGTATGGCTGAAGCATGTTTTAAAACGATTAGAAACGAAAGATCCCCAAGCGATTGCGGATATCGTTTTAGAGGAAGTGATTCGCAGTAACAGTGGTGCGATTTTAGATGATATGACCGTACTTGTGACGAAAATTGAGAAGAGTAAACCGAAATGGGCTACTTTTTCTCCACGAATTAGCTAATCTAGTAGTATAATCAGCCTCTTTTTCGTCAACAATGGGAATAAAAATAGTAGGAGGCGTAAAGAAATATGGATACAGGTACGATTAAACAAATCTTATTAATTACAGATGGTTGCTCAAACCAAGGTGAGGATCCGATTGAAGTGAGTCATGCGATCGCAAAAAAAGGGATATCTATTAATGTGATTGGTGTCTTAGAAGATGATCAAAGTGAAGATCCGCTCGGTTTAAGGGAAGTAAATGAAATTGCTCAAGCGGGAAAAGGGATTAGTCGAATCGTTTATGCTGATCTATTATCAGAGACAGTTCAAGCGGTCACTCAACAAGCGATGACTCAGACGATTCAAAGCTTTGTATCTAAAGAATTAAAAGAAATTTTCGGTAAAAACACCGATGAGGAGGATCTACCACCCGAAACGAGGGGTGAAGTGCATCGAGTGATTGAAGATTTAGGAGAAAGTGCTCATTTACAAGTTTTAATTTTAGTAGATACGAGTGCAAGTATGCAGCATAAAATGGAAGCGGTTAAAGATGCATTAGACGATTTTATTTTAAGCTTACAAGCAAGAACGGGACAGCATTCATATTCGATTTATCAATTTCCAGCAAGAAATCAAGTCGTTAAGGAGCTCTTACCGTGGACAAGTGATGGGAAAAGTGTTGCTAAAGTATTTCCGAAGCTTGCTGCAGGAGGGATTACGCCGACGGGAGCTGCTTTAAAACAGGCTGTTCGTGCTTTCCAAACGGTCCCTGCCCTAGAGGAATGGAGTGACGAAGGGGATGACGCTGTCGATACATCCTACGGTTCATCTAGCTAATCAACAAACATTAACAGGCATTTGGAATAAAAGACGCTATAAAATTGTTCGTAAAATTGGCGAAGGTGCCAGGGGATCGATTTATTTAGCAACGATGAATCAACGTTTTGTCGCCGTGAAAATAAGTCAAGATACATCCGTTATTTCAAGAGAGGTGAATACATTAAACATGTTAAAAAAGGTCCAAGCAATCCAACTTGGGCCTCTTTTATTAGATGTGGATGATGCGTACATTAATAAACATGAGAAACTACCTTTTTACGTGATGGAATATATTGATGGTGTGCCGATGAACCGTTTTATCAAACAAAAGGGAATGAAATGGCTCTTGCCGATTAGTTCTCAGCTGTTACACCAGCTCTATTATCTTCATCAAATTGGCTATGTTTATGGCGATTTGAAGCCAGAAAATATATTGATTGATAAACAGACGAAACAAGCACGTCTCGTCGATGTTGGTGGAATTACACAATTTGGCCGTTCCATTAGGGAGTATTCGGCAACCTATGACCGGGGTTATTGGGGTTTAGGGAGTAGAAAGGCAGACCCAGCTTATGATTTATTTGCTTTAGCTGCCTCAATGATGATGATGGATCCGAAAATAAAATCGCACTCGAGTCAAACTAAGAACATTTTCGCGTTACTAGCAAGAGGAAATCAAATGAAACCGTATGCTGCAGTGATCGAAAAAGCGTTAAAAGGGCATTATTCATCTGCTTTAGATATGAAGCGTGCGCTCAGCAAAATTGCTACAAGAAATAAAGCGAATCAAGCTCGGAAAAAGAAACTAGACGAGCCAAGCTATAAAGTCGAGCTCATTAGTATAGGGACAATCTTAACGGTTCATGCACTCATCCTTTACTACGTCCTATAGTAGAAATTTTACGAACGACCGTTTATTATTCACATATCTATTTTTGTTATTAAAAAGGCAAATTATTAATAGATATTCTTTGATATAAGTAGACATAAAATGGTACGATAAAATAATATGGAATAAATAATAGCTGGAGTTTTGCTAATGAAGGATAAAGTGTTACATTTTAATGAAAAACATCAGTTGTTTAATCGAGGTGACACGTTATTTTTAGCTGTTTCAGGTGGTCCTGATTCGTTAGCTTTACTACATTTTTTCGCATCGATAAAAACGAGCTGGGACCTTCAATTACATACATTAACGGTTGATCATCAATTAAGAGGACAAGCTTCAAAGGATGATGCTCAATTTGTTTACGAAACATCTCTTCAATATGGAATTCCTTGTACGATTGGTCAAGCTGACGTAAAACAATATGCAATTAAACATAACATCGGAATACAAGCTGCTGCAAGAAAGGCGCGTTATGAATTTTTCCTTGAACAAATGAAAAAGGAAAAAAAAGCAAAACTCGTTTTAGGCCAACACTTAGACGATCAAGTCGAATCAATTGTCATGCAGTTTATAAAGGGAGTACGACAAAAAGGAATGCCGATTAAACGGATGATTGATCAGCATGAGTTAATTCGCCCTTTTTTATGTGTGACGAAGGATGACATTTGGCAATATGTGAATAAGCATCAGCTCGAAGCACGAATCGATCAGTCGAATGAGGATTTAACTTATACACGAAACCGAGTGAGAAAACAAATTGTTCCCTTATTAAAAAAGGAAAATCCGAATTTAAATGAATCGCTCACAAAGGTGGCGCAAGAGCTTGTGGAAGAGGATCAATTTTTAAATGAGTTAGCAGAGGAAAAATTGAAGAAAATTGCGAGCTTAACTGATCAAAAAGTAACTTTTTCAATTCGGGATTTTGCCGTAGAAAGGTTGCCTTTACAAAGGAGAATGTTTCATCTAATATTAAACTATCTTCAATGTAATCAAGTTGATAAAGATTATTTCTCAACCTTTTATAAATGGCTCCAAACTGATAAACCGAACAGCGAACTTTCGTTTAATACATTCACCATCATAAAATCTTACGAAAAAATAGAAGTCATTAAAGGAAAATTAATGATTTTGCCGTATGAGGAAAAGCTACATATAAATGAAAGTTTACAGCTTCCTAATGGTTGGACGATTCATCTATTCGACCGTCGAAAAAAAACGGAGGAAATGAGTAGCTTTACCGTTGAAAAAAGTCTCATTAAATGGCCGTTAATCGTTAGAACACGGCAAGACGGTGATCGCATTCGCCCCGTTCATTTAAATGGTACAAAAAAAGTAAAAAATATATTCATCGATGCGAAAATACCTAAGCATGAACGCGATGAATGGCCAATCGTCGTAAATGGTGATGGAGAAATTTTATGGATTCCGTTTCTTGCAAAAAGTCATTATGATTCAGCAAGCGAGGATGCAGTTGTAACGGTTGTTGTTGAACGATAAAGACCAGGGGGAATTTTAAGTGCATTCAGAAATTGAGAAAATTTTAATTACAGAAGAAGAGCTTCAAAAGAAGACGAAGGAATTAGCGGATGTCATTACTGAGAAATTCGATGGGAAATTCCCTTTAGCAATCGGTGTTTTAAAAGGTGCGATGATTTTCATGGGTGACCTTTTAAAACGGGTTGACACCCATATCGAAATGGATTTTATGGATGTATCGAGTTATGAAGGGTCAAAATCGACGGGTGAAGTGAAAATTATTAAAGATTTAAATACGTCGGTTAAAGGCCGTGATTTATTAATTATTGAAGACATTATTGACAGTGGTTTAACGTTAAGTTATTTAGTTGATTTATTTAAATATCGTCAGGCTAATTCCATTACGATTGTGACACTTCTTGATAAACCTTCTGGACGAAAAGCAGATATTAAAGCAGATTTAGTCGGGTTTGATGTTCCCGATGCGTTCGTCGTTGGTTACGGTTTAGATTATGAAGAGAAATATCGTAATCTGCCTTATATCGGAGTGTTAAAGCCTGAAATCTATTCATAAAATGGACTGATATTTACATTAAAATGGACGTAATTGTGACATTACAAAAAACTTTACGAACTTTAAGTGGTATTAGTTGAGGCAATGTTTTTTATTATGGTAGTATAGGTTTAGTTTTGTCATTTAGGAGGAGGTTAGTAATGAACCGGGTGTTCCGAAATACTATTTTTTACTTAATTCTTTTTTTAGTTCTAATTGGGATCGTCGGCACGTTGAATAACCCGGCCCCAGAGACGGAGCAACTTAATTTTAATGAGTTCATGGAAGCGTTAGAAGATGGTCAAATTGAAGAGTTGACTTTACAATATACGAATTTTGCCTATGAAGCTCGTGGGGAATATCTCTCTGAAGGCGATTCAGTAGCGTTCCGTGCAGAAGTTATTGCCAATGATCAAATTGTAAACGACATCGTAGAGTTAGCGAAGGAACAGAGTATTTTGAATGTGGAGCGAGCTGAAGAACCGAGTCCGTGGGCGCGATTTTTCATCTCTGTCATTCCATTCATTATTCTCTTTATTCTCTTCTTCTTCTTAATCGGTCAAATGCAAGGTGGCGGTGGCCGCATGATGAACTTCGGTAAAAGTAAAGCGAAAATGTATACCGAAGATAAGAAGAAGACAAAGTTTACTGACGTAGCTGGTGCAGATGAAGAGAAGCAAGAGCTCGTTGAAGTCGTTGAATTTTTGAAGGATCCACGTAAATTTTCTGAGTTAGGTGCACGTATTCCTAAAGGGGTTTTATTAGTAGGACCTCCAGGAACGGGTAAAACGCTCTTAGCTAAAGCAGTTGCTGGAGAAGCGGGAGTTCCGTTCTTCTCAATTAGTGGTTCTGACTTCGTTGAAATGTTCGTCGGTGTTGGTGCTTCAAGGGTCCGAGATTTATTTGAAAATGCAAAGAAAAATGCACCGTGTATTATATTTATTGACGAAATTGATGCAGTCGGTCGTCAACGGGGAGCAGGTGTTGGTGGCGGTCACGACGAAAGAGAGCAGACGTTAAACCAATTACTCGTTGAAATGGACGGCTTCGGAGCGAATGAAGGAATTATCATTATGGCTGCGACGAACCGACCAGATATTTTAGACCCAGCATTACTTCGTCCAGGACGTTTTGACCGTCAAATTACGGTTAATACGCCTGACGTTAAAGGACGGGAAGAAATTTTACACGTCCATGCAAGAGGGAAACCACTTGCCTCTAATGTCGATTTAAAAACAATTGCAATGCGAACACCAGGATTTTCTGGTGCTGATTTAGAAAACTTACTGAACGAAGCGGCATTAGTGGCTGCTCGTGAAGATGTGAAAGAAATTGAAATGCGCCATGTCGATGAAGCGATTGACCGAGTGATTGCCGGTCCAGCTAAGAAAAGCCGCGTCATTTCTGATAAGGAAAGAAATATCGTCGCCTATCACGAAAGTGGCCATACGATTATTGGGATGGTTCTTGATGAAGCGGATATGGTTCATAAAGTGACGATTGTACCTCGTGGGCAAGCCGGTGGATATGCGGTCATGCTACCGAGAGAGGACCGCTTTTTACAAACGAAACCAGAATTGCTTGATAAAATTACCGGATTACTTGGCGGTCGTGTCGCTGAAGAAATAACATTCGGTGAAGTGAGCACGGGAGCTCATAACGACTTCCAGCGCGCAACAGGAATTGCTCGACGGATGGTCATGGAATTTGGGATGAGTGATAAATTAGGTCCCGTCCAATTCGGAAATACGAGCGGGCAAGTTTTCTTAGGTCGTGACATTCAATCTGACCAAAACTACAGTGACAAGATTGCTTACGAAATTGACCAAGAAGTTCAAGAGATTATAAAGTCGTGCTATGATCGAGCGAAACAAATTTTAACTGATTATAATGAACAGCTCGAGCTCATTGCCCAAACGTTATTAGAGATTGAAACGTTAGATGCCCGTCAAATTAAAGGTCTATTTGAAGACGGAAAATTACCAGAGCCTGAAGAAGAGGAAGAAAAGGCAGATGATTCGGAACCATCAAGCTATTCCGAAACGGTTGAAGAGGTTGTTCGACCTTCATCCGATGAAAATCGCTCGAATGAATCAGATGACGGTAAGGACGTTAAAGTAACGATTCAATCAAAAGATGATGACGATGAAACACCGAATGAATTGTTCAAAGACGAGGAAAAAGAACAGTCCGAGCATGAACAAACTGAGACAGAGGGTGACTCAGATAAAGATGATGATCGAAAATAATTAAGTAAGTTAAAAAGTGACCTTGATAAGTTCAAGGTCACTTTTTTTGGTTGCGCAATGAATAGCGTAGGTGAAGGAAAATGGGGAAGGCTTTTTTATAAGCAAGGTATTCCTCAGCCTCAAACTTTGTTAATTCGCCCATGGGATTCTCCTCCAAAGCCAACTTTTGGAATTAATTAGAGGATTGAGTGGGCCAGCCGCTTAATCGATAAGGAGAGGTAGTTTATCCATAAGTATGGTGGACTTTATCCAGAAGTACGGACACCTTATCCATATGTAGATTAGCTTTATCCAGAAGTATGTGCACTTTATCCAGAAGTATGTGCACTTTATCCAGAAG
>CALKAL010000081.1 GCA_937983065.1 uncultured Bacillaceae bacterium | reverse complement strand
CAGATCGTGTGTAAATACGGAAAGAAAAATAACAAAATGCACTATAAATTAATTACATAAATATTTTCCTGATTTTTAACATATAAATGAATTAGACGAAGGGACGAGCGTGGTGGTTTATTTATGTGGCAATTAGTTATTTTCTTAATCGGATTCGGCATGACTTGTGTTGGTGGTGTGTCTATTATCGGGTATTTAAACTTCTTACCAGCAGGGATGAATTTTATTGATTTTTTACTTTTTGTATATAAACGACCTGAATGTTACATGCTACCTATTGGGTTTGTCGTCATGATTTTAGCGATGTTTAAAAGACCCTTTCGTTCGTAATTTTATAGAATAAAAATTGATCACTTGGTCATAATGAGTTTATATGGAAGATTATGAAAAGTGAGGGATAGCGATGTTATATGTTCACGATATTTGGGTCAATTGGTTTGAAGGAGAAGAAAACGGATACAACGTCTGTCACTTTCACGAGTGGCGTAAAGACGATACCATCGAATTACTTGACCAAATACCAGTTATTCATGTGGAACATTACTTGTATGATTACATAGAAAATAGTATGCAAGATATCCCTAGACCATTATTGGATTCTGTATACAAACGTGCTTATTTGAAAAAACATCATAAGAGAATCCCCTTAGATTATGCGTTTGTCATTTCGGATGGTAATCATGCGTTAGTTGTTGATACACTCGGATATGAAATTCCAGTGAGGAAAAGTCGTCTTATTCCGAGACAGGAGCGTTTAGTTTTAGATTTAGTGAAAGCGAAAGATCCAGAGACGTATACGATTTCAAACGTTAAAAAAACGTATCATCTTCTATCGTTAGAGCCTAAATATATGGCAGGTTTAACGCGAAAGGAAAGGCAATTAAAACATTTATTAATGCTTATGATAGACCAATTAAAGCAGAGTCAGCGGATTGATGAGCTTCGTTATTGGTTAACCGAATGGCGCCCCGAATGGTATGAAAAAATTCAGCATATTACATTTGATGAAGGCTACGAGCTACTTGTTAAAGGAGTAAAGGAAGGCTGGGGCGAGAAACACGAAGAGCTCTGTGAAAAAATGGCTAAAGGGCAACCGTTTTTTGAACGATTGCTAGAGTTAGAACAAAATAAACGAAATGTATTAAGATAAAAAAATGCTGGAATCACTCCAGCATTTTTTTATGACCGTTTTAAATGAACACGGCCAATTCCCATCGCTTTTTTCACTTTTCGAACGGTTTTCTCAGCAACAGCTCGTGCTTTATCACGGCCTTCATCTAAGATTTGATCCAACTCATCCGATTCATATAAATCGTAATATCTTTTTTGAATTGGTTCTAAATGGTTAACGACAATTTCAGCTAAATCTGTTTTAAAATCTCCATAGCCTTTATTGGCATACTGAGAAACAATTGAATCAACTGATTGCCCTGAAATACTTGCATGAATATTAATTAAGTTCGTAATTCCTGGTTTATTTTCCTTATCATATTCAACGATACCTTCAGAATCGGTTACGGCACTTTTTATTTTCTTTTCAATCGCTTTCGGTTCATCAAGCATAAATATCGTCGCCTTATGGTTAGGGTCTGATTTACTCATTTTTTTCGTTGGATTTTGCAGGGACATAATACGTGCCCCGACCTTTTGTACACGAATATCTGGAATCGTAAATACGTCATTAAAACGTTTATTAAATCGCTCTGCTAAATCCCGGGTGAGCTCGATATGTTGTTTCTGATCCTCGCCAACGGGTACAATTTCGGCTCCGTACAATAAAATATCCGCCGCCATCAATGGTGGATAAGTTAAAAGACCTGCAGATACCGATTCTTTTCCTTCCGACTTATCTTTAAACTGAGTCATTCGTTCTAATTCACCAATTGTTGCAACACATTGAAGCATCCATGCCAATTCAGCGTGGGCACTTACTTCCGATTGAATAAATAATGTTGATTTTTCTGGATCGATTCCCGTAGCAATATACATCGCTGCTAATGACCGGGTTTGATTACGAAGCTTCAGTCGATCTTGAGGAACCGTTATGGCATGGTAATCGACGATACAAAAATAGCTATTATACTCCTCTTGTAGTTCAGGGAATTGCTTTAAAGCACCTAAGTAATTCCCGATTGTTAAAGATCCAGATGGTTGCACACCTGAAAAGATAGTTTTTGTCATTATATTTGCCTCCTAATTATTAACGTATAAAAATAAAAGCCATTCATCCACAAATAAGGGACGAATGGCTCGCGGTACCACCCTCGTTATCTAACATAAGCTAGATCACTTTCATTTAATCACTCAGAAGCCCACTTCCAATTTACCTTAGTGCTTGTTTTCACCAGCCACAAGCTCTCTTTAAACTAGAGGGAAAATTGTACTTTATCTTCATCATCGTTTTTTATATATTTATTTTTTAATATTATATAAACTTTTTTGTTTATTTGCAAGGAAGAACGGCATTGAGGAAAGTCAATTTATTTTTATAAACAGTTCGTTCACATTTTTTTCACGCATTGTTCAAAAGAGAGGGTATAAATAAATGACTCAGATGTTATATTGTTGTTAGAAGATGTTTGATTATGTTAAAAGAGGTGGGCACATGTTACCGTTAGAACGTCAAAATAAAATTAAAGCTTTAATTTTAGAGCACCACCATTTAAGAATTTCAGATTTAAGTGAGCAATTTAATGTATCGGAAATGACGATACACCGTGATTTAAAACCGTTAGTTGAAGAAGGATTAGTGAAGAAAACGTTCGGTGGAGTATCAATTAACGAAGACAGGCAAACAAAATGGACGAATCAAGAAGAGTGTGTGTTATGCCAAAGTCGACCGGATGAACGATTTTCATTTCGAATTTTTCTAGCGAATAACAAAATTGAAGTTGCTTGTTGTGCGCATTGCGGTTTACTTCGAACAAAACAGTTTGGTAATGATGTGATTCAAGCCATTTGCCATGATTTTTTAAGACATACAACAATTAGTGCGCCATTAGCATGGTATGTTATGGATACCTCCGTCAACGTCGGCTGTTGTACCCCACAAGTTCTGACGTTTGAATGGAAGGAACATGCGAAAAAATTTGTTAAAGGTTTCGGTGGTTTCGTATACAGCTTTGATGAAGCAATAGAAGCTGTTAACTATAAAATGAGTCAACGAGAAAATAATCATTCTTAAATAAATGTTAGGAGGATTTAAAATGAAGAAAAAATTATTAGTGCTGTTTTCTATTTTGTTTTTAATGGTGTTAGTTGCGTGTGGTGGTGGCGATGAGGAAGCGGAAAATGATGATAATCACGATTCAAATAATCATGAAGTGGATAGTTTAACCCCTTTGGAAGTTGATTTCCAAGTACCTCATCATGTTGACGTTAATGAAACCGTTGAACTTATCGCAGTCGTAACTTTTGGTGATGATGTTGTTACGGATGCTGATGAAGTCGTATTTGAATATTGGCTCCAAGATCAACGGGATGAAACGAGTGAAATGGTTGATGGTGTTAATAACGGTGATGGTTCATATTCTGCTGAGATTACTTTTGATAGTGAAGGGATATATGAAATGTTTGCCCACACGACGGCAAGAGATCAACATGTGATGCCTCTTAAGTCAATCGGTGTGGGTGAAGGGTACGAAGATCATGCACCGAGCGATGATGTTGATCACGACCATGACCATGATCACGATGACGACCATGATGATGAAGAGTAATAAGCTTTTAAAATAATTTTTAGTAGACATTGAGGGTTATCGCTTAAAAACCTCCAATGTCTATTTTTCTTGCATTTTACTAATTTTTGCACAAATCAATTGACATTGACTAATCAAATGGGGTTAAGTAAAATCTTACGGGAAGAATAAGGCTCAAAAAAGACAAGGAGGGGATTAACAATGCCGATTTGTCAATCATGTCATCAGAAATGGACTTACAAAGATGCGGTAAAAAAATCGTTGACACTAGATACAGCTATGATTTGTCCATATTGTAATGAAAAACAATTTCCAACACCCCGCACCCAAAAACTGAACACAATCGTGTTGTTTATACCACCACTATTATTATTTATAAACTTTTTAATCGGTCCATCCGTTGTGATTTTAATTCTTTTATTAAGTTTGATTCCGATTTTGCCTTTACTTTATCCATTGTGGTTGGAATTATCTAATAAAGAAAAATCTTTAAAAGATAAATAATTCAATGAAAATTAAGCGTTGGATAGTTGAATAGATTTAGATGTACTAAACTTAAACTACTGTTATGAGACGATTAAATCTCTAATAGTAGTTTTTTTGATCTGTTAAATCTCCACTTGTCAATTTTTGTCGAAAAACAACGCAAAATCCGCTTATTACCCTTAAATTTTTCACTTCGAAATAGCTTTTTTCTACCAATTGCACAAATACCATATCTTTTGCTAGATAGCTATATTATAATGGTATTAATAGAATTCAACTGGGGGAAGC
Source organism: uncultured Bacillaceae bacterium (assembly GCA_937983065.1). GTDB lineage: Bacteria > Bacillota > Bacilli > Bacillales > Alkalibacillaceae > CALKAL01. The sequence goes on along the minus strand of CALKAL010000081.1, from coordinate 29,734 downwards.
TAGGATGAAAAAGAAATTTGCTGCATCGTTTTTTATTGTTTCGTTTATATTTATATCGTTTTTTGTCGTCGTTAATGCTGATGGTGAAGGCGAAAAGGAAGTCACATTTTTATCAACGTATGAGACGGAATTAGAAAGTCGTTATTTACCAGATCCTATTCCTCGATTTACATGGAGTTCAGGCCTTCATTTCGACTATCCTGATGCAGTTCGTGGTATTTATTTAACAGGGCATTCAGCGGGTGGCTCACGTTTCGAGGACTTAATTAGTTTTATTCATGAAACGGATCTAAACGCAATGGTCATCGATATTAAAGATGACTGGGGAAATATTACGTATCGAGTTGAGGAAGATTCGCCTTTTTACGATATATCAAAAAATTATATTAAAGATGCTCGTGCGATGCTTGAAAGATTAGAAGAGGAAGGAATTTATCCGATTGCGAGAATTGTCGTATTTAAAGATACGGAATTAGCGCTTCAACGTCCAGATTTATCCTTTCTAGAAAACGGGCAAGTGTGGAAAAATAGAAGAGGGGAAGCTTTTGTAAATCCTTTTCTGGAAGAAGTTTGGGAATACAATTTAGATATTGCGAAATTAGCAGCTGAAATAGGCTTTCAGGAAATTCAATTTGATTATGTTCGATTTCCTGAAGGATTTGAAAGAATGGATAAAACATTAGCGTACAGTTTAGGTCAATACGAATCAGGTGAATCGGAAGTAAAACAGCGGGTCGATGCCGTTACAGATTTCGTGAAGTATTCTAAGGAGCAATTAGAACCTTATGGTGTCGATGTGTCAGTTGACATTTTTGGCTATTCAGCAACGATTGAAGAAGCGCCAGGTATCGGACAGAACTTCTCGCAAATCTCTGAAAATGTGGATGTCATTTCATCAATGATTTATCCAAGTCATTGGGGGAATAACTATTTCGGAATTCCAATACCTGATAAAGAACCGTATCGTTTAGTTGAAGAGTACGCCCTAGTGGAAAATGAAGTACTAAATAGTTTAGACAATCCACCTGTTAGTAGACCGTGGATTCAAGATTTTAGTGCAACATGGTTATATCCACCCGGGCAAGCCTTTTACTACGGTGTAAATGAAGTCGAAGCCCAAATAAAAGCACTTAACGATAATGGAATTCAGGAATTTTTACTATGGGATCCAAGTAATAAATATACACGAGGCGTCGATTATACTCCAAATCAATAATGGAAAATAGCCAACTTAATATAATATTAAAAATACAAGCCACTCTGAAAATAGAGTGGCTTGTTTCGTCTCGATTAGAAATTACCCTCTAACCATTTAAATTTCCTGTACGTTTCCGAATACAAACTTTGACAATATCTTTTTCGACAGCTCGCCATTGTACTTGGAAACCTTGGCGTGTTCCCATATTGTGAAATGTTGGATCTCCGGTACACAATATTTCTGCCCCAACAAGATCAAATATATTTCGATATAAGTTGTTATAATGCTGTTAAATTAATTGATCCTTCGATAATGACGGAATTGTAAAAATGAATTTCGTTGCTCGCTGCAACATTCATTCGAAGGCTTTAAAATAAAACTGGGTAATAAAACTAATTTCTCATTCATGTAGTGCATTTTCTCAATTGAAAAAATATAACTACGGCAATCATTTTTTAAAATGATACTCTTAACTTACTAAATCAGTTAAGAGTTTTTTTAAATTCACCAAAAATAACCTTACTTCTTCATCATTTCAAAAGCTAAAAACGTTTTGCCTAAAAAAACAATTTTTTTAGTTAAAATACGTTTAATTGTCTGAAATTAGGGTAAAACATAATTAAGGATATCCATATAAGAATGTAAATTCGAACATTTTGTGAATTATAGCGTTAAGTTGCTTAATCCCCCTATTAATGAAACGAATATTATAGTATAATTTATTACAGATAGCAAATGATATTAGTTTTAAATTAATAATGGGTTTAAACTGTTAATAAATAAACATCCTTTTAAGGAGGATAATGTGTATGGTTACATTGTTTACATCACCAAGTTGTACATCATGTCGTAAAGCTAGGGCATGGTTAGAGGAACACGAAATTCCGTATAAAGAAAGAAATATTTTTTCGGAGCAATTGACAGAAGAAGAAATAAAACAAATTTTACGTATGACGGAAGATGGGACGGATGAGATTATTTCGACTCGGTCTAAGGTTTTCCAATCGTTAGATCAAAGTTTGGACCAAATGCCGTTGAAAGACTTAATCAGTCTAATCCAGAACAACCCTGGTTTACTTCGTCGACCAATTATTATAGACGATAAACGTTTACAAGTAGGGTACAACGAAGATGAGATACGTCGCTTTTTACCGCGTAAAGTTCGTACATTTCAATTAAGAGAAGCACAGCGTTTAGTAAACTAAGTTAAAAGTCGAGTCAACAACGGTTGATTCGACTTTTCTTAAATCTAAGCTAATTTCTTTTTATAAGAATAGCCAATATAACAAACAGCTGTTATAAATAGGAATGGTAATAACATATGTTGATAAGGAATGATTGCTAAATAATGATTCACTCGATCATCCTTTAAAATCAAATCAGCACTAGTATAAGCTAACAAAGAAGCACCTGCATATACTATTATTGGGTAACGGTTCATTAATTTTAAAATAATTTTACTACCAAAGATTATGATCGGAATTGAGACAGCTAGTCCAAACATGATTAAATAAAGATTCTCATTAGAAACGGCTGCAATGGCTAATACGTTGTCAAATCCCATGACGACATCGGCAATAACAATCGTTTTAACGGCTCCAAAAAGAGTTGTTGAAGATTCGATATCAGGATTATCCTCATCCTCAAGTAGTAGTTTAACAGCAATATAAAATAAAAATAGTCCCCCAATGAGCTGAACATAAGGAATAGTTAACAGAAAAATAGCTATCGCAGCTAAGCCGACACGAATGATAATTGCAAGAGAAGTCCCGATTACGATCGCTTTATTTTGATTTTTTTTCGGTAAGTTTCGGCTCGCCATTGCAATGACAACAGCGTTATCTCCTCCTAAAATTAAATCTAATCCGATGATGATGAGAACAGCTTTTAATATATCCCAATTTAAATCGACGAATAACAATTCCATTACCATTATAAACCTCCAAAAATAGTAGTGACAAAACGGGTTTAATGAGTTACAATAAGTCATTAAATACAACTTTATAAACAGCTTGTCCGAAAGTTAAAATAGAAGTTTTTAACATGTTTTAAAAGGGAAATAACAAGAAGGAGTAAAATTATTTTCATTTCTTCACTATCTATCATAAAATATGATTAAGAGAGTTTTTATATGATTATGTTGTGGGAAATGTGGGTAAATAATTTTATAAGATAAGTAGAGATTATCCTTCCCAGGTTTAATTAAAATGAAGGGAGAGGAATAAAGTGGAGATTGAGCGTATTAACGAGAACACGTTAAAATTTTATATTTCCTATCGTGATATTGAAGAGAGAGGATTTAATCGCGAAGACATTTGGTATAATCGGGAAAAAGGCGAAGAATTGTTTTGGGAGATGATGGAAGAGGTCAATGATCAAGAAGATTTTAACCTCGACGGTCCATTATGGATTCAAGTTCAAGCTTTAGATAAAGGGTTAGAAATAGTTGTGACTAGAGCTCAAGTGCTTAAAAACGGTGATAAGGAAGATTATCCAGATCATGAATTTCAGCAGTTCTCCAACATTGATGATAAAATTGAGTCAATTATAGAACAAAATTTCCCTAAACCGAAAAAATCGAAAAAGAATTATCAATCGAGAGTTAAAGTGAATCAAAAACAACAAGGACCAGACGATGATTTGGCTATAATGGTTGAATTTATCGACTTTGAGCATATTATTCAACTAAGTCACACATTGAAAGATACGCGATTCGTTCATGACCATTTATACTCTTTAAATGACACGTATTATTTATACGTCACATTTCCAGAAGGTTTTATGAACGAAGATGAACAGGAAGATTATATAAGTCGTATTCTTGAATATGGTGAAGAGTCTAACATCACGGTACACTATTTAGACGAATACGGAAAACTTATTATAAAAAATAATGCATTAAAACAATTAAAAAAGAGCTTTAACCTATAAAACTGGTTACAATGTAGCCAGTTTTTTCTTTTAGTATTGTAAAATAACTGTCACATTCGTGGAAATAATCTACTTTTTTATATAAAATAAATATAGTTGGCTTAAACTAATAAATTCGACATAGCTAGAAAGTAGGTTTAAAGAACTCAATGCTAAAATGGATCCAAGTATTACTGTACATAATTGTAGTATCAGCAATTTTTTATTTTATATACGCATTGTTAGAAGGTCGTATCGTCGCTGCGTTCTCTATTTTCATTTCAATATCAGCTATCCTAATCGTATTTACAATATTTATTGAAAATAGAGATCCGTCTGTGACATTAAATTGGATATTAGTATTTGCCCTTTTTCCTGTTTTAGGATTTTTCTTCTATTTAACGTTCGGACGTAATTATTATAAGAAAAAACGTTATCGTAAAAAACAAGAAAGGGATAAGGAAGCGTTCAATCAATTAGAGGAAAATCGTCACGTATACATACACGGAATTAGACAGTTAGGGGAACACCAAAATTTGCTTTTCCGATTAGCCCATGAAGTGAGTGATTTTCCTATTTCATTTAATACAGAAACAGAAGTGTTAACAAATGGAAAGGAAAAGTTTCCTAAAATGCTTGAAGCGTTAAAAAGCGCTGAGCATCATATTCATTTACAATATTACATCGTTCGAGATGATGATATTGGTACGAAAATTAAAAACATATTAATTGATAAAGCGCAAAAAGGTTTAGAAGTTCGGTTTTTATATGATGCGGTTGGAAGCTGGCAGTTGCCGAATTATTTTATTAAAGAGTTAACCGATGCAGGAGTAAAAATGGTCCCTTTTGCTCCGATTAAGCTCCCGTCATTTGGAAATCGGATTAATTTCCGGAATCATCGTAAAATCGTCGTCGTTGATGGTAAAGTTGGTTTTGTCGGTGGTTTAAACATCGGGGATGAATATTTAGGTAAAGATGAATTTTACGGAAATTGGCGAGATACCCATTTGTTTGTAAGAGGTGAAGCTGTCAGACATTTACAAATGATTTTCTTGCAGGATTGGAAATATGAAACTGGTGAAGAGTTAAGTGATTCGGTATATTTATCTCCTGAGCTTATAGAAACAGATGAAATCGGTGGTGTCCATATGGTTGCTGGTGGGCCAGATAACCAATGGGAAACAATTAAGAAATTGTATTTTTCAATGATAACTTCAGCAAAAAAATCAATTTGGATCGCTTCACCGTATTTCATTCCTGATGATGATATTTTAACGGCGATGAAAGTGGCGAGCTTAAGTGGTGTTGATGTAAGATTATTGATGCCGCAACGTCCTGATAAGAAAATCGTATTTTACGCCTCACGATCTTATTATCCAGAACTGATGGAAGCAGGAGTGAAAATTTACGAATATAAAGAAGGTTTTATGCATAGTAAAATTGTTATTGTCGATTCCGAATTAGCTTCAATTGGTACATCAAATATGGATATGAGAAGCTTTCATTTAAATTTTGAAGTAAACGCATTTTTATTTCGAACGAAGAGCACGAAAAAACTCGTTAAAGATTTTGAAAACGATATAAAATATTCTGATGAAATTAATGAAGATGAGTTTATGAAACGTTCGATTTTCATAAGAGTGATTGAATCGTTATTCCGACTTTTATCACCGCTATTATAATTGTTTTCCTACTTTTTATTGGATGTTCGACGATGCCACATCCCCAGTGACATTGTCGATCCTTCCATCCTTAATCCCAAGTTAAATTAAAATTAAATCGTCTACTTAATCCATTTGCATAAAAAATTGTGTTTAAGGAGCTGATTGTCATTGTTAGTCGCAAAAGATGAATTAGGTAGAGTTGTTGTGGCATACAATAAAACCGTCCAACAATTACATTCAATTCGGCAAATGTCACTTTTTTGTCCCGATTGTAAAGAGCCTGTTATTTTAAAGGCTGGTTCAATTATTACCCCTCATTTTGCCCATTTAAAACATTCTCACTGTACAAACTATGAAAACGAAAGTGAAGCGCATTTAAAAGGTAAGATACATTTATATGAATGGTTTAAAAAGCAAAAAGTCCCCGTTTCAATCGAACATTATCTTCCATCTATTAAACAACGGGCTGATCTCCTTATAAAAGTAAAGAAAAAATATGTTGCCGTTGAATATCAATGCGCACCTATTTCAATTAATGAATTAATTGAACGAACGAATGGCTTCCTCTCTTTAGGTATTATTCCAATCTGGATTTTTGGCAGTTCCTACTTATCTTATTTCCATAACGCAGCGATAAAATTAAATACAGTTTTAAAAGCCGCTATTCATCATTACAGCTTAAACAAAACATCTAAGCTTATATTCTATGAACCTTTTAAACGGCAGTTCACGATTGGATCGAATTTTTATCTCGTTAAAAATAAAGGTTATTGCCACCTTGTCAGGAAACAGATTATGAACATAACATGGCCATCTTTATTTAAGTTTGAAACAATAAATGACAATATGTTGTTTCGAAATTGGTTAAAGGAAAAAAGAAATTTCCGTAATCAACAACGGGTTTATCAAGCAAAAGCGGATCAAAGGTTTGTGCAACAGCTTTATAATAACCATCTACATCCTCAAAATCTACCTTCCGTCATTCATTTACCCGTACAAAATTCCCATATGTATGTCACACCTCATTATATTTGGCAATCAAAAATCGTTTTAAATGTCATTCATCCATTAAACGTTGGCGAGAGCTTTAAATGGGGCCAAGTATGGTCTCAAGTAAAGGATGAATTTAAACAACATATCCCAGTCTGTTATCCGACGCCTCAAAATCATCCAGCTTATCAATTTTTATGTCATTTAATAACATTAGGCTATTTAAGACAAACTAAAAATCTCACATTTATAAAAATAAAGTCGTTCAAATTTCATAAAACATTAAATAAAGCGCTTGCTGATGATGAGCAATATTTAAGAATATTATTAAATAAACGAAACAACTCTTTTAAGAAAACGTTTTATCATATAAAATAAAAGGTAGTACATTTATTCTAGGAGGTTGAAATCGTGTCTGATAAAAACAAAGGATTGCAATTACGCGAAGATGTTCCTAAGCATTTAACATGGGATTTAGAAGCGATATTTCCAACAGATGATGCGTGGGAAGAAGAATTTAACAAATTACAAGAAGATTATACTCAAGTCAATGATTTTAAAGGGAAAATTAGGGAGTCATCTGATAATTTACTTCAAGTGTTAAAATTAGAAGATGAACTATCTATTCGGATTGAAAAGTTGTATAGCTATTCTCACATGCGCTCAGATCAAGATACAGCAAACAGTAAATATCAAGATCAAAATGCTCGAGCTTATACGTTAATTACTAAAATGTTGAGTGCTATTAGCTTCATCACTCCTGAAATCCTTTCAATGACAGATGAGGAAATTAACGCGTTCATTCGTGAAAATGATGAACTTAAACATTATGAAAAAACATTGAACGACATAATTCGCTCTCGTCCTCACGTTTTAAGCGACAATGAGGAGGCATTACTAGCACAAGTATCTGAGGTAGCTTCTGCGCCTTCAAATGCATTTAGTATGCTTGATAATGCAGATTTGGAATTCCCAACGATTAAAGATGAAAATGGTGAGGAAGTACAATTAACGAATGGTCGTTATCGTAACTTTTTAGACTCGAAAAATCGCGACGTAAGAAGGGATGCATTTTTAGCGATGCATCAAACATACGGAAAGTTCCGGAACACTTTTGCTGCAACATTAAGTGGACAAGTTAAAAAGGATAATTTCTTTGCCCAAGCGAGAAATTATAGTTCAGCACGTGCAGCTGCCCTTGATAAAAACAATATTCCTGAGAAGGTGTATGATAATTTAGTAGAGGCCATAAATGAAAAGTTACCATTACTGCACCGTTATATGGAATTGAAAAAACGTGTTTTAAATGTTGATGAGCTTCATATGTATGACATTTATACACCGCTTGTAGATGGAAAAATAACAGTGACGATTGATGAGGCGAAGGACTATGTTTTAAAAGGACTTGCTCCATTAGGTGAAGAGTATACAAAAATCGTTCAAGAAGGTTATGATAAGCGTTGGATTGATTGGGTTGAAACAAAGGGTAAGAGAAGTGGTGCCTATTCATCTGGAAGCTATTTGACGAATCCATACATTTTAATGAACTGGCAAGATAATGTTGACAATTTATTTACATTAGCCCATGAGTTAGGTCATTCATTACACAGCTATTACACAAGGGAAAATCAGAAGCCGCGCTACGGCAATTATTCAATTTTTGTTGCTGAAGTGGCTTCAACGGCAAATGAGGCGCTCTTGAATGATTATTTACTTAAAACATTAGAAGATAAAGATCAAAAGCTTTATTTGTTAAATAACTTTTTAGAAGGGTTCCGTGCCACGGTTTACCGTCAAACGATGTTCGCTGAATTTGAACATGATATCCACGTGAGAGACCAGCGCGGTGAAGCTTTAACAGCGGATAAATTAACATCTATTTATTATGATTTAAATAAAAAATATTTCGGAAATCAGGTTAACATTGATGAAGAAATTGGGTTGGAATGGGCTAGAATTCCTCACTTCTATATGAATTACTACGTTTATCAATATGCTACAGGCTACTCAGCTGCACAAACGTTAGCTCAGAAAATTTTAGATGAAGGTACTGAGGCAAGAGATCGTTATATCGATTATTTAAAAGCTGGTAGCAGCGATTATCCGATTAACGTGTTACAAAAAGCAGGTGTCGACATGACATCAAAAGAACCTATTTTATCAGCATTAAACGTTTTTGAACAAAAATTAGATGAGTTCGAACGTTTACTAAATGAATAATTAAACAGATTAAAACTCCTACCGTTATCGATTATTTAAATCGACGGTAGGAGTTTTTTTGAAAGATATTATAAAATAATATATATAGTACGATAAAAAAGAAAGGTAACGCGACAAAGCGGGGGACTAAATTCATAAGCCCGAGTAAATTAAATATAAATGCCCCTAAAAGTAATACGATCCATAATATAATGACCACTTGTCTTCCCTCCTATATAATATTTTATTGGAGGGTAAGTGGGATTATGTTATCGAAATATTAGATTTCATCTGTCGCTAATATATTCCCAAAAGCTACCTTGGTTTACACGAATATGCTTAACCTTTTGGGCTATTAACAATTTCTTTAATTCTTTTTCTGCTTGCTCAACGGACCAATTATAAATAACTGCAACTTCTTTCGTTTCAACGAAGGAAAATTGTGCTATAAAATCAATCAGGGCTGGCTTGAAGGCAGGCTTGACTTTCTTTTTTAACACTTCAAAAAGAGCATCAACATATACTTCATAATCATACAAGCCAGCGACTTTTATACCGTCTTCATCATCTGTCAAATTGAAAAAGACGAGAGCAGGTGTGACGTCAATTTCCATCTCATAGGCTAAATTAAGATCTCTTTGAAGCGCCCTTTTTGCGACTTTTGAATTTAAGTCTTTTTTAAATTCAGCGATATCAATCTTTATTCCTTCCGCTATTTCTATAAGGACATCATGATTTGAAATATCCTCTTTGTTAAGAAAGTAATATTCCTGCATTTTTCTTAAAAAGCGCAAGCCCACTCGGCGCCCCTGTAACTCTGCTGCTTTTAATGCGAGTAATGCTTCCCACATCGATGAAATTTGATCATTAGCCTCACTATCGTTACTTTTTACCGAGAATTTATCTGTATTTTTTCGTTTCTCACTTTGGCTACGTTTAGGTACTTTCGGATTGATTGAATATAAATTACCCGAAGTAATCGCTCTTAATTTAAAATAGCTTCCATATTCAACAATCAGTTTTTTCAAGTATCCTTCTAAAGACCAGCTATTTGGACAAAATGGATCTATGAATGCATATATTTCGATTGGTTTATTAATTAAATTGTACGTTTCTAAATTGTGTGGCTCATTCGATGTTAGTTTGTAAAAAGCTGGAGATGATTTTTTTCCCACATCGATTTCCCCTTTCCGCTTAGTATGTCTCACTCAGGAGTATTCATCATATGATTTGCGGTCATCGTTAATCTTTCAAAAATTGAAGATCTATACGGCTCATCTATTTCCACTTCATCGAGGGCACCAGATAAACATTCTAACCATGCATCGCGCCTCGTCGGAGTAATTGGAAAAGGCAGATGTCTTGCCCTTAGTCGAGGATGACCATGTTCTTGGATATATAATGGAGGTCCCCCGAAAAATTGCGTAAAGAACTGTTTCTGTTTTCGAGCTGTTTCAGTTAAATCTTCAGGAAAAATCGGTATAAGATCAGGGTGTTTGCCAACCCGTTCATAAAAAGCGTCAACTAAACGATCAATTGTTTCACTTCCCCCAATGGCGTCGTATATGTTTGCACGTTCGTAAGCCATCGCCAACACCCTTTCTTTTTCTTTTTTTAAAAAATATATAAGTACTTCCATTATTTTAACAACGAGAGCGAAGGGTAGCAAATAATTTGTTTAAGTCACAATGTTTCGAAAAAACGTTCTATTTTATTTTTCGAAGGCCGTTCATTAATATGATGCTCTAACAGGAAATTTCGGAAGTATTTTTTTCCTTCCTCCTCATTTTCAGCCTCTAATTCAATTTCGTAATCTTCTTGTCCATTATACTCACTATGATCTAGAACGATGATCATCTTATCTCTTTTTGTTTGGAGCCGATGTGTCGTTAAATATCCTTTGTAGCTCAATTGCTCAATGTCTATGTTTAATTGCTTCAATCGATTAAAAAGATCATTTTTTACTAAAATATGACCGTCTATCCAAGCGTGATAATCATTTTTAGAAAGAGGCAAATGAGTTTCTAAAAAGTAGTCGCCTTGATCTTCTTTTAGCGTCGCAATAAATGTTCGATTTTTTTCACGAATTCTTAACGCTGCCCGATTTTCTTTTAACTGAAAATCTTCCGTTTCGAAGTAATGATTTATTTGGGTGATCGGTTGTTCACTCGGAAACCATTTATTTTTTAAACCATTATATTCACTTTTAGTTAGTTTATTTTTAAATTCAATTTCAATTTCGTGCATTGATTTCACCTCGTACTTATTTATTATTATCGGTGAAAAAAGAACTTCCTTCAAAGATTATGGCTTATACAAAATTGTGTTACAATAGATTTGTGTATGACTTTAGCTCGTGAAAGTGAGGATTACGGCTATGAAATGGGATATTTTCCTAGCACCGTACGCACAAGCGGTTGATGAGTTGAAAATCAAATTAAAAGGGATGAGAAAGCAATTTGATTATGAATCCCGCCACTCGCCGATTGAATTTGTAACGGGACGAGTGAAGCCGATTACGAGTATTATTGCAAAGGCAAAACGTAGACAAATTCAATTATCAAAAATTGAAGAGGAAGTACATGATATTGCGGGCTTGAGAGTCGTTTGCCCGTTTGTAGAAGATATTTATGAAGTCGTCATGATGATTCGTGAAAGAAAGGATTTCACAATCGTCGAAGAGAAAGATTATATTGAAAAAAATAAAGATAGTGGTTATCGCTCTTATCACATAACGATTTGTTATCCCGTTGAAACGATTTATGGGGAGAAGAAGCTACTGGCAGAAATACAAATCCGCACGCTTGCGATGAATTTTTGGGCAATCAATGAGCATTCGTTAAATTATAAGTATTCTGGTCAAATACCGACCGATATAAAACAACGATTAAAAAGTGCAGCAGAAGCGGCTTTTCGACTGGATGAAGAAATGTCAAAGATAAGGCAAGAAGTAAGAGAAGCGCAAGAAGTTTTTATGCGAAAACGTGACTAAGTTTTCAAAGGAGTCGAATGAGAATGAAGTTTTTTATTCAATGTCGAGGCGATCAAACGTCGAAGGAAATCGAAGAAAAAATTAAAAGCTATTTAGTGAAATTTAATATGGAATATAACGAGGAAGAGCCAGATCTAGTCATCTCAGTCGGGGGAGATGGAACGCTTTTAGAAGCTTTCCACCGTTTTTGTCACCGACTTGATCAAACGGCTTTTATCGGTGTACATACGGGTCATTTAGGATTTTATGCGGACTGGGTTCCTAGTGAAATTGAAAAGTTAGTTATTGAAATCGTTCGAACTCCATTTCAAGTGATTGAATATCCGCTGTTAGAAATTATTATTCGACCGAAAGAATATGACAAAGAACATCGTTATTTAGCACTTAACGAATCATCTGTTAAAACAGCAGAGGGGTCTGTCGTTTTAGATGTAGAAATTAGAGGGGAGCATTTTGAAACTTTTCGTGGCGATGGATTATGTATTTCGACTCCATCAGGGTCAACAGCTTACAATAAAGCATTAGGTGGTGCAATTATTCATCCGTCATTAGAAGCGCTTCAAATTACTGAAATGGCATCGATTAATAACCGGGTGTTTCGAACAGTCGGCTCACCATTAATTTTACCGAAGCATCATACATTAGTTTTACGCCCTAGAAATGAGCGGACATTTCTTATTACAATTGATCATTTGACTATGTCATTCAATGAAGTTGATAGTATCCAATGTCGTGTTGCTAAAGAAAGAGTGCGCTTTGCTAGATTTAGACCTTTTCCTTTTTGGAAGAGAGTCCACGATTCATTCATTAGCGATTCACGTGCAGATTGACAGTTATAGGGAGTTACGATTAATGGAGTTAAGCTGGAAAATTTCAAGTAAATACGATGGATGGCTCGTACGGGACTATTTAGTTGACGTACGAGCTTTTTCAGATAGATTATTAAAATCAGTTAAGCGAGATGGGCAAATGCTCGTTAATGGTCAAAATGTTACGGTAAGAAAAACGTTAGCAACTGGAGATGATCTCACCATTATTTTCGGAAAAGAGAAGCGGGGAAAAGGGTTAAAAAAAGTAAAAATGCCATTAAATATCGTCTATGAGGATCAACATTATATGATACTTCATAAGCCTCGGGGATTAGCGATTATGAATGACGGTGATCGCCCAACGTTAGTCGATGGCCTGCTTTATTATTTTGATGAGCATGAAATCCCTTTTACCGTTCATGTCATTACTCGAATTGACCGCTATACTTCAGGTTTAGTATTAATTGCTAAGCATCGTTATGCCCACCATCTGTTACAGCCTGAGCAAATTAAACGAGAATATGTCGGACTTGTTGAGGGAATGATGAACGACAATAAAGGGACGATTAATTTACCGATAGCCCGAAGCGATGAGTCAATCATTAAAAGGATAGTGAATGAAAATGGAAAACGAGCAGTTACCCATTTTGAGGTGATTCATCAAAATAGGGACTACTCGTTAGTTAGATTTAAGCTGGAGACAGGCCGAACGCACCAAATTAGAGTTCATGTATCCCATATCGGCCATCCACTTGTCGGTGATGATTTATACGGTGCAAAAAACACGAATTTTATCGGACAAGCGTTACATTGTGAAAAATTAACTTTTATCCATCCGCTACTAAACAAAAAAATGACTTTTATCGCTTATTTGCCAAAAGAATTACAATCAATGTTCGACCAGGTTAACCCCGTTATTAGAGATATGGCTTTCAAGTCGGTTTAATCGCCAACTTTCACCACCTGGGTTGACACTTATTTCAATTATTTCACCATTAGAAAAGGTGAATTCAAATTCTATAGCGTCTACCCCGGTTCTCTCATCTTCAATGATGTTAGTCTTTGAGGCAGCCTCAAGGTCTCCCCAATCGTAGACCGTTTTTGAAAAAGGTGTTTTAACAGTAATATCCTCTGTTGAAAAAATCGTGTAGTTCGTAAATCCGCTATAGAGTACAACGAGTGATGTGATTAACACGACTGTTGCGACACCTTTGATTACTTTTTTCTCGGTAATCATAAAAGCACTCGCTACACAAAAAAGAATCGTTGCTATCCCAACTAAAATATTTGCAATAAAAGGTGTTACGACTAAGAAGTTGTTCGAGTGTTCAAAAAAGACAAAATTCACTATGTTAGGACCAATTAAAGTTAAAATAACCCCCATAATTAAACCGATAATTAAAATGATGATCCAAAATACTTTAACACGATCTTGATCTTCTCTCATTTATAATCTCCCCTATTAAAAATCTTTCTCTTTATACGTTATTAAATTATACAAAGTTTCAAGTCATAAAATTTATTCCTCTGAATCAAACATATATGTTTTTTGCCTAGAACGGATATTTAAAATTAAACCTATTGCAGCCATATAAACTAATAGTGAGGTCCCACCATAGCTTAAAAACGGTAGTGGAAGCCCTGTAATTGGCAATAGTTGAATTGACATTCCGATATTTTGAAAGATTTGATAAGCGAACATCCCAACAATCCCAACACAAAGATAAGTTCCAAATGGCTCTTTACACTCTAAGGCGATTTGAATAATTCGATAAATTAATAAGAAGAACAGTATAATGACAATACTTGAGCCAACGAAGCCGAACTGTTCAGCAATCGCCGTAAAAATCATGTCCGTATGTCGCTCAGGTATGTGCACTTGATATTCCATAACGCCTTTTCCGAACAATTGCCCAGAGCCAATTGCTAGCATTGATTTAATCGCCTGCATCGCCGAATTATCTTGATAAAGATGAGGTTCATGCCATGCTAAAATTCTGTCGGCAACATGTCCGAATCCGATATCGTCTAAAAATTGAATGAAGGAATCGGTCGCCGTAAAATATAATATGACGAGTACTGAAATAACGAGTACAGCAGCACTAAATAGCGTAATAAGTGTCCGCCAACGAACACCAGAGATTAGCGTAACAAACGTCCCGATTGATAAGATTACTAGAGCTGATCCTAAATCCGGTTGAACCGCAATTAATGCAAGTGGCGGCAATGTTAAACCAATAATTTTTGCTAAAAGAATAAGGTCATATTTTATATCTTTTTTAGTCCACTTTTCGTTGTGTGAAGCAACAACATGTGCTAATGTAACAGCTAGGAAAACTTTCATAAATTCAGATGGCTGAATCGTTTGGTTACCTAATGCAGGGATTAGATACCATCTTGTTGCTCCGTTATTTTCCCACGCCCAGGGCAGAAAAAATAGTCCAGCTAACATGGCCACTCCAAGAATATAAAGGGGCCAAGCAAGCTTTCTGTATCGATCAAAATCAATGATCATAATGAAGGCAATCGCGATACTTCCGACGATGAACCAAACACTCTGTTTCAAATATGCGTTTTTATAATGAATAGGAAGAATATCGTCTAATGTATATAAAGTAAAGCAACTAATCGCCACGAGGGCTATGAGAATGGCGATTAGAAACGTATCTAGTCGTTGTTTATTTTGATTGTTGTCCATTGACAGTCCCCTAACTAAAATGCAGTATATTAATATCATACGTTAAACCTTACTAATTTTAAATAGTTTATAATGATTAACATGAAGGGTAATTTTGTAAAACGCCATTTGAGGAGGGATCTTGTGAATATGCATGATGTAGCCTTTGACAACATTTTAAATTTAATAAAAAATATATTAGCTCAAGATAGTATTGAATCTTTTCGGGAGCAATTTCTTAGTTTACACCCGTATGAACAATTTAACATTTTCGAACATGTAACAGAAGATGAGCGTCTAAAAATATATACGTATTTATCTCCTCAAGAAATGGCTGAAATTATCGAGTTTTTTGATATAGAAGATGTCGGTTTCATTATTAAAGAGATGGACCCAACTTATGCAGCGAATATATTAGAAAACATGTCTTCAGATGACGCGGTTGATATTTTAAATACCTTTAAGAATGAAGAAATTGCTAGTTATTTAGCGTTAATTAACCGTGAAGAAGCAGCAGATATAAGAAGCTTACTCCAGTATGAAGAGAAAACAGCTGGAAGTATTATGACGACAGAGTATATTGCTGTTAATAAAGATATGACGATTAAAGAAGCAATGGCGCATATTAAAGAGAAAGCACCAGCAGCTGAAAGTATTTATTATGTATACGTTATTGACCATTTAAAAAAATTAGTCGGTGTGATTACACTTAGAATGCTCATTATTACTGATGAGGATGAAACGATTGAAAGTATAATGAGTGAGCGAGTCGTTTTTGCACAAGCAAGTGATGACCAAGAGGAAATTGCAAAATTAATGCGAGATTACGATTTTTTAGCATTACCTGTCGTTGATTTTAAACAGCGTATTCTTGGGATAATTACAGTCGATGATATTTTAGACGTTATTGATGAAGAAGCAAGTGATGACTATTCAAAACTAGCTGCGGTAATCGATGTCGATCAAATTGACAGTAACGCCCTTGATGCTGCTAAAAAGAGGTTACCTTGGCTAATTGTGTTACTCTTTTTAGGTATGATTACAGCAAGCTTAATAGGTACATTCGAAAGTACATTAGATGCCGTACCTATTTTGGCGGTTTTTATCCCATTAATTGCAGGGATGGCAGGAAATACTGGAACGCAAGCATTAGCTGTTACCGTTCGAGGAATTGCAACTGGGGATGCCTTTAACGAAGGGGTCAACAAGCGTTTGTTCAGAGAAACGAAGACGGGAATGATTACAGGAATTACTTGTGGTATTATCGTTTTTATTATCGTCATTTGCTGGCGTTTATTTTCGGGTGATACGCTCGAAAGTGGGATGTATTTAGGCCTCATTGTTGCAACAGCAATTACGTTATCTTTAATCGTTGCAACCATTGCTGGAACGCTACTTCCACTTTTAATGCACAAAATGAAAATTGACCCAGCTGTGGCAAGTGGACCTTTTATTACGACGATTAACGATATTATTTCAGTATTAATTTATTTCAGCATGGCGACGACGTTTATGGAGCTATTAATTTGAGAATCGTGTTTATGCGAACCTTTCAATGGAACGTTTACACTTAGGCATTCGAACACGTTTAGTTGTTGATGCATATGATAAGTTAGACTGATTGAAAGGGGTCAAGCGGAATGAAAGAATCTTTAACGAATCCTCCAATTTTATTTATTGCTCAGAGAACGGAACCAAATTTAACATTAAAAGCGCAATCGTATTATTATCATCAATTTGATTCAGATAATCATAATCAAGAAACAGCGGAAAAAGAAATTGACGAGACTGAAGCTTCTTTAGAAAAAGGTGAAAAGACAAGTCGTTTTCATGAAAAGACGATTGATGAAAAACTTGACTATTTGACGGAATCAACGGGTATATTACCGAAATTGAAATGCAAAATTATTACGAATGAAACGTCTTATAATGGTACGGTTGAATCTTATGATGATACGTCAGTCGAATTACAGTTAGTACATTTACGAAGACGAATTCGAATCAATAAAGAAGATATTCAAGAAATATTGCTCGTTGGCTTTTAAAATCTAAAAAATGGTGCCCTTTTAAACTGAAACTAGGCTAACTCAGTTTAGATAGGGCACCTTTTTTCATATTAATAAATAGCACGTGTTGCTGGGAGGCATGTTACGTGGCAGAAGCATTTCAAATCGACATTAATACAAACACCTGTCGTTCTTAAATTTCCAACTTTTTGATTTGTTGGCTCTTGGAAATTATGAGCTGTTTCATTAGGGTCACGTAACAATTCTAAGACAGCACAGCAGTCATCATCGACACTTCTTACTCTAAAGAAGAAACTTGAAAAAACAGTGTTACTTTCGTTATCCTTCACTCCGTAACCTTTGAATGGATCACACTCACAATATAGAAGAACAGGGACAGTATCTAAATTATTCGGTGTAGAAGTATCTCCTAAAAGGTCTTGAATGGACTGCTCACAGCCGACATCACAGTCATCTACAATATCCCGCTGTGCCGCGACAATTTCTCTTAAAATATCGCAAACACAATTTTCAGTATGGTCTTTCCCTCGACAAGACATAAAACCATTCTCCTTTCTAGTCTGTTGACCTTTTTACGTTCGTTAATAACGTATGCATTTATCATGGCAGAGTGTGGGCAAATGTTTATGATTATTGATTAAAACAATTTTTAAACAAGGACATTTGACCATTCTCAATTATGTAGTTTGAATATACTAATATCGTAACCTTGATGAAAGGAGTGGAGAGGATGTCAGAACAAAAGAAAGTGATCCATGTGAAAGATTTAGTCATAAAAGCAGATAATGTTCGGTTTGAGCCATCTAGAAGACCCGTTGATCCTTTTTTTGGTCCACGACGTCGACGAGAAGAAGGAGAAGAAAATCAAGAAACACCTAAAAGCGAAAACGAGCAATCAGAAGATGAAGAGGAGAAATCCGAAAGAAGAAGGCCACCATTTTTTTGGTTATAATAAACTAACGAACTCGTATTCAGTTGCGAGTTCTTTTTTTTAGGTAAAACTCGAGTCTGGCAGTCATACGCTTTAATTAGTTTATGTCAAACACGCTAGGTCCCGTGCTTTTGCTAGAGTTCTTTAATCGTCACTTAACAGACTGAAGTTTTTTATTTTGTACATATTCATCCAATAGTACGGTGTGTAAAATTCATACGTATACTTAAAAGGAGTTGATTGAAGCGGTGTCAAATAATATAAGTAAGTGGATGAATCATTTGGAGAAATTTTTAATAGAAATCGGAAAATCCCCTGAACAAAAGTATAACGAGGAAACGGAAACATTTAATGCTTGGGGAAAGGTATTAGAAGATGGAGAACAAAATTTAGACAAATTAATGAACGATATCGGAAATTGGTTTGAATCAAATGATTGAAAGGGAATAGTATAATAAATAGTTAATCTGCTTTGGAAGGAGTTGATCTTATGGGTTATATTGCACCAGTTCAAAACCATTCATACAATCAATATCAAATAAGAAATATTGAAAAAATGAGTCCAGCTAAACTTCATTTGCAAAAAGTAAATCGTGTTAATTTTAAAGGCATTAATCCAAGTATGAGTCGAGATCATTTTCCGAAAGATATGATATTGAAAGGCCGTTACGTGAATGAAAGGATTTAAACTATTTTAAAGGAGTCAAACGATGTGACCTTAGTTCAACTCAATGAATCAACGTATGTTTTTGAAAGTCGAGTTAATATTGGCTATGTTCATAAAGGAAATGAAGGGTTAATGATTGATGCGGGAATTGATAAATCTTCTATCCGTAAAGTCGTCAGGCAATTAGAAGAAAATCATTTGCCGATTACTCATTTATTTATTACCCATGCTCATGCAGACCATTACGGCGGGGCTCATTATTTGAAGGAAGCTTATGATGTTAAAGTGATTGCCCCTCAATTTGAATCAGTTATTTTAGCCCATCCCATTCTTGAACCTATTTATTTGTTTTCTGGCAACGAGCCCCTACCTGAATTACGAAACAAATTTTTGGAAGGAACCCCAGTTGAAGTGGATATAATCGTCGAAGAAGGTAGACAAACAATCGACCAATTTGATTTGGAATTCATTAAAACAAAGGGGCATAGTTATAATCAACTTGCTGTACTTGTAAATGGAATTTTATTTGCAGCAGATAGTTATTTTGGAATAGGACAATTATACGACCACAAAATCCCGTATATCACTGATGCAAAAAATACAATCCAAAGCTTAAAAAAATTGTTGAATATTTCATGTGATGGGGCTGTACCTGGACATGGATTGTTTGAAGTAAACTATAAAAATACAATTCAAAAAAATATAGAATATCACGAGATGATTGCTCATAGATTGTTTAATATAATTGGAGCTCATCCAGAAGGTATTACGCATGAACAACTGATTAAAAAGATGTGTGATGAAATGAATGTTGAGACGAAGGAGCTATCGCAATTTCTACTCATCAAAACCGCGATTACGGCATACATTATTTTGTTGATTAACGAAGGAAAAATAGAGCATGACATTCAACATCAATGTTGGATGTTTCAAATAAAATAGGGCAAGGATGATTACCAATAATCAACCTTGCCCCTCTAAATTTTCATATAGGCATAATATATAATCCGTTCTCTTTATCCCATTCTGCATACATTACATCTTCTACTTTTAACCCTTGTTGTTCTACTTCATTTATAATTTGTTCCTTACTAATTTCTGTTTCATCGATATTTTCCTCAATGAATTCACCATCTGAAATGACTGTCGTCGGTAAATAAATTGGTTTAGGCGTGGCGTTAAAAAATTGGTAATCAGGTGTTTGATAAATATGTTTTTTAAGAACACTAATAGATCCATTTGTTTCCAAAATAGCATATTCCACTTCCCGTAATGAGAAAACATCCTTATCCCGTAATAAATACAAAAGTTGATTCAAATCTAATTTAATCTTATTTAAAACGTCACGTTGTAATTTGCCCTTTCTAATGACGATAGAAGGAGCCCCTTCTAAAAATGCCCTCGTTCTGCGGTATTTTTGGGTAATTAATTCAATACAATAGATAAGTAGTCCCCATAAAAAAATCGCATATAAAATCATTGAAAAACCAACATCAGGGTCAAACAAAGCATTCCCGACTAGTTCACCTAAGATAAGAGCGGAAATGAAATCAAACGGCGTAATTTGTGATATTTGTGTTTTACCTAATACTTTCGTAATCGCGAAAAGAGCAGCAAATCCTACAAATGTTTCAACTGTGATTCTTACAAAATCCATGCTGATCATCCTTAAACATTTTTTCACTATTATGGTCAAAAGATGAGACGTGCATACGCCATGAACTACTCTCACCTAAATACTAAGGTGTTTTGAGAAGGGTTCCTCTGCCGTCTAATGATAAAAAAAGCTGACAAATGTCAGCTTAACTCTTTTACCATTGTAATGTGAAGGATTCCAGCATCTATAAATGGTTTAGATATTGTTTTATAACCGAGTTTTTCATAAAAGTTTTCAGCATAGCTTTGTGCATTTAGTTTTGCTTTTTTAACGCCTTGTTGAATCAAATAATCTTCCATTTTTTCAATAAGAGCTTTCCCGTAATTTTTCCCTCGATGTTCTTTTAATACACAAATCCGTTCTAGTTTTCCCCATTCATCAATAAATCGAAGGCGACTCGCGGCAATTGGTTCATCCTTTTCATCATAACCGACAAAATGAATCGCTTCGTCATCATATTCATCCATTTCTAAATGAGGTGGTACGTTTTGTTCGTCAATGAAAACAATTTTTCTAATGTTGAATGCTTCATCCAATTGTTGCTTTGTCGTAACTTTAACGATATTCATCTTTTACTCACCGAATTTAAATGTTTCATGTACCGTCCATGAACCGTTTTCGAGCTGGTATAACAATTGGAAACGATCCACGACATCCTTTAAGTCGAAGGTTAGCATTCTTAAGCTGCCGTACACATCAGAAAATTCATCGTCTGATAAGTCTTGACTAATCGTAATATGTGGGACGAAGGAAAATTTTCGATTAGAAGGAAAAACACCTTGATGTAATTGATCATTTAAATACGTTAACTGTTCGTGAGGATTTACTTTTAAATAAACCGTGTTAGTGACGGGACTAAATGAGCTTACTTTATTAATCTCAATTTCAAAAGGTTCCATATCTTCTACAAGCTCATTCATCACGTCAATCATTGCCTCGATCTCTTCATTTGTAGCTTGAAAGCGTTCTTTTAATGTAATATGCGGCGGTATTTTTTCGTAGGCTGGGTCGTACCTCATACGGTAGGAATTTGCAAGGTCCTGAATTTCTTTGGATGGAAAGATAGCAATGCCGTATGTCATTTTTTTCATTTAAATCCCTCCTAAATTAATATCAAAAATATAGTTATATTAATTAACTGCTTCATTATTTATATGCAGTAAGTATAAAACTTAAGTCGTTAATCGAAAAGTTCACCTAGAGGAAGAATAAACGTTCATAAAAAATGTGTACTACAATCCGTTTAAAAGAGTTATTCTTTATTATAACAAATAATAGAATAAAAAAACGGTCGAATTAACAATTAATCATTAAATATATGCTTAAAAACATTCGGTAAGTCCTTTTGCCACTGTTTCCACGTATGTTGCCCATCTAATTCATCGTAGAAATAGTCGTTCACTTTTTCCTTTAAAACTTCATTTAATGATCGATTCGGGCTTAGAAAATCTTCTTCAAGACCACTGACCATCTTAACGAGCGTTTCATCTTTACCAATCGTGTGGTAGATCGTTTTACCGATTAACTCATCATTTGCTTCATTTACGATTTTAAGAACATGCTCATCAACGTAAGGAGATTGCATGACGACTTTTTGAAACGCATTAGGATATTTTACCGCTGTTAAAAGGGATGCTGTACCTGCAAGGGAATCGCCGATAAGAATCCGTTCATATTCGACGTGTTCACTTGGGAGTACTTGAGTTAAAACATCTGTCACTTCGAATCGTAAAAATTTTAAAAAGCTATCGTATTTTTCTCCTTCAGGATGGTATTTATCCCAGCGATCGTGTCGATTTTTATAATGAACACCTGCTAAAATAACATTCGTTATATCTCCAGATTCATGTAGTCGATCACTTAAAGTCGCAGCCCGTCCTAGCTGATAATAATCATCCCCATCAAGCATGATACAAAGATAAAATTTCTCAAATACAGACAAACTTTCTGGGATATAAAGTTTGACTGTTAATGTTTCATTTAAATACTCACTATTAATTTCATTGCTTATCATTTTACCCTTTCTTGCCATAAGAAAAACATGCCTCCTTAAATCGTTTCTCCAATTAACGAGTTATATCCATTATTATATTAATTCCATTTTAACACAACGAATTTAGTCCTTTAGTTATTTGGTTCTGTTAGCTAACGCTTAGGAAAATGAGGAGTCCGCTTATTTCTCCTGTTAGTTTAGAGTTTTTAAAAATGTTAGTGACATATTTTTTTAATTAACGGTTAAAGGACAAATCTTTCACACGGGCGGTGAGATTTGGGTTTTATATAGTTTTAAAGGCCAAATCTCTAGCTCAGCCCCAAAGATTTGGGCTTTATATGGTTATATAGGACAAATCTCTGGCTTATTCCTAAAGATTTGGGTTTTATATGCCTTCTATAACAAGATATAATTTTTGTAAATGATGCGTGATAAAGGTAAAATTAAAAGAAGTGTTATTTTTCTTTCTAGTCTAAAATAATGTATTAAAAGTGGCGGTGTAATTTAAAAAGTATTGCGCATTTTATTCGCTTCCATTATACAACTGCCTATGTTAAAATGGTTATATTTCGTAACACGAATTAAATTGGGGGATTATACATAGATGGCAAGTAAAAAAATACAGACAACAAATCAAATAACAGGGAAAAGAAAATGGTGGGCTCTAGCTACTGTTCTAATGACGATGTTTTTTGCGTCGATGAATCAGACGGTTTTATCGACTGCAATTCCAACGATTGTTAGTGATTTAAGTGGATTTGAATATTATTCCTGGCTTTTTAGTGCATTTATGATCACATCAGCCATTACGATTCCGATTTACGGTAAGCTATCAGACGTTTATGGTAGACGGCCGTTTTATTTTTTTGGTTTAATTATTTTTGCGCTAGGCTCTGCTTTAGCTGGTCTAGCTGAAAGTATGTCTTGGTTAATTTTTGCTCGGGCGATACAAGGAATCGGTGCAGGTTCGTTAATGACGATGCCTAAT
Organism: uncultured Bacillaceae bacterium; assembly: GCA_937983065.1. GTDB lineage: Bacteria > Bacillota > Bacilli > Bacillales > Alkalibacillaceae > CALKAL01. The sequence continues at coordinate 6,032 of CALKAL010000081.1, read as the reverse complement.
GCAACGGTTGGTGACATTTTCAACCCGAAAGAACGTGGAAAATGGATGGGTGTCATGAGCCTTGTATTTGGAGTGGCTAGTATTATCGGACCAACTTTCGGTGGATTTATTACTGAACAATTTGGTTGGCAATGGGTTTTTTATGTGAATTTACCGTTTGCGATTTTAGCAGCAATCGGAGTTTGGTTCTCATTACCAGTCGTTAAAGTGAAAGAGCGGGTGAAAGTTGACTGGGTTGGTTCATTTTTACTCGTAGTCGGCTTATTACCAATTATGTTCGCCTTAACATGGGTTGGGGATCAATATAGCTGGTTAGATTGGCAAGTGATCTCATTCCTTGTCATCGGCATCATCATGATGATTGCATTTTTCTTTTACGAGCGTGGGATTAAACATGCGATTATTGAAATGTCCTTTTTTAAAAATCGAACCTTCTCCATCGTCGTCGTTTTAGCTTTACTGACCCAAATGGCACTTTTTGGAACGATTATGTTTCTACCGTTATATATTCAAGGAGTACTCGGCTTATCTGTTCAAGAAAGTGGTTTAATATTGACACCTCTTATGTTAAGTCAAATTATCGCCGCAACGATTGCAGGTCAAATGTTAACCCGAACAGGAAAATATAAAGTACTTGCTATCGTTAGCTCCTTCGTAATGGCGGTCGGTTTATTTTTCTTTAATCAAATGGGAATTGAAACAAGCACGCTTTATGTCGTCATTAACATGCTTTTTATCGGTCTCGGTATGGGTGCATTAATGCCGATTATGAACGTTTCTGTCCAAAACGCGTTTCCGTATCGCCAAATGGGTGCAGTCAATGCGAACTTACAATTTTCTAGATCTGTTGCAGGGGTGATTGCTGCTCCAGTTTTCGGTTCATTGTTAAACGCGGGATTTTTAAGGAAGTATCAAGAAGTTGAACCTAAAGGACTTGAACAGCTTGATCCGACAGTAAGAGAAGAAATGCTGGCTATGGATCCACAACAATTAATTACGAATGAAGCCCAGGAAGGTGTGAGGGAGACATTTTCGGAGCTCGGGCAAGAAGGTAGTACATTGTTTAACGATTGGTTAGATGCAATCCAAGTATCATTAGCTAACGGGATTAGTTCTTTATTTTTAGTCGCCTTTATTTTCGCCATCTTAACGTTAATTTTCTCGTTTTTCCTACCAGAAGCGAAATTACAAGAGGACGATTATTATAATACGTAAGAAAATAAAAAAGATTCATGACGCGCATTTTATTAAATTTGCGCGTCTTTTTATTTGAAAACTTCCTGTATAATGAAGAAAGTATTATTTTATCTAAATTCCATATGGAGATATATGGTAAACTAATTAAAAGATAAAGGGGGCGATGACTTTGCAGGAGTTAAAAGATACGCAGCTTGAACAGTTAAAGCGTAAAAAAGTTAAACGATTAACGGAGCTCGGTCAATCGATTTATCAGCAATATCGAAACGGAAATATTTATAGTGATGAATTGAAGGAATTTGCGGACGAGATTTTGAAAATTGATCAGCTCATTTATGAAACGGTTAAAGATGAACAACCACTTTGTGAATGTGGGAATGAATTAAACCAAAAAGACCGCTTTTGTGAACAATGTGGTAAAGAAGTGACTCAAACATTTAGACAAGATGAAGATCGTTGCCATCATTGTGAAAGTTCATATATGGCACGGGCGAATTTTTGTCACGTTTGTGGGATGAGACGTCTTGCGGAGTAGGGGGGAAGACGATTTGAAATATTGTACACAATGTGGAGCGAGCCATCAGAAACAAGCTAATTATTGTATTTACGACGGCACACCGTTATATAATGACAATCCATATTTACCTAACATGAATCACGAAGCACATAATACGTGCCCATATTGCCAAACAGAAGTGAGAGATCAAGCTTTATATTGTTATTTTTGTGGGGAGTCTTTAGAGAAATTAACGCATCAAAATTTAGTAAAACCGAAAGATTCTTTTTCATTGCAAAGTTCTTTTAACGGTTCATTTAAATCTTTATTATGGAAAAATGTAATTGTCATTGCTTTAACACTTATAATCTTTAGCGTGCTCATTCACTTTATCATTCCGAAAGAGTTTATCGCTGAAGAAAATCGTTGGAATGAATCGAACTATATATATTTAATTGACAACTTTGAAGTCGGCGTGAAACAGATCGAATTTTTTAAAGAAAATTACCTTTACTATCATAACCGAGAAAATGAAGAGGATATTTATTTCAATTCGTTCGAGATGTTATTATTAAGTAACTTATCTTTTATTACATTAAGTGAAGACAACGATTATACGAATATGGAATCTACCGTTAAAACTAATTTAGGGATTACTTTTTATTTTCTTTTAGTCGTTTTATCAATTGTCGGTGCCTATTTACTCTGTTATAAATGGTTTAAATCTTTAAGTGTAAAAGGGAAGTTATCAAGTAGTTTACTATTTTCACTAAGTTACGCAATTATATTGTCAATCATAAGTTTAACTCAAGGGAATGGATTGGAGGAGTCGGGTAATCATTTATCTTATAGTTATCAAGTTTCCGACATATTTTGGCATGCCTTATTAATTGGATTTTTGAGTTCTTTATGCGTACTACTATTAATAGACCGACGGAAGCAACCGACGTATTTGAATGCGATGAAGTTAGGGTTACAGAGCTATATTTATCTTTTCATCGCTTTTATAGCCATTGGAATCATCTTTTATTTTTCGCTTGAGGAATACGTTGGATCACTATCTAGCAGTTCTAACTTTTTGAATCCGTTTGTTATCATCGTTCAATTAGCTATTTTTATTTTTTATATTAGTTTTATCGTTCCGTTTAGTATTAAATGGGACATATCAGGATTAGACTATTCGGATTCATTCCATTATTTTTATCACTTAATCATTTCTCAAGACATCACAGAATTCAATGGAGAAGACATTTTTAACTCACTATCTACAATTACCGTTTTACTTTGGATATTATTTGCAGCCATTATTATCTTTTTAGCAGTTAGAGCAGTTAAATTTATTGATGAACCAATTAAAACGAGACTAATCAGTATAAGTATTTATAGCTTCACATTTTCTTTAATTGGTATGATTTTGAGCATGAGTGCAAATAGAGTAGCGGAACAAACATCTATATTTCACGATGGTGAGGCGGTAGAAACTATGTTTTCTAGCTCTGGATTCGCTCCACTCTACACGTTATTTATTTTATTTGGAATTGTTTTTATAACAACATTAATTAGTTCGGCTCTGTTTAAGCGAATGAAAAAAATATAATAAGCTATCAAATGTTTATAGAAACTAGGGAGATTTGATGAAAAATGACTTCAAAATGGCTCAAGCGATTTTGAGAAGTTGTTTTGACATCAATTTTTCCCTAGTTTTTAATTTTTTAATAGAAGAATTGACTCATTTAATAATAAATAGTCGATTAAATAAGTAGAGGCGCCTTAATAGTAGTCAACTTCAAAACAATCGAAACATATAATAATCATGAAGGAGGTATGATGTTGAGTCGATGGATACAAGATGCAGGCCATGGTGGTTATGACCCAGGGGCCGTTCATTTAGGACAAGAAGAGAAAGTATGGAATCTTGAAGCGGCGACGTACGTCAATGAAAGATTAAATGAAATGGGTATATCAAGTACTTTAACACGTCATCAAGATACGTCATTGTCAAATTCTGAACGGACAAACATTGTTAAACAATATGATAAATGTATCTCTCATCATTTCAACGCTGGTGGGGGACGGGGAGCGGAGTTTATTCATAGCATTTATGCGGATGGAAAATTCGAATCGTTATTAAAGGAAGAATTCACGAAGGCTGGCTATCCTTATCGAAGAACATTTACCCGAACTTATCCGAACCGAAATCACTTAGACTATTACTTTATGCATCGGGAAACGGGCCAGTGTCGCGTGACGATTGTTGAATACGATTTTTTAGACGGGCCAAACCGAAAGCAGTTAAATAATGAACAATATCGTTTAGGAATGTATGAATGCGTCGTACAAGCGATTCTTCGTGATGAAGGTGTTCAAGAAAAAAAGGAAGAAAAAGATGATGATTTAATTCGCGAACAAATGCATCGCGTCGTTTCAGGATCTTTTCGTAATCGAGAACTTGCGGAAAATCGGAAGGAACAATTAGCTAAAAACCATTTTGATTCATTTATTATGCCAATAGAAATAAATGAACATCAATTTTATCGTGTCGTCGTCGGCTCATTTATAAAAAAAGAAAATGCTGACAAACGGGTTGCGCAGCTTAAGCGAGCTGGTTTTGATGCGTTTATTGCGTTAAATTAAGGAGGGATTTAGAATGGAATTTTTGCAGTATGTTAAAGAAGAGGCGCTCATTCTCATCCCTGTACTTCTTATAATAGGCAAAATGATTAAAATTTCTAAGCTTGTTTCGAGTCGATTTATCCCACTCATATTATTAGGTATAAGCTTAATTTTCACAACAGCTATTTTCGGGTTTTCCTATCAATCTGCCATTCAAGGCGTTTTAATTGCTGGGACAGCTGTTTTCGGACATCAGCTTTATAAACAATCAAAAGTTGAAGAATAAATAAGTAAAATTGGGTGTTGAAGTGTATCGCTTCACACCCAATTTTTTATCTAAACTAACGGGTTATAAAGCTTTCCAATCATTTTCTTTTAACGAATCAATGACTCGTTTCACGGCTAGATTTTCTTCTGTAAAAAAATTTCGAAGCGGGCAATCAATGTTTGCCATTCGCGTTAAAACATGTGGTATTGTATAAGTTTCAATCTGCAATTGAGAATTAATTTCATCCCAAAATAACGGAGCTGCTACCGTTCCTTCCTCAGTCCCCCTCGCTGAATAAGGACAAATAATCGTTTTCCCTTCAGCAAATTGGACATAATCAATGTAAAGCTTTTTACCACGATGTTTTTTTAACCGTTCAATCGTAAAATCCTTCGGGAAATGCTCGACTAAATAATTTGCAATAAATGATGTGAAAAGCTTCGTTTCGTCATAGGACAAATTGAGCTTATGAATCGGAATATGAATTTGGATCCCTTTATTTCCAGACAATTTCGGAAAACTTTTAATCGAGAACTGCTCGAAGATTTTTTTCATTTCAAGGGCTGCTTTGATAGCTAGTGGAAAATAGTCTCGATTCGGTGGGTCTAAATCGAATACAATTTCAACTGGTTTAGTTCGGTCGATCGTTTCATAAGGAATGTGAAATTCAATCGCGAGTTGATTACCGAGCCATAGAAGGGACTTAAGATCATTACATACGATGTAGTTTATTTCATCAATCATTTTTGTTTTAATAAAGTTTGGTGAATAATCAGGAGCGTTTTTTTGATAAAAATATTCACCTGATACACCGTGGGGATACCGTTTAACTGTGAGCGCTCTCTGTCGTAAGAAGGGAAGCATATAAGGTGAGATATAATATAAGTAAATTAAATAATCTTCTTTATTTAATAGAGGCTCATTCCAAATTGGTTTATCCCGACTAGTGATGTCGACATCGAGATTGTCTAAAACAAGTCTATTCCAAGTACATGTTTGAGCGTCCATGCGAAATTCAAAGGATAAAAATTGCGGATTAATTATTTCGTCATTATTGAGTTGAGCGAATTTGACTTTAACACATAGATTCGGTTCAATATAAAGCCGTTGTCCGTCATGTTTGTTACTGTTTTTTTTAATCGTTTCCTTTAGGGACATTTTTTCCGTCTCTGTCATTCCTTCAGAAAAACGTCCGACAAGCTTTATCGCATCATTTTTATAAACGCCGAGTAAAAACTTATCATCCTCGACGTCCATTCCTAAAATGAAAAAATAGCCTACACCATTTGATTTTTTCCCTTGAAGTAAATGTTTCTGTTTCATCATGTTTTACTCATCCTTCAAAATTGGTAATTTGCATTGCAAAGGGTCTTGATCGACAAACGCTTCAATCGTCGGTTGGCGAAGGGATTTCCCATCAAGCCATTCGATAAATTTTATTTTAACCGTTAATTTAGG
>CALKAL010000080.1 GCA_937983065.1 uncultured Bacillaceae bacterium | reverse complement strand
AAGAGGCATCATTATATGATAATCTTTTATATTAACTGATTAAACGGGGAGAAATAGAATGGTTATCAAAAATGAAGAGAGAAGAGTAACTGTCATCGCCTTAATCACGGCAGCGTGCATTTTAGGCGATGCGATGTTATTTATCGTTTTACCAATCTATTGGGAAAGTTTCGGTTTAACATCGCTTTGGCAAGTTGGGGTATTATTATCTGCAAATCGACTCATTCGATTACCAATCAATCCACTCGTCGGCTGGTTTTATCGGCATTTAGACAAGCGAACGGGTGTTACGATTGCGATTATTTTAGCGAGTATTTCAACGTTATCTTACGGTTTATTCACGGGGTTTGCCATATTGTTAGTTATGCGTTGTTTATGGGGAGTTGCTTGGTCGTTATTAAGACTCGGTGGATTTTTAACTGTCATTGAAGTGGCACAAACGCATAATCGTGGTCAACTAATCGGCCGTTATAACGGTTTATGGGGACTTGGTGGTTTAGTCGGTGTGTTAGCCGGTGGATTTTTAGCTGACTTAGTTAGTATTTCTTTTGTCACGACGATTTTTGCAATCATTTCATTGGCGAGCTTACCAATCGCTTTGAAATATGTCCCAAAAACGAAGGGTAAAGATGAGGAAACTGATGAAAATACGGATGAAAAACAGTCATATTGGAAAAATCGTCAAGTCTGGGCGGTGCTACTGACAGGTGTTATTATGGCGATGGTTGTCATGGGAATTTTTTATTCGACTTTAAGCCATCTCGTTGAAATACATTTAACGACAGACATTGTTATCTTCAGTCTCGTCATCGGTGCTGCATCGATATCGGGACTGTTGCAAGCTGTAAAGTGGGGCTGGGATCCGTTTTTAGCACCTTTAATCGGTAAATTTTCTGATGGGAAAATTGGCAGAATTCCGATGTTAGTTTTCGTCTTTTTCGCTACGGGAATTCTTTTTTACTTATTTACGTTAAATATAAGCATGCTAACGTTACTTGGACTTTTACTCGTCTTTCAATTTATGTCGACTATTTTTATGACGGTGACAGATTCATTAGCTACAGATGTCGCATCGGCTACTTCTAAAGTTGGGGTAATGACGTCATATACAATTGCGGTAGATGTCGGATCGGCTTTAGGGCCACTTTTAGGCTATGTCATTGTCGATTTTTTAAGCTTAGAAGTCCTATATTTATTAACCGCTCTTTTACTTATTGTTGGAGGAGCATTATGGTTATTACGTTTAAGAAGGGGAAGCAAATTAGTTTGAATTCGAGATAATTTTTGATACACTGAAAGCAAAGAAAAAGTAAGGGTGATGGTGATGAATTTATTAGGTATCCACCACGTCTCAGCGTTTACAGCGAATGCTAAAAAGAATATCGACTTTTATACGAAAATATTAGGAATGCGGCTCGTGAAAAAATCTGTGAATCAAGATAATCCGTTCATGTATCATTTATTTTTTGCTGATAAAATAGGCTCACCTGGAACGGGCTTGACGTTTTTTGAAATTCCGAATGCAGGGCGGAATCATGATGGAAACAATAGTATTTCCGCGACTTCTTTACGGGTGAAAAATGATGTAGCAATCGACTATTGGCTCACACGATTTCAAGATCTCGATGTCGAAAATGACGGGAAGATTGAGCAGTTTGGCAGACTCGTCTTACCTTTTCGCGACCCTGAGAATCAACGACTCATTCTTATATCTGATGAGACGAATGAAGGAGTTGCGGGCGGGATTCAATGGGAAGGTAGTGTCGTTCCACCAGAGCATCAAATTATCGGATTAGGTCCGAGTCATTTAACCGTTCCAAAACTAGAGCCGACGGAAGAAATGCTCGTTTCATTAATGGGTTTTAAACGAATTGGTGAATACGAGGATGTGGTAACGAACGAAGAAGTTATTGTTTATGAAACGGGAGAAGGGGGAACGGGGGCAGAGATCCATGTCCACGTTAGGCCCGATTTACCGAAAGAACGTTTAGGTCGCGGTGGTGTTCATCATGTCGCTTTTCGTGTCAAAGATGAAGCGGCACTTCGAGATTATATTGATTTATTAACGGAATCTAAATTTAGTCATTCTGGTTATGTTGATCGATATTATTTTAAGTCCGCTTATTTCCGGGAGCCCAATAATATTTTGTATGAACTGGCAACGGACGGACCAGGCTTTACTACGGATGAAGATGAGGCGAATTTAGGGAAAAAATTAGCGCTCCCACCCTTTTTGGAGCCCCGCCGTGAAGAGATTGAAGGAAAATTAACTCCGATTGATGAATAAGTTGTAATAGAATTTATAATCATTTAAAGAGGAGAAACACAAATATGAATAAGTATGTTTTATTTGTGTTAGTAGCTGCGATTTTATGGGGGACTACGGGTACAGCTCAAGCATTATCTCCAAATGAATCAACCCCGTTAGTCATTGGAGCTCTTCGCTTACTCATTGGCGGTGGAGCTTTATTTTTATTTGTTTTATTTAAAAAGGGCATATCGTTAAAAAATTTACCTAAAGGAAGTTTGTTTTTAGGTGCTTTAACGATGGCTTTATACCAGCCTTTTTTCTTTTCAGGAGTCGCATTAACGGGGGTTGCGATTGGTACAGTTGTTACGATTTGTAGTGCCCCAATCTTTGCAGGCTTCATTGAATGGATAGTCTATAAAAAAAGGCCTGATCGTATTTGGATCATTTCAACGGCATTAGCCATTTTAGGATGTACCTTTTTGTTTCAAACGCCAACGGATATGATATTAAATCCATTAGGAGTCGGTTTTTCTTTAATAGCTGGATTTATGTTTGCGATGTATAGTTTTGTGACGAAAAGTTTAGTTGAAAAATATTCTCCTGATGTCATAGTAGCAATCGTATTTAGTTTCGCATCCCTAATGTTACTCCCAATTTTATTTTATGCTGAATTAAGTTGGGTTTTTGAATGGTCAGGTGCCTTATCAATTTTACATCTAGGATTAATTGCAACAGCATTAGCATATATTTTATTTGCCCGAGGACTAAAAAGAGTCGAAGCTTCTACAGCAGTCACCTTAGCTTTAGCAGAACCCCTCACTGCTTCATTGCTCGGAATGTTTTTGTTAAAGGAGTCCTTCAAATTTTTTACGATTGTTGGGTTAGTTGTTCTAATGATTGGGTTACTTTTACTTTCGAATAAAGAACGATTAAGTAAGGCATAAACTTTGCACATCATCTCCTTTGTATCGAGAACTGGCTAAATATAAGCCAGTTTTTTCTTGTCATTGACCGGCTTAGTCCGTTAAACATTTTAAATGAAAAATCATATTGTAAGTTATAAGTGCAAAGGAGTGCTATGGTCATGGTAAGTACAAAAAAACTTTTATTTTTAGAAAATGACAGACACGTACAACTTTACGAACGGGCGTCGACGATTTCTAACCAGTTAAAACGATATGCGAAAGAAGCGGATCAAACAGGGCGCTTATTAAAATATTCAATCAATATTTTAAAGGATTATCATTATGTGAGTGTCACATTGCCTGAAAAATACGGCGGTGATGGATTGTCTTTATATGAATGGTTAATTATGCATGAAAAAATTGCAGAAGGGGATGCAGCGGCAGCTCTTTCAATTGGCTGGCATTTAGGAGTTATTTTTGATTTAAGCGAAAATGAGACGTGGTCAAAAGAAAATTACGAATTTCTTGCTCATGAAGTAAGGGAACAAAAAATTGTCAACAGAGCATCAACGGAGAAAAATACTGGTAGCCCGACAAGAGGAGGAAAGCCCGAAACAACAGCGGTCAAACAAGGAAATCATTATGTCATTAACGGTAGAAAAACTTTTACAACGGCAGCGGATCATTTGGATTACGTCATCGTTTCTGCAACGATTGAGGAATCGGATGAAGTTGGGTGGTTTTTAATTGACCGAGACAGGGAAGGATTATTAGTAGACCCGACGTGGGATACTTTAGGGATGAGAGGTACAGGAAGTCATGATTTAATTTTAAATGATGTTCGTGTTGAGGATAATCGATACGTTGAAAAAATAGGTGGAAAACCGACATCTAAAGGCTGGCTTTTACATATTCCAGCCTGCTATTTAGGAATTGCACAGGCGGCATTAAATGATGCGATTGATTTTGCGACCTCTTTTACGCCGAATAGTTTAAACCACCCGATTTCAAAAACAGCAAACGTCCGGCAAAAAATTGGTGAGATGGAGTTATTATTAATGCGTTCGCGTCATTTATTATATAGCTTGGCGAAACGGTGGGATGAACGGCCAGATGAGCGACTGAAGCTTGATCAACAGCTCGGTATTGTTAAAGTGAGTATTACGAATGATGTGAAAAAAATTGTCGATTTAGCAATGCGCATTGCAGGGGGAAGGGGCTTATTTAAATCTTATTCCTTTGAACGATATTTTCGCGATGCCCAAGCTGGACTTCATAACCCGCCATTAGATGATGTCGTCTTAGAACAGCTTGCTAAGGAATTGTTAGACACGTAATTATTTTGACTTTCATGAAAGATAAGGTTATACTGAATTGTCTTTATGAAATTGGGAAAAAATATGAAGAACAATAATGAACATCATATATAACTCAAAGCCAATAGAAACAATTTAGGAGGAAACAGATTGACAGCATTTCAAGATTTTAAAGTTGATGAAAGAATTATTAAAGCATTGTCTGACATGGGGTTTGAAAATCCAACACCGATTCAAGCTCAGTCGATTCCAGTAGCGATTACTGGAAAAGATTTAATTGGACAAGCACAAACAGGAACAGGTAAAACGACCGCATTTGGTGTACCGATGATTAACAAGATTGATGAGTCAGCTCAGTCAGTTCAAGGACTTGTCATTTGTCCAACACGGGAATTAGCGATTCAAGTCGCTGAGGAGTTAAATCGAATTGGTAATTTAAAACGTATAAGAACGATTCCTGTTTACGGTGGACAAGATATTAACCGGCAAATTCGGGCATTGAAAAAACGGCCACAAATTGTCGTTGCTACACCAGGAAGATTGTTAGACCACATTAGAAGACGGACGATTCGCTTACAAGATGTAGATTCAGTTGTTCTTGATGAAGCGGATGAAATGTTAAACATGGGTTTCATCGAGGATATCGAAGCGATTTTAGCGGAAATTCCAAAGGGTTACCAAACATTACTATTTTCTGCCACAATGCCGAAACGTATTCAAAATTTAGCCGAACGTTTCATGGATGAACCAAAGTTGATTCAAGTGAAAGCGAAGCAATTAACCGTTGCAAACATCGAGCAGTTTTATTTAGAAGTTAGAGAAAGTCAAAAGTTCGATGTCCTTTGTCGCTTATTAGACATTGAATCTCCAGATTTGGCGATTATTTTCGGTCGGACGAAAAAACGAGTCGATGAATTGACAGAAGGGCTTAATAAACGGGGTTATTCGGCGGAAGGCATTCACGGTGACATTCCGCAAATTAAAAGAGAGCGGGTTATTAGTCGTTTCAAGCAGCAAGATACAGATATTTTGGTCGCTACGGATGTGGCTGCAAGAGGACTTGATATCACTGGGGTGACCCACGTTTATAATTTTGACTTGCCACAAGATCCCGAAAGCTATGTCCACCGTATCGGACGTACAGGAAGAGCTGGGCAAAAGGGGCAATCGTATACATTTGTCGTACCGCGGGAAATTGAACATTTAAAGAATATTGAACAGTTAACGAAAAAGAAAATGACGAAAAAACCTATCCCATCGTATGATGATGTAATAGAGGGCATTCAACAAGCTTCGAAAAAGGAAATTATAGAAACGATTGAAAAAAATGATTTTCAAGAGTATAAATCGATTGCGGAACAGCTAATCGACGAATATCCTTCAATTGATATCGTCGCAGCAGCCTTAAAATTATTAGCTAAAGAACCGAATGAAGTGAAGGTAAAATTGACTGATGTCTCGCCTTTACGGGTTAAAAAGCCAAGTAATATGAGGCAAAATCAAAGAGGTCGGGATCGCAAAAGAAATTATGAACGGTCAAATCAGAGAAGACGGTCAGCTTCAGGAAATCGGAAAAATCGAAATCGCAATCATTGAAACGACAATTTTTATGTTTTATAATAAATGTAAAAGGGAAGGTATAAAGGGGAGTCAATGATATGTTTTGGGAAATTTTCCTCATCGCCATTGTCATCAGTATTATCGTTTTAATTGCGTCCGTTGTAACGATATCTAAAGCTTATTCTTATGAGCATAAAGTTGATCCAATTCCTGATAAAGATCTGAATAGTGACCAATCTAAAAAGGAAAACAGTACCGATTAACTTTACTTGTAATAAAAAGACCCTAAATGATGGGAGTTAACTACTAAAAGTTGAACTTTTAGTCATCGCCATCATATAGGGTCTTTTCGT
>CALKAL010000079.1 GCA_937983065.1 uncultured Bacillaceae bacterium | reverse complement strand
CTTATAATATAGTTGCTTGAAAGCTTTTTGCAGACAATCCCTTCTAAATCATGCTCTTTCGTAACTGTGAGTAAATCTTTTCCTTCATCATAACTCGGTATAAGCTGGAATTGGTCATTCGGTTTCATAATTTCCGTTAATAAATCGAGCCTTTCTTTTAATGGTTGTTCATTAATCCACTTCCCATTATAAAAAATAATGTCAAAAACGATGTAATAGATTGGAACGATTTCAACCATTTCGTTAACCCGCTCGATTCGCCTAATACTATCCCGCCGCATCACTTCATGAAAAGACGGCTTACCCTCTTCATTTAGGGCAATAATTTCTCCATCAATGATAAATGATTTAGCTGAAAGGTGAGATTTTATTGCTTTAAGCTCTGGAAAAATGGAGGTTCTTTCATTTAAATGGCGATTAAAAAGCTTTATTTTTTTACCATCAAAATAAGTTAATACTCTCACCCCGTCCCATTTTACTTGATAAATCCAATCAGGCCCTTCAGGAATTTTTTCAGCGGAAACGGGTTCAAATGGAATGATTGGCTTTAACGGCATTGATCCACCTCTTAACGTGACAGTCGTTACTACTAATTTTTACTGAACGTGAATTTTTATTAAAAATAAACAAACGATATAAAGAAAAGGAGATGGTCGCTATGCATACGATGTGGAAAGGGACGATTAGCTTCGGCTTAGTCAATATTCCTGTTAAACTCCATTCAGCAACAGAGGATAAAGATGTTAAGCTCCGGAATTTGCATAAAGAATGTCACTCACCGATTAAATATGAAAAAGTATGTCCAGTTTGTGATAAAGAAGTGGAGCAAGATGACATCGTTAAAGGGTATGAATATACGAAAAATAAATTTGTCGTTTTAGAAGAAGAAGACCTACAAGCATTGAAAGAAGAAAATGAAGATAAGTCTGTTGAAATAGTTGATTTCGTAAAGCTGGAAGAAATTGATCCGATTTATTTTAACCGGAGCTATTATTTATCTCCGAACGATGGAGGTGTGAAAGCTTATGCGTTATTAAGAGAAGCGTTAAACGATACAGGTAAAATCGGTGTAGCAAAAATAACGATCCGCTCGAAAGAACATTTAGCGGTACTACGGGTTTATAATAATACGCTATTGATGGAAACGATTCATTACCCAGATGAAGTGCGAGATTTTAAAGATGTTCCAAATGTTCCAGAAGAAGTTGAAGTCGTTAAAAAAGAATTAGATACAGCTAAACTGTTAATTGATCAGTTAACGACCGAGTTTGAACCAGAAAAATATACGGATGAGTACCGAACTGCACTCCTTGAATTAATTGAAAAGAAACGTCAAAACGAAGAAGTGACAACGGGCAAACAACCAGCTAAGCAAGATAACGTCATGGATTTAATGGAAGCCCTTGAAAAGTCATTGAAGAAAACAGGTAAGAAGAAGACAACGAAGAAAAAAGCCCCTGCGAAAAAAACGAAATCGGGTTGATAAGTGCTCACTAATGTAACACAGCTTAACTTTTCATGACGGTATATTCGAGGTGGAGGAATATGCTCAAATTTTTCTGTTTATGCTCAAATTTCCTCGCTTATGCTCAATTTTAC
>CALKAL010000078.1 GCA_937983065.1 uncultured Bacillaceae bacterium | reverse complement strand
ACCTTCGTCTGACAGCTCAGCTCGTCGTCCCATCAGGCATTCAAACACCAAGTAGCCAAGAGGTCAGCAATAATGTTGCTTTCAGAAACATTTCGGAAGTTAACAAGAGTTTAAATTATTCCTACCAACAATTATCAAAATTAGCTAACCGAAAGCTGTCGAGTCAGCATCTTCAAGTAATCATTATATCGGAAAAAGTAATAAGGCAAAAAGAAGTTTTAAATCGAATCATTGATGTGTTCGTTAGAGGCCAAAATATGCGCAGAGGAATGCTGTTTGCCGTTGCGAAAGATCATGCAGCAGAATTGTTAAATATCGCACCCCAGCATACACGTCTACCCTCTTATTATATTTCTACCCTCATGGAAAACGATGAAAGTGGTGAAGCAGTTCCGCCACTAACAATTGGCAATCTTCAAGAATATTTAATCGGTGACATTAGTTTTGCTGCGCCGTTATTATCTGCCTATTCTGAACAACAAAGTATTTTAAATAGCGGTGCTGCCGTTTACAATAGTTACGAAAAACGAATGGTTGGAACCTTAACGGATGAGGAAGCGAAAGGACTTTATTTAATACTTGGCGAATTAGCAACTGGTGCTTTACCAATTCCGATTGATGAAAACATGATGGTCGTCCGATTACATGAAGTAAATAGCTCAATTAAATTAATTCAAAGTGATTTACCAAACTTACAATTTCAAATCAATATAAGCGCAAGTGCTGAATTAGTGGAAAGCTATATTGATAACACACCTTTCGATATTAATGAGCTTGAACCAATCATCGAGGAAGAAGTAAAAAACATAGTTGAGAAAACTATTGAAAAATCACAAAAAGAACTAAAAACAGATATTCTCCTTTTCCAAGCCCATTTAGAAGGACACCATTTCAAACTATGGAATAAAATTAAGAATAATTGGGAGCAAGGGGAACATTATTTTTCAAAAAGTGATATCGACTTTAATATCGATATTAAAGCAGCTAGTAAAGGAAGTACGATAAATGTGACAAGAGGAGGTGAAAAGCCTTGATGGTTTTTATAAAGGAGCATCTACCCGATTCCTTTGAACTGTTCTGTGCTTTTCTTTCATTCTTCATCCCTTTTGTCGTCTATAAAGTGAATCGTCTAGCCCACCGAGGTGATCCGCCTTGGAAGAAAGATCAATCATCTTAAAGTACAAATAAATGGGCAAGCGTAAAGCCTGCCCATTTATTTAATTAATTTCCATTTCCGTTATTGCCCTTACCGTTACCGTTGTTGCCATTATTTCCTCCGTTGCCGTTACCGTTGTTTCCACCGTTACCTTTGCCGTTATTTCCTTTTCCATTGTTGCCGTTGCCTTTTCCTTTACCTTTACCTTTACCCTTTCCTTTTCCAGGGTGATCGTCTTCGTCTTCATCTTCTTCATCGTCATCTGTAACAATATAAATTTTACCATCGGCTTGGGCTCGAGTTTCGTTACCAAAAGAATCAACAGCTTTTACTTCAATAACTGCACCTTCAGCTTGTAGATTATCCGGAACAGTCCAGTAACCGATATAACGACCATCTGAAAGTTCAAGCATCGGTAATTCCGTCGCATTCGATGTTTGAATATTCGTTAGTGGCATATGAATCATAAATGTCGAACGTAATCCTGGCTCACTATCGAATTCAATAACGACTGTTTGTCCGACTTTAACATGTTGATCTTCAACTGGCGTTAAGTTTTCGATAACAGGTGGTGTATAATCTGCATAAATCGTAATCGTCTCCGTTGAACGGTTTCCAGCTAAATCTGTAGCAGTTACTTCAACGATATTTTCACCTTCATTCAAAATAATCCGTCTAGAAAACTCACCGTCATCGGATACATCGGTTTCCATTCCGTTGACATAAAGTTTGTCTAAATAATCATCAATTACGGTACCTTCAATCGTTGCAGTCTCCCGAGTTGTTCGATCACCATCAGCTGGACTAGTAATCGTTAAATCAGGGGATATCGTATCTAAAACGACTGTAACTGGATCGGAGAATTTAGCGTCTTCACCATCAATCATCGTCACTGCCGTGAGCTCATTTTCCCCTTCATTTAATTGAATGTCAAAGGAGAATTCACCATCGTCTCCAACTTCGGCGATCCCGAACTCTTCATCATTGTTTAATAATTTAACGGATGTCGATGGGGTTCCTAATCCTAACACCGTTAATTCAGATTCGTTCGTTACAAAGTCTTCCCCTGGAGAAGTGATGACTGGGTTTTCGACTTCATAAGCGACACGAGCACGAATCATATAGTTACCTTCAGAAACAGGTGACTGTGACCATGCTCCGCCAACGCGTTGGTAACTCCGCTGAGCATTTGGTCCATCTTCATCTGTTGCAAGTCCAGGTGCGTTCGGATTAGGACCTGTTTGAACGTAAACCATAAAGAAGTCGCCTTCAACTTGAATATTGTGTTCTCTTAAGTCAACAACTGTCCATTCATCTAGGCTACGAACAGCCTCAGCTTCAATTGGTCCAGCTAATCTTTCATCTGGCATACCATCCTCACCTGCTGAGTAAACTTCAACAGCAAATGGTGTATCACCAGGTACTGGCCAATCTGTGCCGTGGAATTGGAAGACTCCATCTGTGACGATAGCTCTTTCCTTACCTTCAGGGAGCGACATTTTTACTGCCCATGCGTTTCCAGCATCATAGAATACACGAGCGTTTTCTGCCGTACCATCGTCATAACCAATTTCATCTCCTGGTATCGTATAGAACGGTTCTAATTCAATATCTAATTGTAAGTCACCATCTAATGTGACTGCAACATCCGTTGAATAATAACCGTTTGCAACAATTCTTAACGTATAATCACCATGGTAACCCGTTAACGAAAATTCACCTGATTCATTTGTCTCAACAGGTTCAACATTTGCATCTTCAACGAGTAAAATCGTTGCATCAGAGACAGGATTACCTGTGTTTGCATTAGTGATTGTTCCGTTAATCGTTGCTTTTGGTAGCTCTTCTAATACGAAATTCGCTTCTGTCACACCATTTTCAGATACACTTACAGATTGATCCTGGGATTGATATCCGTAAGTTTCAGCTCTTAACGTGAAATCCCCTTCAGCATGGACTAACGAATAAGATCCATCTGCCGGATTTGTTAACGTTGAGCGACCAGTTTCTAATACAGTTACTTGCGCGCTTAATGGTAGACCACTAGCGTCACTTATTTCAATGGCCCCTTCTACTTCACTCTCTTTAGCAACTGAATCAGTCACTTCTTCTTGAGGTGTAGGTGCTAATTTTTCTTGCTTCTCAACAATTGGGAAAGCATTTAATCCTGCATTATTCGGTAAATCAATTCTTCCTGGAAGTTCAATAATTCTTCCTGATGAATCTGAACGACTTGTAATTTGAACATCGTCAATATACCAGCCATTCCGAGTTATACTGCCGTCCGAATAAGCATAGAAGGCAACGATAATTCGTTCACCGCTATATTCTGATAAATCAACGACGATGTCTTCATATCCATTAGATTCACCTTGAACCATGGAAATATCAGTCCAAGTTTCACCATCTGTAGATACGACGACATGCCCATAATCCCATGCCCTACCTGTGGCACTTGATTGTTCAAAATCATGCCAGCTCTTAAATTCTAGATTTGCACCATCTTCAGGTACAACTACAACTGGCATTTGTAGATAAGCATCCATTCGGTTCGGATAGTTTCCAGCTAGATCTGTGGCATATACATTTTCACCAGAAACCGCTTCTTCTGGCCCTGATGTTGGTATACCTCTTTCCCAAACATTGTTTTCACCAAAAGTTGTCCAGCCGACTGGATGGGATTCAAAGTCTTCAAAATAACCGACTGTAATTCCTTCTTCAACATCTAACACATAGTCATCACTAATGGTTTCATTCCCAGCAAAATCAGTAATGACCCAGCGATAAGTGAATGAGTCACCGACTACGTCTTCACCTGGAACTGTGGCAGAATAAACGCCTGAAGTGCCGCCACCTTCTGTAAGAGTTGCCTCTAAATCAGTCCATTCGTCATTACGATTTAAATAGCTTAACGTAGCTGAACCTACACGAATATCATCAAAAGTTGTAATATTTAAGACAAAGTTCATACCTTCATAAATAACTTGTGGGGATTCATGCTCATAAGTTGGTGGTACGTCATCATCATCGTAAATGGATGTTGCAGAAAGAGCAACGTCATCAATGTACCAGCCATCTCTTTGAACACTTCCGTCCGAGTAAGCTCTAAACCCGACGTAAATTCTCTCACCGATATATTCGGATAGATCTATTTCTACATTTTCATAACCAGCTGATTGACCGACTACGGTTAGCACTTCCGTCCATTCATCCATATCTGTTGAAACAACGACTTCACCGTAATCATAGGCTGTACCAGATGCTGCTTGCTCAAAGTTATACCAATTTTTAAATTGTAAAAATGACTCACCCTCATCTGGTAAATCAATTGGCGGCATGACGAGCGTTGCATCCATACTATTTGGATAAAGATTATCTAAATCCGTTGCAAAAACATTGTCACCCGATACTGCTTCTCCTGGTCCCGATGTAGGTGCGCCCCATTCCCAAACGTTATTTTGACCGAAAGAATCCCAGCCATCAATATCCGTTTCGAAATCTTGAGAGTAACCGTTCGTAATACCAGGCTTAACTTCTACAGCATAATGCTCGCTTTCAACAGTGTTTTGTCCAAAATCTTGAATCGTCCAATAATAGGTGAGTGTTCCGACTTCAATATCCTCACCTGGAATGTTAGCACTAAACTCACCCGATAAATGGTTGCCGCTAATTCGATCCGCTTCTACGGTATGCCAGCTTCCATCCATCGTTTGATAGTTTAATTCAACATTTGTCACACTAATATCATCCGTTGCTTCAACTGTTAAATCTAAATCAACGAATGAAAATGTTTCTGTTATTGGATCATGATTGAAAGTTGGAGGTTCTGTATCTTCCCCTTCTGTTGTGACTTGCCCTTCAATCGAACCTAAGCCATCTGCAACTTGCGAAACAGCCTCAAAAGCATTAACTAACCCATAACCGTAACCGTTGTTCGGTGATTCTGGGTATTCATCATTCGTCATTGGTGTTGCATTATCCATTAAGATTTCTTCAATATAATCAACATCCATACTTGAATTAGCTGACTTTAACAAAGCTACGACACCTGAAACTGCTGGGGCAGCCATCGATGTTCCATTATAAGCCGCATAACCACCAGGTACGGACGAACGGACCGCTACACCTGGAGCTGAAATATCAGGTTTAATCTCTCCATAAGGTGAAGGTCCTCTTAATGAAAAGCTTGCTAAATTATCGTTAATATCTGTTGCTCCGACTGCGAAAGATTCTGGATAATTTGCTGGTGTTGCAATCGATCCAGGTCCACCTGGGTTAAATAATGTCGTATTTCCAGCAGCGAATACAGGGAAAATCTGTGCCTCTCTCCATGCGATGACAATATCACGGTACCATTCATCCATTCCTGGTCCGCCACCCCATGAGTTATTTACAACATCTGGAGCCATCGATGAATCACCACCTGGAGCCATTAGCCACTGTGCTCCAGCAATTAAATCAGCGTCACGTCCACCGCTTTCCGTAAAGCCTTGAACAGATATCCATTTAGCCCCTGGTGCAACCCCAACTTGGTTACTACCACTCGGTTCAGAACCAACCATCGTTCCAGTTACGTGTGAACCGTGTCCGTCATGATCATACGGAACATCTCTACCATTTACTGGATCAAAAAAGCTATACGTATGATCGACCTCACCTGTTCCTGGATTGTAACCGCGGTATTTGTCCATTAACGCTGGATGTTCCCAATCTACTCCCGTGTCAATACTAGCTACAACGACGCCTGTTCCGTCAATTCCCATTGCCCAAACGTCAGGCGCATTAACTCGATCAACGTTCCACTCAATATTCTGAGTGTCAGCTTGAGGTGCTTCTTCCGTATCCACACTAACCGCTTCTACTGCGGAAGATATAGAAGCTCCAACATCAACGTTTGAAATAAGCTGACGCGTTTCGTTCGGAAGAATCTTTTCGACTTCTGGAAAAGATGCTAGTTTTTCTGCGATTTCTTTCGTTGCTGTTACTGCAATTCCATTAACGATGTAAAACTCTCGTATATCTTCAACTTCCCCATGCTTACTCTCTTCTTCTAAATAAGCTAAAACGTTTGCCTGAGATTCAAGAGCAACTGATCGCAATTCAGAAATGACCGCAGAACGTTGTGCATGTTCAACTTGATAAGCCGATAGATTTGCTCTTTCTGCATTTTGCTTCGCTTCTTGTGAGGCTTTAACTGGATCGGCCTTTTCCTTAAATTTTACAAGAAACGTCACTTTTTCATTGTCTGAAAATTCTTCTTGAAGCTTCTGGCTTAATTTTTGTTCTGTCGTGGCCGTTGTGTCATTCAGTGCAGTTGAGACCTCTTTCATAGTCTGAGCCCCAACGAATCCAGGTGTAAAGAGTGTGAAAAACATCATGATGATTGTCACAACACTCAAAACCCGAACTTGCCTTTTAGCCATAAACGTTTTCTCCTCCTTAAAAATTTTTATTGTTTAAAGTAGATTTTAAAAACCTACTGTTAAACCAAATGAAACAAAAAGATATTTGAAAACTAACCAGAAGTTGAAAGGTTAACAATGGAGTCAATCCGTGGAGTATTTTGAAAGAGTGTTATGTCGCTGTTGCAGCTTGTCCGACCTTATGCCTGAGATGCACTTACAAATTTCACGCATAGTATAGGAAGGAGTAGATGTAATGTCAATATATTCTGTTAATTTTGAATATATCGTCCTAATATTTCATCATAGTTTTACATTTTTCTTGCCTTTTTACTAGTCCTATTTACTAGGATGATAGTCTTTGTCATTTTTAGATTGGACGTAAATAAATGGCGGGAGATTCTGTTTATTTGATGCAATTTGAAGGTAATCAGTACAAATCCGATTGTTTTAGTGAATAATTCCTCATTGTCCGAGGCAAAGGTCTATAGAATTTTTAAAAATATGTCAATTTAAGAGACTTATGAAGGGGTTTTAGCTATTACTTAAGTTTTGATTGACAAGATCAAATAGTCTTATTCAATGAAAAAAAGGAAGAACGACCTATTGTAAAGGGATCTCTTCAGAGGTGCAAAATTGAAATAGTAGATATAAAATTCATTTTGTCATTTTTAGAACAATGGTTATTTATAAAGAAAAAGCAGATTAAAGCTAACGGGGACTTTTCTTAAAAAAGGATTTGTCCCTTTTATTGTTGAAAATTATAAAGAGGAAGTTTTTAGAAGGAATTATTCTTAAAAATTAATAGGAGGTAAAAAATGCTTAATAAAGCTATTAAAGCAATTGAAGAGTACCGTTATGATTTAAACAACAGTAATGTGAATAAAGTAAATCAGTGGGTATCAGATGACTTTATAGGATATTTCGGGTACTACAATGATAGAGACTACGAAGTTTATAACGGAGATTCTTATAAAAGATCAAATGTTGAAACTATTAACTCATTTAAAGGTAAAAACCCAAAATGGGAGTACAATGATTTAACTCACAGTCTTCGGTCAGAAAATGAAATTATACTGTCATCCATTATTAACTTTTATTTATCAGGTGAAAAAGTAGCAAGTTCTCTGACAATAGAAATATTTAAAAAGGAAGAGGGCGAGTGGAAATTATATAGACAACATATGGAGAGATATTCCTCTTAATAGAGCTGCACTCTTATTGTCAAAGTTAATAGGAGATACAAAAACTTGGCTAAATTTCAGACAGGCCTTGGAATAACAATAAAAATTAGGGCACAAATTCATATGTGAATTCATACCCGTTTTAGTGTTCCACCTCTAAGGGGTACCAGTTACGCCCTATTGTTCTTCCCTTAAATAATCTTTTATATAGCCAAACGTTTCCTTAATTGATTGTTTGAAGTTCTAATCCTATTTCTATTATTTATTTGTCAAGTTTAAAAATATTTCTCCACTAACTTTTCCGCTGTTCTAGTTGCAAGTGCTTGGGTTGTCATCGTTGGGTTTGGTCCTCCTAAACTATTTACTTGCACACTATTGTCTGCTATAAATAGGCGTTCGACTTGAAAGGCTTCACAGTTCGTATCAACGACGTAACCCATTCTCATCGTACTTTGTATATGGATATAATAATTAGGCGGAAGATCTGCTCGGTGAATTTTTTTAGCTCCTGCACTTCGTAACATATCTGTTGCAATTTTCGTAAGTTTTTCCCTACGTTTTTTTGATACGTTTGTCGGCTTGTAATGGATTAGAGGGACTGGTCCGTGTTCATCTTTAATATTCGGATCTAATTGTACACGGTTTTCATAATCTACTTCATCATCGGTCACTACAAGAAGGGTTAATGTCCGAACGTAATCTTTCATTGATCCATGTAATTCGGTGCCAACGAGTCTTCCTTCTGTATCCCAAAGATTTGAGTCTGGCTTTTCGAGTTCATTATAACCGTGTTGACTAAAGCCGAATAATTGCATGGCAGATAGACCAGGACTTTCACCTAAATTTTCAATCATACCTAATCCAGGATAGTCAAGTCGTGCTCCTGAAGTATGCCCAATAAATGGATTAACGGCTGGGCTTCCTATAGCATCAATCAAAGTCTCCTCATCAAACGTTCCTGCTACTAAATCCATGTAGTGATTCGTCAGCCCCCGACCGACCCATTTGTTATACGGTAAATTGGAATTTAGCCATAAACGAGGAGTCTCAAAACATCCCGCAGCCATAACGATTGTATCAGCATAGAGCTCTTCTGTTTCACCAGTCCAAGTATCCCGTATTTGAACACCTTTTGCGCTTTTATCTCTATATTTTCCGTCTTCAGTTAATATTTTTGTTACAAAGGTATTCGGCCTAATCGTTACATTGCCCGTTTGCATGGCCAGAGGGATATAACTAACATTTGTTGAACGTTTCGCCATGCGATCATAAGAGGGACCATATGGACAGCCTTGCCCACAATGTCCGCTAAGTGTGCATCCTTCCATATGACTTAATTGTTCTAAAGAATAATTTGGATTCATTAAATTTTCATTCGGTGGTAAAATAGCATTCGGCTGAGGGCGATAACCGCTACTCGTCACATCAAGGGTCCGATTTTGAGAAAAACCAGCCCGTTCAGCCGCATAGTAAAATAGGGCTTCCTTCGATGTCGTTGGGGCAAATTCTACGGGTAATGTTGCTTCAACTTTTTCATAATACGGTATGAGTTCACGATAACTAATTGGCCACTCTCGATTGATAGCTTCAGGAAAGGCGCGTAACGAATTTGCATAGTAATGAAGTGTACTTCCACCTACCCCAGCTGTTTGCCATATAAACGCTTGATCTGGTAAATGTCGAAACCACGGACTACGTCGGCGATCGGCTGATCCGAAGCGAAATTTCCCCGTAACAGGATCATCCATATCATTTTCAAGTCTCGTAATTTGCTTCCGATATAAAAAACCGTCTAAATCCGCTGGGTCCGAGCTTTCTTTTGCTCCGCGCTCTTTATTCGGTTCAGGCCATTTTTTATTTCCAAGCCACGGACCTGCCTCAAGGATTAATACGCGAACACCTAATTCCGCTAGCTCCTTTGCAATAACTGGTCCTCCACCACCAGCTCCGATAACAATCGCATCATACTTTCTTGTCATTCCTTCCCCTCACTTCTACCATCGTTATTAAAAATCCCCTAAAATCACGGTAACCTAATGCAACACCAGGATAACCAACTTCTTCCCAGCTAATTGGAAAATATTCTAATCGACGTTCTTGGGGTGGATATAGACGTGTTGTACCATAGGCAGACCATTCAGAATAAAATCCTAACAGAGCAAAACGGTTTAGAGCATCCGTTATAAATTTAATTAAGCCTGCATTGTTTTGAAAGGGAGCTGGTAATAAATAAAGATCTAATTCTATGTTTTCTAATGCGGTTAATGTTTTCAGTTGATAGAGTTTTGAAAGATGAGAAAACATTCCTCCTTTTGGGAATTGAGGTTTAGTACTGGGTTGAAGCTCGCCTCTTACGACAAGCTGAGTTGCGGCAGCATCTAGTAATAAAGCTGTTGGGTAAGAAAGGGGGATCGTTAATTGTTTAAGTTGCTTTTGAATGGTCACATAATGATTGAAGGAATATATCATGTAGTTATGAACGCCTAAGTCCGACTCTTCTACATGGAAGCTTGAATCATGATAGGTCACATTAGGTAATAGAGCATCTGTTAATGCCCTAAATGTCGCTTCTACATAACCTTGACTGTCATGATTAAAATTAATCATCGCCACCTCTTTCAATTTTACTATCATTTATAATTATTAGAGGAATCGCTGATTTATGAATAAAATGTTTACTTGAGGATCATAAGAGAAACCCAGCTAAGTGATTATTTACACTTAACTGGGATTTGATTTATGGACTTAGTTTTTTCTCTTTTTTAGTTCTTCATAGCAACATTCTTTTTGTACCACCTTTTTCCATAGAAACGCTGATAATTCCAAGCGAATGTTGGAATGGGTCCACGGTCATGTAACCAAAATTTATTTGGTATGTCCTGCTTCGGTGCTGTACGTCCAATCTTGACATTACCGATGACGATACCTTGACCCTCATGGCGATCACGAAAAGCAATCGTGTTCCCTTCACTGTCAACGATCATTGTTCCTGCTTCATAATGTCCTTTATAATTCATTGGCATCCATGGTAATGGGCATTCAATTTCCCCAACGTGGGCGGCGTGGATAATCGGTGCTCCGACGTACGTTGCAAAAGTTCTCACGGATTCATGAGCCGTTCGTTCATTTTTTTCTTCCCAACGCTTCGTCACAGACTTTGGTAGCCATGGTGGCACACTCCACCAACAGCTACCTCCGACGACAACATCAACTTTTCCAAGTAATCGACGCGCGGTTTGCGACCGCATAAATTCCCAGCACAAAGAAACACCGACGGATAGATCCTCCAATTCAAGTATACCGTCATCCGTCCCTCCTATGTAAAAACAATTTTCCCACATCGTTGGAATGTCTTTGTCGTGTCTACCGACAATGCCATTAGGAGACGCGAGGAAAAATGCATTTCTAACAGCATTGTCGTCATCCCTAACAATAAAAGAACCGCCAACGTACGCGTTATGACGCTTTGCTAAACTTGAGAGTAAGTTAAACGCTGGACCATTTGGCGACTGGATTGCATCAACAATCTTAGCGTTAAAGGCCATTCCTGTCGTGAAAAACTCAGGAAGGATAATCCATTTCGCGCCTTTTTCCCCCGCTTCATTAGCCATGTTTTCACATGCTGTTAAGTTTGCGTGTAGGTCACCAATTTTCGGTTCTAATTGAATGGCGGCCACTTTAACTTCATTTTGCATGTTTGATATTCGTCTCCTTCCTTCTCCGACTAAAGAGATAGTCACTTTGTATAACGCGTTTTCAAATTACTTTACTCATAATAGTGAAAATTAAAAATATTACTCTTATTAATTAATATATCATATACGGACGAAAGGGTGGGAATTATGATGGCTAACTATTGGGAGCCACGGATCATATTCTTCGTTACAGGAAAGCGGCAAATTTTTTGAAAAGGTATCTGAAATTAAAGCCAATGAATAAGTGAGAAGGAATTGTTTAGCTTAAAAATCATAAAAAAATCCCAGCAAAGTGATTTAATTTTCACTTAACTGGGATTTGTTTTACCCTTCGTATTGGACCTGTTTATTCTCTAATGCTACTTCTTCTTTCCCTTTCACTAACATCGTATCGCGATCACGATATAAAAGGAATGAAGCTAACAAAAAGGCTAACACATCTGAAATTGGGAAGGCGATCCAAACACCTGTCACTCCCCAAAATCGTGGAAGAATTAACACTAACGGAATTAATATGAGCAATTGTCTTGATAATGATAAGATTAACGCTTGTTTTGGCTTTCCTAATGCCTGGTACAATCCACCAGAAACAATCGGTACACCGACAATGAAAAATAAAATAAATAAAATCCTTAGCGCCGTTGCTCCTTCTTCAAGAACTAAAGGATCTGCTGTAAATATACGTAAAAATGGTTGGGGTAAAAGAACTAACAGCAAGGTAACAGCGATGGCGCAAATCGTCACTATTTTGATTGTTAACCAAATGGTTTCGCGCATTCGTTCGTATAATTTAGCACCATAGTTGTAGCCGACTATCGGCATCGCCCCTTGCATGACTGCCATAATTGGAATCGTTGTAAACATAACTAATCTTTGAATAATTCCGTAAATCCCGACATAAAACTCACTGCCGTATTTAATTAACATTGAATTGATGGCAATTAACATAATACTTCCTGCAGCCTGTTGCGCAAAGGCTGGTAATCCAATCAAAAGTACTTCCTTAACAATTGACCCTTTTAATTTTAAATTTTCTTTAATGAGGCTTAAAGAACTTTTTCCTTTTAAATAATAATTAAGAATCATCAATGTCGTTGAGGCCTGAGCGATAACTGTAGCAATTCCAGCACCACGCACACCCATATTTAAACCAAAAATGAAAATAGGATCTAAAATAATATTTATAATCGCAGGGATGATCATTGTAATCATCGCGAATTTCGCATTACCTTCAGAGCGGATAATATTATTTGCTGCAAAACCAAAAGCAAAGAAAAATGTTCCAAGCATAATTGGAAACATATAATCTTTTCCGTAGCCAATCGTTGAAGGTGTTGCACCGAATAAATAAAGTAACGGATCTAAGGCGAAAAAACTGATTAAAATACCGACAATGCTAACGATAAATACGAGAGACATAACGTTACCGAACACTAAGTTAGCATCATCACTTTTTTGGGCGCCTAACCGTCTTGAAATAACGGATGCTCCACCAACTCCAATCATCGCCGAAATAGCCATAATGATCATCATGAGTGGGAATGCAATTGTTGTTCCTGCAACGGCATCGATTCCAACGCCGTATGAAATGAAAATCGTATCTACGACGTTATACAATGTCATGACGAACATTCCGACTAAAGCAGGAATAGATAAATCTTTCAATAGTTTAGTAATCTTCTCTGTTCCGAGTAATTCTGTCTGTCTTTTTTGTTCCATCTATGTCCCTTCTTTCATGTCGTTTCTATTAAGTTGTTTTTTATTTTCTTTAGCCATTGAAACATAAGAGCGGCCTCTTCTTTTGAAAGACTTTTAAACAATTCCGATTCAACCTCTTCTAATTCTCCCCATAATTGTTTATCAACCTTTCGCCCATTTTCAGTTAAACTAACAATCTTAGAACGTTTATCTTGTTCATTTTCCCTTTTATCAATTAAACGTTTGTTTAATAACGATTCTATAATGCCGTTCATTGTCGATGCTTTTATAAATAATCGTTGTTGGAGCTCAAGCTGCGTTTGTGTACCATATTCTTGAAGCAAGTATAAAACACGGGCTTGAGCGACGGTTAAATCATATTTCGCTAATCTTTCATTATATTGATTATGAAGAAGGTGGGCGACCATACCAATTTGATACCCTACCTTATCCTCGATATTTCTCATAAATTACTTACCCTCCTAATTAAATCAGACCCTTACATACTAACATTAAAACATTTTTTGAACAATAGTAATTAGCTTCCTAAATAAATACTTTCTTCGATAGAGTCATATTGTTTGCTTACAAAGCTCATTCAATTGAGGAAAAATTATCCGATGATCGTATACGGGAATTATAAACTGCTCTTGCCAAATAATGAGGAGATTTTTGCATATACGAGGAAGTTAGATGATGAATGCTTGCTCGTCATAAGCAATTTCACAAACAATAACACCGTTTTCCGTTTACCTAACGATGTAAGCAAGTTTAAAGAAAGTCGACTCCTTATAGGAAACTATGATAACTCGGCTGAAGATTTTAATGTAGAGATGACCTTAAAGCCTTATGAGACGAGAGTTTTATATTTAAAATCAGACCATTAGAACTTCCAATTATTTGGAGGTTCTAATTTAATGTTTGTTACTACTTATTATAATTGAGTTTGTCATGCCCATAATGAAGCAGATCGATTTTACGAAAACAATTTACAAACTTTTTAAATTTTAAATTTTTTACGGTACAATAAATGAAATAGATAAAATGAGGGGGATGAACATGGAAGTATTGGCTGTCGATGTAGGCGGGACTAAAATTCGTTCAGGGATAATAAATGAAAGCGGAGAAATTTTGTACGATGAAACGGTTAAAACAACTTATCCCTTATATGAAACGATTGAGCAAGTCGTATTAAAAATAATTAAAAAGTACCCAGCCGTTCAAGCAATTGGAATTGGAACAACAGGTTTTGTCAATGCGAAGGAAGGAAAAATTGTTTACTCACCACTTCCAGGTTGGAAAGGGACTGAAGTGAAAAAGAAGCTTGAAGAAAAAACGAATCTACGAGTTGAAGTTGAAAATGATGCAAACTGTGCCGCATTGGCGGAAGCAAAACTCGGCGCCGCTAAAGGATATGATCGAATTTTATGCTTAACAATTGGAACAGGTCTTGGTGGTGGCATTATTATTGACGGAAATATATTAAACAGTCCAATGGGTGGGGCTGGAGAAATTGGGCATATGATTTTATATCCGAATGGTCATGTTTGTCTTTGTGGAAGAAAAGGGTGCTTCGAGCAATACGTTTCAGGAACGGCTTTAAAAAGAAAAATAAGTGAAGCAGGTTTAACCATCTCACCTAAAGAACTTTTTAAAATGGGTGAAGACGAGACAGCAAGCCAAATTATCGAATCTTTTTTAGATGATTTAGCTGTCATTATTAGCTCATTACAAGCAGCGTTTGATATGGATATCGTTGTCATTGGTGGGGGTGTTTCAGAATCTTTAACAGATTGGACAGATACGTTAATCGAAAAAACGAAGCCCCTATTACTCCGAGAGATCGAGATTAAATTGGCGACCTATCGTAATGATGCGGGTATTTTAGGGGCTTCGCAATTGGTTTTATAAAAAATCAATCTATAACTATTTATTTTTAAGTTTGGAGAGGGCTTCAGCTAAAGCGTTATTTTTAAATCCATCGTCTTGTTTCTTTAAATATTTGTTGACATCTTTTTTAGACACTTGATGTTTCTTTTCTTGTTCTCTTCGTTTATTAAAGGTAGATAATTTCTCCCGATGCCCGCATGTACATGTAAATGTTTGGCCTTCTCCTTCACCGTATAAATTCATACGTTTTTTACAATTTGGACATCTAGCATTCGTTCGTTTATAAATATTTTTCTTATAATTACAGCTTCGATCTTGGCATACGAGCATCTTTCCGTTTTTATTATTAATTTCTAGCATAAGCTTTCCACAATTAGGACAATGACTCCCCGTTAAATTATCATGTTTAAACGATTCCTCGGAACGCTTAATATCTTGAACAATATGCATCGTGTATTTTTTTATCTCTTCAATAAAGTTCTCTCGTTTTAATTGTCCTTTTTCAATCGAGCTTAATTTTTGTTCCCATTCAGCTGTTAAAGCTGGCGAACGTAAATCTTCAGGTACTAATTCAAGGAGCTGCTGCCCTGTAGGTGTCAAATGAATATGTTTATCTTTTAACTCGATATACATACTGTTAAATAGCTTTTCAATAATATCAGCTCGGGTAGCTACTGTCCCTAATCCACCACTATTTTTAATCGTTTGAGCTAAATGTTGCTCATCAACAGCCATATAACGAGCTGGATTTTCCATTGCGTGAAGTAGTGTACCTTCTGTGAAACGGCTCGGTTGTTTAGTTTCTCCACTTGTTTTTTCAAGCTTTAATGACTTTAAAATATCACCTTGCTTTAATGCTGGAAGCTGCTCTTCACCAACTTCTTCATCTTCTTCAAACGAATCGATTTGATAAAGCTCCTTCCAACCGAGGCTTTTTACTACTTTTTCTTTTGCGACAAATCGTTCAGTGTTAATTGTCGCTTCAACTATAATTTGTTCGTATTCATACGGATCGGATAAAACAGCTAAAAACCGTTTAACAACTAAATCGTAAATTTTCTTCTCTTGGTCATTTAAATTCGATAAGACTACAGCTTCTTCAGTCGGAATAATCGCATGGTGATCAGATACTTTAGCATTATCGACAACTGATTTTGGCAACTTTATATCTTTGCTAAGGCGTCGTTCGATTTGATGGGCTTGCTTTTTATAATCACCGACACTACTAGCCCTAACTCGATCTTTCAAAGTTGGAATGATATCCGTCGTTATAACCCTTGAATCTGTTCGTGGGTAAGTAAGTACTTTATGTCTTTCATAAAGACTTTGCATAATGTTTAACGTCTGCTTTCCAGAAAAATTAAATATTCGATTCGCATCGCGCTGTAACTCTGTTAAATCATACAATTGAGGTGCGTATTTTTTCTTATGCGATTTTTTAACGGAGACAATTTTAGCTTCCTTATTTAAAAGTTTCTCTAGTAGTTGATCTGCCTTCTCTTTATTAAAAATACGGTCGTTATTGTTAGAATCGACCCATTTTAACGTAAAGCCATGCTCGGTTTTTGCTGCAATGCCATAAAATTTCTTCGGTTTGAAATGTTTAATTTCCTCTTCTTTAGCGGCAATCATTGCTAAAGTCGGAGTTTGAACACGTCCTGCCGAAAGTTGAGCATTAAATTTAGTCGCTAACGCTCGGGTTGCGTTTAATCCGACATACCAATCCGCTTCTGAGCGCGCTACTGCTGACTCGTATAAGTTTTTATATTTATCTCCAGACTTTAGCTGCTTAAAACCATCGCGAATAGCTTTATCCGTCACGGATGAGATCCATAGTCGTTTAATCGGTTTTCTCACCCGGGCTTTTTCGATAATCCAGCGAGCAACGAGCTCCCCTTCACGACCTGCATCCGTCGCAATAATAATCGATTCGACATCATTTCGACCCAACTGTTGTTTGACAGCATTGAACTGTTTACCCGTCTTTTTAATGACAACGGTTTTTAACTTTTCAGGAAGCATCGGTAAATCTTCTAAACGCCAAGTTTTATAGGTTTGATCATACATATCTGGAGTGGCAAGGGTAACTAAATGCCCAAGCGCCCAAGTTACAATATATTTAGGTCCTTCTAAAAAGCCATTCCCTTTTTTCTTACAACCTAACACACGTGCTAGATCACGGCCAACTGAAGGTTTTTCTGCTAAAACTACGATTTTTTTCATTATAAAACCCTTTCTCATTTCTATCTGTTCATAGCATAAGTTTATCACATGTGCTGTTATTTCTACGAATTAATACGTTTCCATTGTCATCGCCATGATTGATAACGTACGACAGTTAATGTTTAAATTTTGTCTGATATAATAGTGTTAAATTATATAAGGAGTGTGGTTATGTCATGTATCGAAAAGTAGATGATTTTCTTCTTGATTGGAACATATCTCAAGAAGGGACGTTGAATGTCTTTAAGGCAATGACTAATGACAAGCTTGACCAATCCATCGTTGAAGGGCATAACTCTCTTCATTGGCTTGCTAATCATTTAGTCGGCTCAATCGGTTCATTTGGTGGATTTGCAGGATTTAATTTGCCAAAGACGGAGCCATCGTCAACGGTTAATGAGCTTATTAACAGTTATGAAGCACAATCGGAAGCACTTAAAAACGAGGCGGCAAAATTAACGGATGAATCTTTACTAGAAGAGATTGACGGCTTCACTGGAAAAATCCCGCGCGGCCAATTATTACGCTCTTTTATCGACCATCAAACACATCATAGAGGTCAAATGACTGTTTTACTACGTCAGGCGAATTTAACCGTTCCTCCTGTTATGGGACCTACAAAAGAAATGCAGTAATCCTGTTTAATCATAAAAAAATAAAAGTGGTGAGACTTAATCTACATCTCACCACTTTGTTTTCATTCATTTTTTATTTACCATAAATAGTCGAGCATTTCTTCATTAAATAAATTGGTGTCAATGTTACAAGCTTCCGCATCGAGACCATACTGCCAGCCAATCACTTGAGCACTTTCTGGAGCTTCAGGTTCATAATTAGGCGCTTCTTCCTCTGTTGTAATCCCTTCTTGCGGATAAGCCGTCCATACGATTAAATTACTTTGGATTTCTTCATCCATTTGTAAAAAGGAATCGGACAGCTCACTCCCTTCATTAAATACCCCGTAAACTGCTGGCTCATATTGAGAGTCGTTTACTACTTCATACCAACCTTCCATAAAGGATGAGTCTACAGGAAAATCTGGTTCAATATCAACGAACAGTGCAACACCTTCAGGAATATCTAACTGCTCCGCCATTTCAATCGCCTGTTCAGCATGTTCTGCACCATGATCATATCCCGTTGCATCCGTTACTAAATTGTAAATGACTAAAATTTTAATATCATTTTCGTGTAAATACTCAACTTCTTCTTCATCTAACGGCTCGGAAACACCGTCTATTTCACCTAAATATCTTCCCCAAACTTTTGGATCGCCAAAGTTGTCATTAACACAGGCAAGCATGTCACTCGTAGTATAGCTCGCTGAATCAACACCCCATTCAACGGCAATATTATCACTATCGTTTCCGTTTTTCTCTTCTTGCCCAGAGCTTTCATTGTCACCTTCTGAACTTTCGTCACCATTTAACATATTTATAAATAATGGGACGACTAATAAAAGTACTACCATGAATAAAACGAATAATTCAATTCTAGATTGTCTCATCATGGTCCTCCCTTCACTAGTAAACTACTAAGTGAAGGGAGATCTTGTGTAGGCAGAAATGTCGTATATCTGATAATTTTATAATTTAGTTTGTCTTACTAAATTATTTAGCTCTTCAGCTAATCTGGCGAGTTCATCGGAGCTTTTCGCAACTTCTTCCATCGATGAGCTAGTTTGTTGTGTCGTCGCAGATGTTTCTTCAACGCCTGCAGCTGCTTCTTCAGAAATGGATGCGATGTTCTCAACCGATTGATTCATTTCATCTGTGCTTTGTACGATAGTTAATAGTTTATTAGAAACTTGACCCATATTTTCAACCATATCAGTAACAGCATTATTGATTTCTACAAATTTTCCGCCTGTTTCTTCAATTTGTGCTGTTCCACTTTCAACTTCGGCATAACCTTCTTGTAATGATTCAGTCACGCTGCTAGATTCTGATTGAATATTTGTTACGATATTCGTTATGTCCGCAATTGAGCTAGATACTTGTTCAGCAAGCTTTCTTACTTCATCAGCAACAACCGCAAATCCTTTACCGTGCTCACCTGCTCGAGCGGCTTCGATTGCTGCGTTTAGTGCAAGTAAATTCGTCTGATCAGCTATATCTTGAATCACGCTCACTAAGCTCGATATTTCTTTTGTTTCTCCATCAAGTCCATTTACTTTCTCTACTGATTCTTTAACAATGTCATTAATTTTTCTCATTTGGAGTCTTGATTGCTCCATCAATTGTCTACCTTCATTCGTAATGCCAAGGACATCATTAGATTGTTTAACAACTTGGTCGGCGTTTTCGTTAAGTACGCTAATATCTCCTTGGAATGCTTGCATTGTTTCGGATAAATTTGTCGCACTGTTTGCTTGGTTTTCAGATCCGGAGGCTAGCTCTTCCATTGTTGCTGATACTTGTTCAGTACCATATTTGACCTCATTGGCCGATTGAGACAACTCTTCACTATGGGCTGATAATGTTTCTGATGTATTTGCAATATTGGAAATCAAATCTCTAAGCCCACTTTTTAATGAATTGATTGACTCGGCTAACACACCTGTCTCATCCTTGGATTTTACAATTAAGTCCTCTCTCGTTAAATCTCCCTGTGCTAACCAATTCATTTGTTCAGTAACATTAACAATCGGTTTCGAAATACTTGATGCAAATAACCAAATAATAGCAAGACCAATAACTAAAGCTACGGCGATAACGATTATGTTTACTGTTAAAATATCGTTAGCTGGCTGATTAAAGTCTAATAAATAAGTACTGCCACTAACTACCCAACCCCAATGAGGATCGGCCTTTGAATAAACTACCTTTTCTTCAATTTGATTATCAGTATTTGGTAGTGGCCAGTCATAGTATGTAAAACCGCCACCAGTCATACCGACATCAATAAATTCCTGAACGAAGTAATTTCCTGTTGAGTCGACTTGATCCCAACTATTTTGTCCTTCAATATTTGGATGAGCGACTGAAATACCCTCCGTATCTGTGATGAAAATATAGCCATTTTCGCCTAAATCTATGTTTCGATTAATCGGGCGCTCGCCATTGCTGTCCATTTCTCCTAATATAGCGACTTTGACCCGTTCCTGAGCTTCCTCTAATGATAAATATCCGTTTTCAACTTGCTCATTAAACGAATCAATTAACTCAATTGTAAATTCAACACTATTTCTTAAGTTTGTAGATCCTATCTCATCTAAACTATTAGCACTATTTGTATAACTAAATAAACCAAGAACTATTAGTGGTATCGTTAATATTAAAACAGATACAGTAATTAATTTGCTCTTAATTGATTTTAACCCTATTTTTTTCATTCTTAATCCTCCAATTAACCTTTCATGAATGCTTTCTCAATCGCTTCTTTAATTCGTTCCATCGAAAATGGTTTAACGATAAAATCATTTGCTCCTGCTTGAATTGCTTCAAGGACCATGTTTTTTTGTCCCATTGCTGAGCACATAATAATTTTGACATCTGAATTTCGCTTTCTAATTTCTTTAACAGCATCTACACCGTTCATTTCTGGCATTGTAATGTCCATCGTAATTAATTCTGGATTTAATTCTTCATACTTTTCGATAGCATCTAGTCCATTTTCCGCTTCTCCAATGACTTCATGACCAAGTTTTGATAGACTTTCTTTTAATTGCATACGCATAAATGCCGAATCATCGGTGAGTAGCACTTTGGCCAATTTGACAAAACCCCCTATTCTGTTGCAACGAGCTGATCAACTTCATTTATTTCCTCTTGATTTAACACTGCATTGACATTTAATAAAATTAAGAGCATATTATCTATCTTCGCAATTCCCTTTAATAAGGAATGATCTATTTCTTCATAGATATCAGATATTTGTTCAATTTTAGTTTC
>CALKAL010000077.1 GCA_937983065.1 uncultured Bacillaceae bacterium | reverse complement strand
AGCATCTCCTTTTCATATTTTTACAATATATTATACTTGTAAATTTAATTAAATAGAACTCATTTTAACAAAGTGAAAGTATTAAGCTATTAATAAATAGTTCGATAAAACTCAAGGACCAACTATATTATTTGAATATTCCGTATTGACAGCTACTCTTTTTTAGGTAACAATCTATTTAACTTTTAATTTAAGGGCTCTTTGGTATAAAGTGTAATTGTACCAGCAAAGAAGGAGGGCATTTTGTTGGGTTTCCTAATTTTATTTACAATCTGTGTTTCCATTATTTTTTTCATATTAGGTATCTTAGCTATAAACAATAAAGCTGAAGGACTTTTGTTATGGAGTTTTTCAGGTGATTTTAAGTATGAATTGAAGGACAAAGAAGGATACTTAAAATTTTATGGCAAGCATTCAATTATACTTGGCATAATTTTCCTTCTAATACCCGCTTCTTTCTATTTAATTAATAAATTCGATCTAAATCGTGACCTGCTTTATTTTTGGTTCATTGTTTTTATTATTGAAATTATATTGAGTAGCGTACTGCGATCAAAGTTTTTTAAACCAAAACAAGCGAAAAAGCAGCGTTGGTCCATTTTAATCCTCGTCATTATTTTAGGAATCGTACTTTTTACTGAATATAAAGACCAACAAAGAATGATGGCTACAGTCGATATTTCAGACAGTATTCCATTCATTGAATCCATAGTAATTAAAGATGGAAAAACTAAAGACGAAATATTAACGCTGACGAATACGGAATCATCTTTTTCCGAGATGGTAGATATTTATGACTCTCCAATACATTATTTAAAATGGTCCGAAAGAAAGTTACTAAAGGGGGATCCTTTTATTGAAGTAGAGTATTTAATAGGTACCGAAGTTCAACATTCAATGAGTGTTTACGAGGTAGAAGATGAAAATATTTCTATGTTACCTAGAGATTTTTCTACAGATGTAAGCTTTTATAGTTACAGTTATACGCCTGAGGAAGATGAGACATATATTTATGCGATTGAAGAAATTAATCAACTACTAGGTATCAATGAAGGAATGAAAGATCTATTAAATATTGTATTATCAAGGGGACAATAATGAATAACTGTTAGCAATAGATATGGTCTTAAACTAGAATAATAAAAGGGAGGACTATCTATGGTTAATGAAAACAATGAAAAGTTAAGTAAAAAGCAAGAAATAATTTCATCAGTATTTATGATTTTTATCACAGGAATATTTGTAATTTTTAGTGTAGTAGTAAATCACGAAATGTTATTTTTGTTCCCGTTTGTAATGGTATTCTCATTAGCAATCGGCATGGGGATTTCTAAGAAAGTTTCAAAATGATATTAGAAAAAGTTACGAAAAACACGACCTTTTTTCTGGTGGAACCTTTCCAGTGAGAACAATCCTCTAGAAAAAAAGAGAGGCAAAACTCACTCATCCCCTTTCGTTTTTTAAATCAAAAATTAAAAAATCTATCCCTCATTCAATATTCTCCACAATCTGCTTCAAATACTGCTCAATATTCGTCGCTAATCGATTCGCATTCAGATCTCTCAATATTTGAATCGCGTGTTTCATTTTGGCTGTACCTTCATCTTTTTTCCCAGTTCGAATCTCGTAGGCTCCTTTAAGTTGTAATAAATCCACTCTTTCAACTAAGCTACTTTCGGGAATAGTAATGGCTTCAAGATAGGAGAAAAATTCACTGACTTCCTGTTCATATTTAAATGGCTCGTGAAACTGATTGACAGAGCCTAATAAGTATATAATCGTATTAAAAAGAACCGTTGTAATCGCATCATTGACCTTTTTATACTCTCTAAAACGACTACTTTTTTCATACGCTGTTCGTGATAACATAATAACCATCTCTGGCTCGAGTAATAGTAGCGTTCCATTATAGAGCATCAATTCATAATAACCCCATACTTCAACTCGGAATAAATAATCCGATAAAACGCGAATCTCTTCTTCTTTGAATCCATCATATTTATATTCCGTGTTGACGATGCTTTCGTACACTTCAATTAATAAGGCATTGCAAAGGTATGTTTCAACATCGTATTGTTTCCACTTTTTTAATTGTTCATTTTTAAATTGAATGAGCTGTTTTGCGTCGCGATTCAAATAGGCCGTTTGTGTGGCTTTAAAAAATCGCTCCAATTCATTCGGTTGAAAATCGTGATGGACGTATAAAAACTCATCAAAATTCATCATTAACTTGTCTAAAATTCTCGTCATAAGACCTAGCGTAATATCGGAATCTCCCCGTTCAAACTTTGATAAAAAAGAGACCGAGCAAATGCCTTCTGCTAATTTTTTTAACGTAATTCCTTTTTGTTTGCGGATCATTCTTAATGTTTTGCCGTATTCAATGAGCATTTAAACTTCCCCCTGATAATAAAAATTCCACTATATGAAAATTTTAAAAATCATTAGTTTTATCCAATATACAATAAAACTAACAAAAGGAAAACAATTTTTTTAGGAGGAGAAAAGATGAAAAAACTATTAATTACTAACGGAACAATTATTGATGTAGAGAATGGTGAAACTTTTGTCGGGGCTATTGAGGTAGAAGGAAGTCAAATTGTAAAAATTATTAAAGGGAATGGGGTGTTACCTGAAGGAATTGAGACGATTGATGCGCAAGGAAAATATATTATCCCAGGTTTAATTGATATGCATTGTCATATAAATGAAGGATTTGCCCCTCATTTCGTTGCCTCAGGAGTGACAACTATTCGAAACACAGCGGGGAATGTGGAATGGTTAAATCGATTAATTCAAAAGCCTGATGATGCACCAACACCAAGGGTATATGCATCTGACAGAATGATTGACGGGTCACCGGGGCAATGGGGACCGACGAGCTTTGCAAACTTTGTAACGGATGATCCAGAAGAGGCTCGAAAAGAAGTGCGCAGACAAGTCAGTGTAGGCGCGAAATTTATTAAATTATATGGTTGGATTAAAAAAGACGTAATGGAAGCGGCGGCTGATGAAGCGAAGAAATTCGGCCTGGAATTATCAATTGATTTAATCAATTCTAAGGATCTGACCGCACTTGATGCTGCAAAAGCTGGTGTGACATGGATTGAACATGCTTCAGGATTTGCTCAAGAGCTGTATAAAGGGTGGAATCCGATGGTAGACCAAAATGAGTGGAGGCATATTGATTGGGAGAATCCTGATCAAGAAAAAATTCAAGCGCTTTGTGAGGAAATGTTAAAGTACAATGTCAAACTTTGTCCAACAATGGCTCTGTTCGATCAAGCGATGAATTATCCAAACTTATGGTCTCCTAAAAATAAAATAGTAGAGTCGATTGAAAAGAAAAGCATGCCAACAGATTATTGGAAAGAACACGAACAAATAATCGATCTTATTAAAGATAGTAATGCGGTTATAAATAATTTAACGAAAGCGATTGCGAAAACATACTACGATTTAGGTGGAACCGTCGTCGCTGGAACGGATACCCCCGCTTTACTTTATTCGTATCCAGGTATGTTTTTACATCGTGAGCTTGAAGTGTTTGTCGAGATTGGTTTTTCTGAACTAGAAGCCCTTCAAGCAGCAACTAGTAAAGCCGCTGAGTCTATTAGTCTAGATCATATTGGCTCTATTCAAGAAGGAAAAATAGCCGATCTCGTCATTTTAAACGAAAATCCGCTAGATAATATTAAACATACACAAGATATCGACCTCATCGTTAAAGGTGGGAAAGTTTACAATCAAGAAGAGCTTTTAAGTCATGTGCCGAATGAGGAAGAGGCTCAAAAAACGATGGAAGCATTTATGGAGGAATGGGAAG
>CALKAL010000076.1 GCA_937983065.1 uncultured Bacillaceae bacterium | reverse complement strand
ACTATCGTCGGAAGGTCTGGTTCTGGAAAAACGACGCTCCTTCAATGTGTTGCTGGGCTTTTACCCGCTGATGATGGGAGCGAAATACAATTTAATGATTTAATCATTAATAATGCGAAGGACGAAGAGCTGCAAAAATTTAGACGAGAAACTTTGGGGTTTGTTTATCAAGACTACAAGTTGTTTGATCAATTTAACTGCGAATTAAATGTGATGCTACCATTGTTACCTTTTGAGGATAAAGAGAAGCTTAAAGAGAAAGCCCATCAATTATTAGATAAGGTAGGACTATCGGATCGTGTAAACCACTTTCCAACCCAATTATCAGGTGGAGAAAAGCAGCGTGTTGCTATTGCCCGGTCATTAATTAATGATCCAGAAATACTAATTTGTGATGAGCCGACAGGAAATTTAGATGCTAAAAGTCGAGATGACGTTATTAATTTATTAGTGGAACTTAATAAAGATGGGACAAGTGTCATTCTCGTTACGCACGACCAAGAGCTAATGGATATCGGAGAAAAAATCATTGATTTAAATGAAATGTCTTCACGAATAACAATTTAATATAATTTTAAAACAAAAAATTGACAGACCTTAAATGGATATGTTAAGATTATCTCGAATTAGAGATTGTTTGCTATCTAAATAACCAATTTGATGTTTTTAACGTTCAAATTGGTTTCTCTTTAAACAATTACCTTTAATTCGAGATATATTAATTTAAAATTAATTCGCAAAACTGTTATAATTTTTAGAGAGGAGACTTTTATTTTTACTAAATAGCTCGGTTACATCAGACTAAGTTAGGGAATACAAAGAATAATAAGTTACTTTTTTAAAATGATAAAATGGGGGAAGGAACAATGGACCAATTAAAAGGAATACACCATGTCACTGCCATTACGAGTAGTGCGGAAAAAATATACGATTTTTTCACGTATGTATTAGGATTACGTTTAGTTAAGAAAACAGTTAACCAAGATGACATCCAGACGTATCATCTATTTTTCGCTGATGATAAAGGAAGTCCTGGAACAGATATGACCTTTTTCGATTTTCCAGGTATACCAAAGGGGCATCATGGGACAGATGAAGTTCATAAAACATCTTTTCGTGTACCAGATGATGTGGCATTAAATTATTGGGAGAAACGCTTTAACCGTTTAAATGTTAAACATGAAGGAATAAAAGAACAGTTCGGTAAAAAAGTATTGCCCTTTGTCGATTTTGACGATCAGCAATATCAATTAATTTCTGATGAAAATAATGAAGGGGTTGAATCTGGAACACCGTGGCAAAAGGGACCAATTCCACTAGAGTTTGCGATTACTGGACTAGGGCCA
This sequence comes from uncultured Bacillaceae bacterium, assembly GCA_937983065.1. GTDB lineage: Bacteria > Bacillota > Bacilli > Bacillales > Alkalibacillaceae > CALKAL01. Next base: position 2,680 of record CALKAL010000076.1, on the reverse strand, counting down.
ATCTTCATTCGTGTTTCAAATTTTGATTATATGAAAAGAGTGTTAGAAGAGCTTTATTTAATGAAAGAAATAGATAAAGAAGATTCTTATCATCTATTTGAAATGGGCGAGGGAGGAAATGGTGCTCAAGTTATCGTTGAGCATAATGCTGTACTTCCGAGAGGTCGTCAAGGATATGGAACGATTCACCACGTTGCCTTCCGTGTTGAAGATAAAGAGGGAATTGAGGATTGGACTAAGCGTTATCAAACGTATCAAGTACCAAACTCGGGATTTGTAGAACGGTATTATTTTGGCTCGTTGTACGCCAATGTCGCACCAGGTGTGTTAATTGAAATAGCAACGGATGGCCCTGGATTTATGGGTGATGAACCTTATGAAACATTAGGTGAGAAATTATCATTACCACCATATTTTGAGGATCAACGGGAAGAAATAGAAAAATTAGTACGGCCAATTGATACAGTTAGAAGTGACAAACAGTTTGAAAAAGAATATGAAGATTAATCGTTAATTAGAAAGGGGACTAATGATGAAACATATTTTCAAAAAAGGAAATGATGAAAGTTTACCAACATTACTTTTATTACACGGTACAGGTGGAACAGAAAATGATCTTTTACCTTTAGCAAATATCGTTGCCCCAGATGCGAATGTTCTTAGTGTAAGAGGAAATGTTTTAGAAAATGGGATGCCACGCTTTTTCAGAAGGCTTGCTGAAGGGGTATTTGATGAGGAAGATTTAATTTTCCGTACGAAAGAATTAAATGAATTTCTTGATGAGGCTGCAGAGAAATATGAGTTTGACCGAGAGAATATTTTAGCAATCGGCTATTCAAACGGAGCGAATATCGCAGCAAGTTTACTCTTTCATTACGAAAATTCATTAAAAGGTGCCATGCTACATCATCCGATGGTACCAAGACGGGGAATTGAATTACCTAATTTATCGGGAACATCAGTATTTATCGCAGCTGGAACGAATGACCCAATTTGTCCACCTGAAGAATCAGAGGACCTTGCTCAATTGCTAAAAAATGCGGGTGCAAAAGTGGAAGTACATTGGGAAAATCAAGGTCATCAATTAACAGTTACCGAGGTACATGCTGCAAGAGATTGGTATTTCTCTTAATCGTTCCTTGGCTTTAACAATTAAATAATAAGTAAAAATAGCACATATCATTATAGTACTTATCCTACTTAGGGGAGTGTATCATTAAATAATGAAATGTGCTTTTTTTAAATTTAAGAATTTGAAAATAATAATATTAATCCTTAGCTATCATTCATAATCTACACAAAAGTTCTAACAGACCATTTTTATGACTCAATTTTACTATATTTAATTCTGAGCAATGAAACTGTAAATATAATGATAGAAATAAATAATCCTACCGCAACACCTTGATACCAATCTGTTATATTTTGATTATAAATTCGTGCATCACCAATAACATATTGGAAAGGATTAAACCAGAAAAGAAATCTCCACGGAATGAATGTAAGTAAATAACCGATCAATAATGTTCCGACTGTAGCAAACATAGATGCTAACGTATGTTTAAAAAGAAGAGAGTACAAAATATTTAAACTAATAACTAACAAAACCGTTACACTTACTATAATGGCCGATTGCTGAATATACTCTCTAGTTGTAATAAATTCTAATTGATAATTTAATTCTATTAAAACTGGATAATTAAACGTTCCTGCATCACCAAAAGCAAGGCATAATCCGATTGTTGTCCCGTAAATCATGACAACGATAAAAAGGTATGCCAAAACCGAGCTGATCCATTTACTGCTTACGATAGATAATTTATTTAATGGTTGAGTGTACAAAAATTGAATCGAGCGATTTTCAAATTCCGTTGATAAAATATCCCCCACAAATAGAAAAATAATTATAATCGCGCCTAGATTAACAAATAAACCCGTAATAATCTTCAAGAAATTTGGAAGTGCTGTCGTATAGGTTGGATGCTCTGGCCTAATATTTTCTTCCAAAAGCTTTGAATTCATTGCAATCGTTTCTTCAATTTCCTCATTTGGTATTGGAAAACTTCCATCGTTATCTTTAAATTCCTTAGTATATTGTAAAAATTCATTCTCGAGTAATAACTTCGATTGCCAATCTTCAGATGAAATGAGGTTACGTATTTGTAAAAGTCGGTCTAACATTTCATTATTAAGGGCGTATAACAATTGCATTGCTTCGTCATCAGGTTTTGATTCTAATACAACTTCATACCCCGTTTTGTGTGATTGACTCGTCAAAATATATGAATCTATTTTTTGTTGTTCTTCTCTTTCTATATAAGATTCGAATAACAAATTGCGGAAAAATAAAAGGCTAACACCAGCAATTAAAATAAGAGAGAGGTATAGAAATTTTTTATCAAATATCATTTTCTTTAATTCAAATATTAACAATTTCATTTCATTTAACCCCTTCAAATAACTCCTGGTATCTCTTTTCCGCACCTAATTTTTGTTTATCAATATCTTGAATGGCAATATCATTTTGATTCATTAAATTAATAAATGTTGGTAAATCAATAGATTGTTCTGAAAAAGAAACTTGATTATTATTCGCAATCGTGAAGTCATAGTTATGTTCTTTTAAAATGTTTTGAACTTTATCACTATCAGTAACCGTCACTGTATAATGACGACTGTT
>CALKAL010000075.1 GCA_937983065.1 uncultured Bacillaceae bacterium | reverse complement strand
ACAAAGCCTTACCCAATCATCAACTATTCAACTTCGCATATAGCGCCAATAATTGCTCTCTTTCTTCCTCGTTTAATTTTAAAAACAATTCTCGGCGTAGTTTTTGTCCTTCTACATTCGCTCGTTTTAGCACTTCTTTTCCTTTTTCCGTTATGACCAAATAAATAATTCGTCGATCGGAATCATCGAGCACTCGCTCAACTAATTTTTTCTGTACTAGCTTTTCTACTAGATGAGTGACTGTTGGAGGAGTTAATCCTAGTTCTTTCGAGATGTCTGATGGACGGGCTTTTTCATTTCTGTTAATATAGCCTAGCGTTAAAACATGGGTGACTCCTAGATTTTCGTTAAAAGTCTTGTTCCATTTAATCATCACGCTATTCGTAAATGTATCCATCTGGTGTAAAATATCAAATATTGTTTTCTCGGACATGAAATTCCTCCTTTCACTATTGCTCTATTACTATTTTATCGTACAAATGAATAAAGTACAGTATCGCTCATTTGATACTGTACTTTATTTTGTATCAGCTTGATTAAACTGAATCCTTTCTTATTGTGCTGTTAATCCGCCATCAATGACGAATTCAGATCCTGTTGAATAACTTGATTCATCAGAAGCTAGATAAAGTACAAGATTCGTTACTTCTTCAGGCTTTGCTACTCTTTTGATTGGGATATGCTTAGAAAATTCTTTAATGACTTCAACGGAATCCCCTTGCGTTACCATCGGAGTTTCTATAACGCCAGGATGTACTGAATTGACTCGAATGTTTAAGTGCCCTAATTGTAATGCAGTAGCTTTTGTAATACCACGCACGGCAAATTTCGTATCGGTGTAACCGACTGCTCCGCCAACTAAGCCGTTCATGGAAGAAATGTTAATAATCGAACCTTTCCCAGCCTTTGTCATTGAAGGAACGACAGCTTTTGTTCCAAGGAAAACAGATACTTGGTTAATATCTACAATTTTTCGATATTCGTCTTCTGTCATTTCTAATAGGGGTCTATTCACACTAATCCCTGCGTTGTTTACTAGAATATCAATCGTTCCAAATGCTTCTTCTGTTTGTTTGACAACGTTTTGCCAGTCAGATTCATTGGTCACATCTTGCTTCACAAATTTAGCGTTTTCACCTAAATCTTTTTCTAATTTACTTCCGAGCTCTTCATTTATATCAGTGAAAACGACTTTAGCACCTTCTTCAACAAATCGTTTCACGTGAGAGGCGCCCATACCTTGTGCGGCGCCAGTCACTATTGCAACTTTACCTTCTAATCTTTTCATTATAAATTCCTCCAAAGTTGTTTAGTTCCATAAACCTGCTTGTTCTAATTTTTTCTTGCCGTTATAAGCGATAAAGACTGTAATAATGTTAATGATAAGCATGACTAGGATGGCGTATAAACCACCTGCATAACTGCCTGTGAATTGGAATATATACCCGTATGCTGGGAGTGCAACGATAGAAGCGATAGCTAGTCCTAAAGAAACGTTTGAGTAAATTTGACTGTACTCTCTATTTCCAAACAAGCTTGATGTAAGCGCTGGTGCAATAATTCCAATACCACTAGTAACGAATGCAAAGAGAATAAGTGCTACGATGATCATCACAGGGCTTGCTGCTGCGTATAACAGGATAAGGACAGAAGCAATTCCTAAAATCATAGTTAAGATAGTTGTATTTTTTGTTCCTAGTTTGTCATTTAAAAAGCCAATCACTAAGGAAGCAAGGACAACTCCTAGCATATAAATCCCCATTGCATTACCTGCAAATTCCTGTGTAAGTCCACTGTCAACGATATACGTAGGAATATGCATCATGAAACTTGAAATGGCTGTAATAAAGAAGAAGAAAATCATTAGCGCGTAGAAAGATGATGATTTTCTCGCGGCAGCAAATGTGACTCCTGATTCTTCAGACGCTTGTTGAGTTTCTTCTTTTGTGGAGTCATTTTCCTCGTCATCTAATCCATAAGGGCCCAATCCTTTTTCTGGAGCCATTTTTTTAATAAATACAAATGTTGATATGACAACGAGTGCAATCCCCGCAATACCCATGGCTGCATAAGAAAATCTCCAACCGTTACTTACGATTAAGCTTCCGATAATTGGTTGCGCGATAGCACCTAAGATTCCTCCAGTTGCTGTTAAAATCCCAAGAGCTAACCCGTTTCTCTTTTTAAACCATTGATTAATTAAAACTGGTCCTACGATAACTGTAATGAATGTTCCACCGACTGAAAGCGGCACTGCGAATACGTACCAACCCCAGACTGAATTCATAAAACTAAAGGCAATATAAGCACCTGCCTGTAAAAGAATCGCAACAATAATTAACGTACGAATGTTATATTTTGCGACTAACTTCCCGGCAAATGGGAGGAAGAGTAATGTGACAACTGCAGAGACACTTAAATATAAAGTTAAATCCCCCATCCCAATACCAAGATCTTGAGAAATTGGAGTTAAATAAAGACTTGCCGAGTTATTTAATACTCCTTTTCCAACACCGACGATAATACATAGTCCAACAAGGATCTACCAGGCTTGATGGATTCTAGCTTTTGTTTTTTTACTCATTCTCATTTCCCCTCCTTGGGAATAAAATTTATGTCCATAATCCTAATCTTTCTAATTTGCTTTTACCTCTAAAGGCTAAAATGACAGCCAAAATGTTAAAGACGAGCATCATTAAAATCGTATATAATCCACCTAAATAACTTCCGGTAAATTGAAAGATATAACCGTAAGCTGGTAGTGCAACAATCGCAGCAGTAGCTAGACCGACAGAAGCGGTTGAATAAATTCGGCTATACTCTTTCATTCCGAATAAGCTTCGTGCCAGTGATGGTCCAAGTGTTCCAATTCCTGATGTTACAAAGGCAAATAGAATTAATGCGATATAAATGACCGTCACACTTGAACTTGCGAATATTAGCAACGAAATAGAAATGATTCCACAGGCCATTGACAATAGGGTTGCATTTTTTGAACCGAGCTTGTCATTAATAAACCCTATTACGATAGCACCTAAAACAACTCCTAGCATGTAAATCCCCATTGCGTTACCTGCAAATGTTT
>CALKAL010000074.1 GCA_937983065.1 uncultured Bacillaceae bacterium | reverse complement strand
CACCTCTACTCCGACCGTTAACACCTCTACTCCGACCGTCACGGTATCACGGCCCACCGCCCTCTACCCAAAAAAAGTGAAGAAAACGAAATGTTTTCTTCACTTTCCTTTATTAACTATACGCTCCGACCTTTTTAACGTCTTCTAAATATTCTTCATAGGTCATTTGTTTATCCGTTATTTTTCCGTCGCTCAATTCAATGATTCGGTTCGCGATCGTTTGAATGAATTGATGGTCATGAGAGCTAAAGATGACCGATCCTTTAAACTGAATTAATCCGTTGTTTAAAGCTTGAATCGATTCTAAATCTAAATGGTTCGTTGGATCGTCTAACAACAGGACGTTCGCATGACTTAACATCATCCGCGATAACATGCAGCGAACCTTTTCTCCCCCAGATAAAACATTTACCTTTTTAAACACTTCTTCCCCTGAAAAGAGCATTCGTCCTAGAAAGCCGCGTAAAAATGTTTCACTTTCATCTTCAGGAGAAAATTGTCTTAGCCATTCAATCAAAGTTTGATTATTGCCTTCAAAATAACTCGAGTTGTCTTTCGGAAAATAAGATTGTGACGTCGTAATCCCCCACTTAAACGTCCCTTCATCAGGCTCAATTTCTCCGACTAAAATTCTCATTAACGTCGTTTTAGCAATATCATCCCCTAATAAAGCGACTTTATCATCTTTACTTAAGCGAAACGTGACATTGTCTAACACTTTCTTTCCGTCAATCGTTTTCGTTAACCCTTGCACTTCTAATAAGTCATTACCAATTTCCCGCTCTGGTGAAAAAGCGATGTACGGGTATTTTCGCGACGACGGTTTAATATCTTCTAGCTCGATTTTATCTAACAGCTTTTTCCGTGAAGTCGCTTGTCGAGATTTTGATGCATTCGCGCTAAAGCGTGCGATAAATTCTTTTAACTCATTAATTTTCTCTTCTTTTTTCTTATTTTGCTCTTGAGCCATTTTTAAAGCTAGCTGGCTTGATTCATACCAAAAGTCGTAGTTGCCGACGTAAAGGGTTATTTTCTCAAAGTCTAAATCCGCAATATGAGTACAAACGTTATTTAAAAAGTTACGGTCATGGGAGACGACGATGACGGTGTTTTCAAAATGAATTAAAAACTCCTCTAACCAATGGATCGCATAAATGTCTAGCCCGTTTGTCGGTTCATCGAGTAATAAAACATCTGGATTACCGAATAGCGCTTGAGCTAATAACACTTTTACTTTTTCAGCTTCTGATAGTTCGGCCATCTTTTTATCGTGCAATGAATCATCAACACCGAGACCACGAAGTAAAGTTGCCGCATCACCTTCAGCTTCCCAACCGTTTAATTCCGCAAATTCCCCTTCAAGCTCAGCTGCCCGCATGCCATCCTCTTCCGAAAAATCAGCTTTCGCATAAATGGCATCCTTCTCCTGCATGATGTCATAAAGCCGTTCATGTCCCATGATGACGACTTGTAAAGCTTGTTCGTCCTCATAAGCATAGTGATCTTGCTTTAATACAGCTATCCGCTGATCTTTACCAATAGAAACATGCCCTTCCTGTGGCTCAATTTCACCTGATAATATTTTTAAAAAGGTCGACTTCCCAGCTCCGTTCGCGCCAATCAACCCGTAGCAATTCCCTTTAGTAAATTTGATATTGACATCTTCAAACAATTTACGATCACTGAATCGTAATGAAACATTCGTTACTTGTAGCATATTTATTTCCTCCAAATTATTCCGTGCAAATTATGTTCATGTAGCACTATTTTCCATCATTTCAAAACTTCTATAAAATAACATTTCATTGCAAAAGCAACTGACATATTCGTTACATCGTTTTCACCTTCCGATTAAATACATCATTCCCATTGTACTATAAATATAATTCATTTTTCGAGGTCATACTACTGTTCAGTGGGTAAATTTTTATATAACAACGATTTTCAAATTATTAAGTCCATTAAAATAACTGACAATAAAATAGTATACTTTTTGAGGTGCACAAATGAACAACAACGAATCAGCTAAAAACGTCACAGTCTGGGCAATAATTGCAATGGCGTCCATTCCGTTAGTCATGACATTAGGAAATTCAATGCTCATACCTGTGTTACCTATTTTTGAAGATAAAGTCGGCATTTCATCTTTTCAGTCAAGTCTCGTCATAACGTCTTATTCGATTGCAGCGATTTTTGTTATTCCGATTGCTGGCTATTTATCCGACCGCTATGGAAGGAAAAAAATCATTGTCCCGAGCTTAATTATTACAATTATCGGTGGATTAATTGCTGGATTTGCATCGTGGTTTATGGAAAATCCATTCGCTGTTATTATCATTGGCCGAATACTACAAGGA
>CALKAL010000073.1 GCA_937983065.1 uncultured Bacillaceae bacterium | reverse complement strand
AAATAGTCTTCGATTTAAGTAGTTTGCAACCTACTATTTTAGGGAATGAACATGTCGAGATCCTAGAGAGAAGGGCGGCTTGTATTTTATATGTTTTAGATAATAAAAAAGATACGTTTGTAAGTTTAGAGGAGATAATGCAGGAAGTTTTTGAGAATCAAATCAAGTCTCTAAACTCGATTAAATCATACATATCGGAAATTAGAAAAATACTGAAGCGATGTTCACCAAATGATTTTGAAGGTAATCCAATAATAAATAAACGAGGTATAGGGTATCAATTGAACCGAAATATAAAACTAAATATTGTGGAGGCTATCCATCGATGATTTGAAGGTAGGGCGATTCCCTACCTTTTTTTTATAAACTAAATGTACAAAACAAAGGAGGTATAAAATATGAAAATTTTTGTGTATGGTACTTTGCGAAAAGGTGAAAGTAACGCTTCATTGCTAAAAAGTGCAACAAGAATTGCTGAACAGGCGTGGACAAAGGGCAAATTGTATGACACTGGATTTGGTTACCCAGCATTAAAACGAACCTCATCAAGTAAAGTGTACGGTGAACTATACGAGGTGTCGAAAAGAGAGTTAGAAAGATTAGATCAGTTAGAGTCTTATACGAAAGGAAGTGATGACAATTTATATGAACGAATCGAACAGAAGGTATTTACTGATGACAGCGTATATGACGCGTATGTGTATGTAGCTGGAGATTCAAGTTTACTCAAAACGAAAATGACAAATCAAGACTGGAAGGAATATAAGCTATTTGCATCAAAAAAGGAATCCGTTCTCTATTTTGCTTACGGAAGCTGTATGGATGAAGAACGTTTTAAAGCTGCTGGTGTTCTTCATTATTTCAAAAAAGTTGTTGGTAAAGGTGTGCTACCTAATTATAGCTTAAAATTTACGCACCGTTCCTCTAATGACGATTTAGGTCGTGCTGACATTGTGGAAGTGGGTGGCGTTGTCGAAGGAAAAGTGTATGAAATTCCTGTAGAAGCGCTCAACTATTTATACCGTCGAGAAGGTGCACCTTTCGTATATCGGCCTACATTTGTGACGATTAAAGTAAATGGTTATGAGAAACAAGCGCTCACCTTTACAGTTATTAAAAAATTGTCTGAGACAGCCCCTCCCGAAGATTATGCCGAGGAAATTTTCAGAGGCGGAAAAGAGATATTATCAGATTCATATCTTTCTAGTTTGAAAGCTCATATCAGTTCATTAAATAAATTAAATTTATTAGTAGGAGGTAATTAATATGGGTACTTTTACAAGTCAAATTTTAGTCGGTCGAAAACATCCGTATGAAGGAGGTATAAATAACATTTCCCACAAATTATATTTAACCGAAAATGGTCGAGCGGGTTGGATTTTAAAGGAAGTAAATGATAACGAAAATCAGGTCACTGAAAACAAAAAAGTGATTTGGATTCCAACTATTGAAAATATGCTAGAAGATGCTCTCGTGATGATTGGCCTTTATGTTTTAAAGGATGCTCAGTTGATTCATTTAGCGGATCAATATTTTAAAAGCAACTACGAAAATCAAGCCGTTCTATATGGCGATATTGAACCCCATCATCTTGAGGAACTTTATGTTCAAGCGAGAAAAATTGTTAGTAACCATAAAATTCTTATTTCTGTATTTCGTGGTTCATCAATTTCAAAACAATTATCCGTCTTAAAACATTACCAAAATGATATTGAGGTTTGTCAGTTTATTTATAGAAAGGAGAACTCTCCTTGGACTGGACAGTTTGAAGAATCCGGGTCCTTGAATAAATAATATATGAAATAGAGGTTGAGACATAACAGAAAGGATTAATTGAAAAACCGAACGATGAATAAACTAGCTCTGGAAATATACGTAGACTCCTGCGGGAAGGTCGGCTAAATACGGTCACGTCCTGTGACCAACGCCGACACTAGAACGTCCTGTTCGTCGAAGAGCCTAGGTGAGACCCCACAGTGCGAATGCACGAGGTCGATGACAAGCGTCACGTCCTGTGACGTCATCGACACTTGTACGTCCTTGTACTGCGGAGGCTCACCAGCTCCCCCGGCGTAGGAGACACTGCGAAGGATTTCGCAGATGTCGATCTTGTGCCCTGTGGGTAAAAGCGGAGTATATTTCCAGAGCGGGTATGCGCTCATACAACGTTCGTGTTCTATTTAATTCAAAACCCTTTTGTCCCAGCCACTATTTTTTCATCCTATCACCATAGAACTATAGCTGGACCAAAAATTTGAAATAAATCTCGCATAAATGATCTTAATGGTTAAATTAAATCCTTCAGTGCATAGAATTTCAATAGGTTCTATAAAAAATATAATGGGGGAATATGTATGGCAAAGAAATATCCAGAGAAAGTATCTGCACGTATGATACGAATCATCGATCAAGGAGAGGTATATCTCATTCGGCATAGCACATTTATTCAATTTGGCACGTCTTCTTCTTTAATTGGTACTGTTTTTATGACAAATCCGGGGTCTTTTGATTTTAAAAATAGTAGCGGGTGGGAAGATTTTAAAAATGGCAAAGGAGATGTAAATATTTTTTCTGGAGAAGATTATCCAGATTTGACGATGCAAAATATTATTGAAGTTGTAAGAGAAAGTTATAAGGCAGCTAATCTTGGTGCGCCAGACGGGGTTGTACAAATAATTAACTTAACTAATGTCGTCCAAAGTAAAAAAGATAAGTTGGAGGACTATTATCAAATAGTAAAAAGATTGATAAATGAGCGAGGACTTGATCAAGCGCTTTTAACAGATGTGACAACTACTGATCAGCAAGCTTTTTTAGACACATGTGAAAAATCCAAGTTTGTCATTATGGGATTTGCGGATAAAGTATTCTCTGAGAAAGTTTTAACAATGAAACATTGGTCACATTTAGTATCGAACAAATTAGTTGTGGCTTTAGATAAGAAAAATCGATTTTCCCATCCGAGAAGGTGGAGAACTGATAAGGATTTGAAAGAACGGGCGATTGAAAAAATGGCGCAAGTATTGGGGGATGGGTGATAATTTTATAATGTTAATTTTAGGATTTAAGAAGTTTCGGGATATCATTGCGAAATAGAACTTCCATATTAGAGGGGAGTTCTTTTTTAATATCGTTATTTTAGTTTTTATAAAGAAATAACAGATTGAAAAAAACAATCTTCACTAAAAACTCTGACTCTTGAGAATCATCTTTACAAGGAAAATGTTTACTGTATAATGTAAGAAGATTCCACAAACTTAAGCGTCATCAATTTATAAAAAATGGAGTTGAGGTTTTGGATACCAAACTTAATAGCGTAAAAGAAGTGCTTGAAAATTTTACAAAAGAAGAGCGATTCCCAGGACTTAGTGTACATATCGTTTCAAAAGGTGAAACCATTCTAACCTATGATCATGGTTATTCAAACATACAGTTAGAGAAGCCGATGGGGCAAGATACAATAAGTTCAATTATGAGTGTGTCAAAAGGTTTTACTGCCATTGCAATGTTGCATTTGGAGGAAAATACTCATTTTAACATGGATGTGCCTGTAGTTGAGTATTTGCCTTATTTTAAAACTAAAAGTGGAAAGTATGATCAAATTACACCGAAACAAATTTTAAGTCATACAGCTGGATTTCCAGATGATATATGGCTTGTGACGTTGTTGGATAAGCAATTATTTGAATTTGCAAAAGGGCTACCAAACTTTCAATTTATTTTTGAACAATTTCCTAACATTGAAGAGACGCTTGCGGGTATTAAAAGCAGGGAAGATGTAGTAAAATATTTCTCTAACATCGACTTGACTTACAATCCAGGTGAGGGGTGGTTATACAGTACGGATGCTTATGTTATTTTAGCTGATATTTTAGAAAAAATAAGTGGAATGACTTGGGAGGAATATATTTTTCAAAATGTTATTAAACCACTTGGTCTTGAAAACACATATATTAATCCTTTGGGCCATGAGAATTTAAGTGACTACTATTTGTTTGCTAATGATAATTATATTAAACTTCCAACTCCGCATAATCCAATCGGGGCTCCAGTTGGTTTTATTTATTCAACGGCAAAGGATATGGGTAAATATTTAACCGCTTTGATGGGATCTAGTGAGAAAATAATCAGCTCCAACAGTCGGGAAAAAATGTTTTCAATGATAGCTAACCGGGAGCCTGGTCTGAGCTATGGACTAGGTTGGAAAGTAAAATTAATAGATAATATAAAAGTTGTAGAACATGCGGGAGGGTATCCAGGGGTTAGTAGCTTTGCGTCGATGATACCAGAACAACAATTTGGGTTAATGATGTTATGTAATACAGGTGATATTCCTCTACAAATTATTTCAGATAAAATCGTGGATATATTTATAAAGTAACGAAATAGGGGTGAAATAGTTTGAGAAAATCAACCTATTTACTTTTAATTATCGGAGTTATTTTTATTGGTTATTCGTTATTTTATTTTAGTCAATATCATATTGATGATGATAAAATAGCGGTGCAATCTAGTTTAGCGGAATGGATGAGTAATGATTCAGAAACGACTACACTTGATGTGAAAGAAATCATTCAGTTAGAGGATACAAATTCACATATTGCATTATTCCAAACAGAAAACGGTCATGTTGGATATGCGCATTTAATCGAAGGGTGGAATGGAAAACTAAAAATCGTCAGTTCTGGTGGACATGGAACGAATATCGTGTCTTATGAAGTAATTGAAACTAATCATGGCAACTATGGAATCGTGTTCGGTGAAAATCCTGAATTGACAATAGACCATATAACTGCCGATTTGAACTATGAGAATTACCGTTTTTCAGTAGATGTGCCTTCTGATGAAATTTTCGTAAAGTATGCCCATCTACCCGAAGGCATAGAGAAGCCTTTTCCAGCTGAACTAACTTATTTTGATAAGGACCAGACAGTAATTGATGTGGCGGATTTATTTTTAGCTGAAAATAATTAATATTAAAAAAAGCTCCCTCATGACTATAAAGGGAGCTTTTTTTTGAGAAATTGAGTACGCTTTAAGAAAATATCGAATCGATTTTCTCAATTTCTTCATTCGTTAATTTAACGTCCAATGTTTTTAAGTTATGAAGTACTTGTTCCGCTCGTTTAGCACCAGGAATAATCGCATCAATCGCATCTCTCGTTAAATACCAAGCGAGTACAAGGTGGGCGACCTCGACATTTTTATCGTGAGCGATTTCACGGAGTTGATCAATCTTTTCTAAGTTTTTTTCATAAACTCCTTCTTTAAAAAAGCGTGATTTTTTGCGCGAGTCAGGTATGGTCGTATCTTTATTATATTTTCCAGTTAACAAGCCTGAAGCGAGGGGAAAGTAAGGAACAAAGGAGATGTCCTGTTCAACGACATAAGGAAAATATGTTTTCTCAGCTTCGCGGTCGAGTAAGTTGTACCCTCCTTGAAAGACGTCTACATATCCGTCTTTATTCGCTTCTTTTAATTGGTCTAATGAAAAGTTGGACACACCAATCGCACGAATTTTCCCTTCATCTTTTAGTTGCTTCAACGCACCAATTGCTTCATCTTTAGGTGTTTTTTCATCGGGGTAATGGATATAAAGCAGGTCGATGTAGTCAGTTTGTAATCGTTGTAAGCTTTTTTCGACTTCAGCTTTTAAAAAAGAAGGTGAGTTGTCATTAGTCATTTGCCCGTCAACTATTTTTTGGGAAACTTTTGTTGCGATAATAAGCTCATGACGTTTTCCACTTTCTTTTACAATTTCACCAATTAACTCTTCTGATCGTCCCATGCCGTATAAATAGGCGGTATCTAAAAAGTCGATTCCATTTTCAATTGCTGTACGAACTACCTGTTTACCAGCTTCCTCATCGATATCTGGAAATATGTTGTGACCACCTACCGCATTCGTTCCTAACCCAACTGGATTGACATATAAATCTGATTTTCCGATTCTTACTTGTTTTGTCATGTAAAAAAGCACCTTCTTCCGCAATGTTTTTATACTTATATCAAATTATATCGAATGGCTAGAGGAATGGCTATCGATGTTAATCGTATATAGGAAAAAGGAAATTACGACAATGTTAGCGAATATGGATTATATATCGAGGGATTTTCAGGGACTCGTCGAACTCGATAAAATAGCAGTAACAGGGGCTGATAGGAATGACGAATCTATACTTTGTAAGACATGCGCACTCTACATACACACCAGAAGAATTAAAAAGACCTTTATCGGAGCAAGGTTTTAAAGATGCAAGTAAAGTAGCTAAATTATTAATCCTTGAAGAAATTGATATCGTTGTTTCAAGTCCTTATCTACGTGCTATTCAAACCGTTGAAGGGATAGCAAAATACATTAATAAAGAGATTGATGTCATCGATGGTTTTAAAGAACGCAAATTAGCCGAATCCTCGGTTAAGGATTTTAGTGAAGCCATTACGAAAGTGTGGGAAGACGAAAACTTTTCTTGGGAAGGTGGAGAGTCGAATATCGTAGCGCAAAAAAGGGGAGTTGAGGCAACTTTTCATGTATTAGAGAAGTATAAGGGTCAACATATCGCAATTGGTACCCACGGAAATATTATGACTCTGATTATGAATTACTTTGACAAACAATACGACTTTAATTTCTGGAACAATCTCACTATGCCAGATATATATCGATTAAATTTTGAGGGAAAAGAACTAAAAAATGTTAGTAAATTGTATAAAGAATAGGCGTAAAGGAGAAAAAATATGAAACCTTTAATTGGGATTACATCGAATGTGAAAGATAAGAAAACAGTTGTTGGGAATGCAAATTATTATGCCGTTTCTAAAAGTAATGGGATTCCTGTTATCCTACCAAATATAGAAAATGAAGATGACATTAAAGTAATTGCAAACAAAATTGATGGGTTGTTATTAACTGGTGGTGGGGATATTGATCCTACATTATTTGGTGAAGAGCCTCATAGAAAGTTAGGGGAGATTACTCCAGAAAGGGATTTTTTTGAACTTGCATTAATTAAGGAAATGTTGGCATTGAATAAACCTATTTTAGGAATTTGCCGTGGGTCACAAATATTAAATATCGCCGCGGGTGGGGATATGTATCAAGATATTTATGCTCAATATGACCATGAACTTTTGCAACATGATCAAAATGCACCTTACACACATGCATCCCATTTTATTCATGTCGTTGAAAATTCAATCTTGCATACCATTACCCAAAAGACATCCTTCAAGGTGAACAGCTATCACCATCAAGCAGTAAGAAAGATGGGTGAGAACTTCATCGTGTCTGCGACGTCATCAGACGGAGTAATTGAAGCGATTGAAAGCACGAATCATAAATTCGTTGTAGGTGTCCAATGGCATCCTGAGCTTTTAATGGAGGCTAATGATCAGCCTTCAATTGATATTTTTATGGCTTTTATCGAGGCTTGTTATAAATAATTCGGCTGTAAAATAACAGCCTTAAAAAAAGGTGCTTTTTCTATAGAAGAATCAGCACCTTTTTTTAAGTAAAATGTGTCGTTTAAAATATCTATGCAAAACTAAATATCTGTAGCCTAAGATTGATGGAGTGGGGGTGGTACTAGCCATCCTTTTTCTTTATTTAGACGTAGCGCTTTTGCTCCGAGTGCCGCTTTTTGAACGTGAAACTGTCCGAACATCATCGCAATGTCTTCTCGAATGGATTGACCCATAATTGTACTGCACGCGATTAATCCAGCAGAGATACTCGCAGATAATTTCGCTGCTATTTCAGCATCTGAAAAGCGGGCTCCAGCAGGAATATCCTCTAAGTTTGCTTGGGGTCTTTCAGGGGGAGTTGGAGGAAGACCAATTCCATTTTCCTTTAATAACGTTTCAATTTGTTTTACTTCGTCTTGACTACCTTGAATGGCTTCTTCAAGCAGCTTTTGTAAGTCTTTATCACCAGTATGATTAAGGTGAGTTTGATAGCCTGCAATTGATCCTTTAGCTGTGAGTAAAAACGTCCACGTACTAAATACTTCTCCATAATGCAGCGGTTCATTTTTTGGATTTCCACTCATAATTCCCATTGTAATCCTCCTTATTAAGTTCAATCATTGTATCGTTTTATAATACCTGTATCTTATCGTTCTCAATTTTCAACTTTATATCCAAATTTCAGTTCGTTATTTTTAAAAAGGAGGCTTACATGTTGGGATACAAATTTCGGTTATTACTACCTTCTTCGCTTACGATTGGTTTCATCATCGAAAAAGGAATCTTCACCAAATTCGGTACCGTAGCTGACATCTCTAGGGCGTGTTGTCGTATCCCTTTCTTCCATTGGTGAAAATAACAAACCTAAACAAAATAAAGCACTTATTCCGACAAGAGTATAAACGACTCTTGATAATGCGGCTTCTTGCCCCCCGAATAATGCTGCTACTAAATCAAATTGAAACAATCCAATAAGGCCCCAGTTGATGGCACCTATTATAACGAGAGCAAGTGCAATTCTTCTTATCGCTTCCATTGATTTCATACCTCCACATCATTTTTTAGAATTAATTTCAATTTTATTTTTTACCATTTCGATATATTAATACTTATAAATGGATTCCATTTTTATTTTTCTCGAAATAATTCAATCCTTATATTCAAATTTAAGTCATCAAGATGGTTGTTCATAAACGTTTAAATGAATAGTTCAAGTTAAACAGTGTACCTTCTCCTTTCAGATCTCATACGCTAAAAATGAGGGAAAGGGGAGAGGCAGTTGCTATCGACAGGTTCATTTATTCTAGAGATGATTCCTTTATATATGATGACCGTCATCGGATTTTTAAGTCGGCGTGGGAAAATACTTAATTCACATGCAAATGGAGTTATTACTCAACTGATCCTTTACATCACTTTGCCAGCGTTAATCCTTTATTCCCTTAATACCAATTTTACGATGGAGCTTATGCAAGATTTTCTCTGGCTCGTCATGATGTCTATATTTATTTTGAGTGTATCCGTTTTTATTGGGGCTTGGCTTAGAAGAAAAGCGAGCATTCCTTTAAGTCAAAAAAGCGTTTATGAAAGCTTAATTATTTTTGGCAACCAAGGTTTTATCGGTTTTGCAATAAGCTATATTTTGTTAGGTGAACAAGGGATAATTTATGTCACTTTTTTTAATATTTGTTACTTAATATTAATTTGGACATATGGCATTTATCTTTTTACGAAAAATGATAAGAGTGTCGTCTGGAAGCGGTTGTTGATTAACCCAGGTATTTTGTCAACTTTAATTGGATTAGGTTTGCTTTTTCTTCCTTTTAGTTGGCCGAGTCCAATGTTAAATACGTTTGAAACGGTTGGGAAAATGACAGTGCCGTTGTCGATGATTTTAATTGGAAGTATGCTTGGTGAAATTCGCTGGCAAGTTTTTAAAAAGTATAGTAGGAATATTTATATTTGGGTTGCTGCTTGTTTCAGGTTGCTTATCATCCCATCATTTTTATTCTTTTTCATCTTCCTTAATGTCTCCTATTCTTTAATAATTATCGCCGTGTTAACGTCCGCGATGCCGAGTGCGACGACGACTTCTATTTATGCACAAAAGTTTGGCGGCGATACTGCCTTTGCGTCGTTTGGAGTTTTGCTATCGACCCTTCTATGTCTTATTACAATTCCTATGTTATATAGTTTGTTGCATTGGTTACTTCGTCTTTACTGAATAATTTAAGTAGGGTTCAATCTGGCATAGGTTTGAAATATTTCAAGAAAAATATGCAGGAATTTCCTTTGTCATCTTGAATTAATAGTTAAAGTCGAATTTTAGTTAGGGGGAGAAATCGTGAATGAACGGCAAGAGATGTTATTTAAGTCATTAGATAATTATCGGGATTATTTTTTAGACTGTCTTACGGATGTGACGGAGGAAGAAGCGGAAATAATTCCGGACGGCTTTAGGAACAATATTAGGTGGAATATGGGACATACTTATCTCGATCAATATTTGTGGATTTTAGCGGTAACTCGAGAAAAAGATGAGCGGATGAATCAATTTAACAAGTGGTTCGGTTTTGGAACAACGCCAGCAAATTTTACGGATGAAACACCGACATTTGAAGAGTTATTGGGACTACTTGAAAATCAAATCAATGATATAAAAGAACGTTATGCCCACCGGTTAGAAGATACATATCCTCCAACAAGTATGGAAGATTATACAACGATTGAACAAGCCCTCGTTCGAACAGCTTTTCATGAAGGAATGCATGTTCAGGCCATCGTCGATATTAAGAAATGCATTAGAAATGTTGAGTGATTGTAGGAGCAAGCATTTTAAAGAATTATTAAAATAAAGGGATTCCTTCTCATTTGAAAAGGGGTCCTTTATTTTTTTGCGAAAAATCAAATTAAAACGAAGATTCTTTACATACTTAATGATTAAGTGCTATTCTTGTTCACCTAAAAGATTCAGTTCAACATAAAGTATTGTTGAAAATTGATTGTCATACAAAATCCAATTAAGAAAAACGTATCTTCATCAAATTTTCACAACAAACTGCTACCATTGTATGGAGTAAACTTGAAACGGTAAAAACAATAAATAAACACTTTGTATACTCTTTATCTCCTAACAATTAAGGAAATTTCATAACTTGTAATGATTAAATATTAAGTATGCTGAGATTAGTGTAATACAGGAGGTCGGTCTAGTGAAGAAAGCGATTATTATCGTTGTGATGATTGGGATGTTAAGTTGGGCCATATTTGATTTTCTTGATACGGATGAAAAAAATGTAGCACAAAGTGAACGTACTGGGGAGCAAGAGGATTCGAACGAGATTGAAGATACGGAAGAAGTTGAAGTTGGTTTATATGTCGGACAACAAGCTCCTGACTTTGAACTACAAACATTATCAGGGGAGACAGTTCGTTTATCAGATTTCCGTGGAAAACGG
The DNA here is from genome assembly GCA_937983065.1 of uncultured Bacillaceae bacterium. GTDB lineage: Bacteria > Bacillota > Bacilli > Bacillales > Alkalibacillaceae > CALKAL01. Next base: position 36,940 of record CALKAL010000073.1, on the reverse strand, counting down.
GTGATGGTTAATTTTTGGGCAACGTGGTGTCCACCATGTCGAGCTGAAATGCCGGATATGGAGAAGTTCTATAATGCCAAAGATGTCGAGATATTAGCGGTTAACTTAACGGATACGGAAACGAGTATAGGTGCTATAGAAAATTTCGTTGATGAATTTGAGCTTACATTTCCAATTTTATTAGATTCGAATTTAGATGTTTCTTTTCTTTATAAAATACAACCGATTCCAACGACTTTTATGGTAGATTCCAATGGTATAATTAGGTTTCATGCGTTTAGTGCATTAAATTATGATTTAATGGTCCGAGAATTTGAGAAGATGAATTAAAGATGCGTATAATGGTTTTGAGGTGAGGATATGGACCAAACTATATTAGTTGTTGAAGATGACAAAATGATTCGTGAACTGATACGAATTTACCTTACGAAAGCAGGGTATGAAGTTGTCGAAGCGGCAGATGGAGAGACTGCTAAAGAAGTCTTCTTGACAGAACATCCATGCCTTGTCGTACTTGATCTAATGCTACCAAAACTGAGTGGAGAAGAGTTTTGTACATGGGTACGCGCACAACAACGAAATGAAGTGTCAATTATAATGTTGTCTGCCAAATCACGAACAGAAGATAGAATTAATGGGCTTAAAATTGGTGCGGATGATTATTTAGTAAAGCCTTTTGAACCAGAAGTACTATTAGCTCATATTGAAGCTGTGTTACGGAGAACGGGTCAATTTTGCCAAAAGATAACTCATGATGGATTATGTATTAAGCCAAGAAAAGGTGAAGTATTACTTTTTGACAAGGAAATTGACTTAACGAAGCAAGAATTCACTCTACTATTTTATTTTATGGAAAATCCGAATGTTGTTCACTCGAGAGAAGATATTATCGATCAACTCTATCCTTATGCAGATCATACTATACTGGATCGTACAATAGATGCTCATATTAAAAATTTACGGAAAAAAATCGAAGAAAATCCTGCTTCTCCTAAGCGGATTGTTACAGTAAGAGGAATGGGGTATAAATTTGTTGCGGAATAAAATGAAAGACTTGTTTCCTAAACAATTTATTGTCCGACTAACTTTTATCAATATATTGGTAATAACAGCATTAGTTAGTGTAAGTGGTTGGGCTATTTATAACACCGCTTGTGTATTAGCCGATGGGTTAGTAACGATGACTAATGAAAAACAAAACTTGTTCGAAAAGACGTTGCTGCAATATTTGTTGTTCTTCAGCATTTCCACAATAATTTTCGGTAGTTTTGCACATTATTACTTGACGAAAAAATTAATCCATCCATTGCAGAAAATTATTTTTTCCATGAAAAAGATGAAACAAGGTGAATATCCAAGCCGAATAAAAGTAAAGGAAAAAGGGGAAATTGGTGAACTAATTAGTCATTTTAATGATTTAGTTCAACAATTAAAATCAAACGAAGAGCAGCGGCAAAAGTTAGTCTCTGATTTATCCCATGAATTTCGAACGCCATTATCTAATTTAAACGGGTATCTTAAATCTTTGCAATCTGGTGTCATTGATGGAGACAAGAAACTGTATCAATCTTTATATGAGGAAACAAATCGACTAATTCATTTAGTTGAGCAGATGGAACTATTGAAGGAATGGGACCGTGTTTCGAGTCAAACCTTTATGGAAAAATCACAGGTTCAAATAAAAACTTTAGTGGAACAATCTATTGGTATGTTTAAATGGACTTTAATGCAAAATAAAATAAAAATTATTGTCGATATTGAATCTAGTTTAATAACAGTAAACAGTGATGCTTTAACCCAAGTGGTGAGTAATCTAATTGATAATGCGATAAACTATTATGACGGTACTGGACCAATTATGATAAAAGGAAGTAATCTTCAATCGGAATATATGATAACTGTTACGGGTCCTGGAAAACGTATTACTGATCATGATCGTGAAAGAATATTTGATCGCTTTTACAGAACAGATCATTCCCGTTCACGAGATTCAGGTGGTTCGGGATTAGGACTTGCTATATCAAAGGAAATTATTGAACACCATAATGGCAAAATCGGTGTTAATTCAAAAGATAATGTACATACATTTTGGTTAACGTTGCCATTAAAATAAGAAATTTTGGTATGGAGGTATAATAGAGTAATAAGACCTATTTTTTAAATAACGTTTGACACTCATCTAACCTCATGTTAGATTAAAATAAACATTTCTTTACGAAGTTATTAGGTGTTTATCGAATAAGGAATTAGAAAGTGGTGTAACTATGGAAAAATTGTATGAAAAATTTTATGTGAGTCAATCGCCAATATACGAATTGCTCGTGCTTATGTTACGAATCACTGAATATAATCATTCGAAAAAAGATACGAATTATGAACCGGAAAAAGAAAAGATGAATCAATGGTTTGCGGAACAGTTAAAATCTTTACCAGAAAATATTAAAGAGGAATTGAATGTTTTTTTCCATCCAGATAGTTTTTTTGGCATGTCAATGATACAAGTTTTCTATATGACAAAGAAATATGGAAGTATTGATGAAAGTATTGAAATATTGAAAACGGTTGACGCTAAAAGGTTAATCTCTATGTTTTTCAATACAGGACAAAATACGTTAGAAGACTATTCAATTATAGATAATCCAGAAAAAGTACATGAATATGTTAAAAATAGCACATTGCCAATGAATGAAAAATCAAAGTTATTTTATTTATATTTTAATCCAGAAGATACGATGGAAAGGTTAGTCAATCTCATTCAATATTGTTATGAAAATCTATATAAACCGAATGCACTTGAAATTGAGAAGATTCAAGCGGAGGCTTTCGAAAATGTTAAAAAATTATCCGTTCCGCAGTTAAGTGAAATATTTAGTTTTGATCATAAATCTCCCGAAAAATTGCCGGAAAGTATTATCATTTTTCCATCTTATTATCATCAGCATGAAACGACATTTTCTTATAATAGTATGAATGATACTGCAATTTCCATTGCCGGTGTGCAGTTAATTGAAGATTTATTGGTAGGAAATGATAAGGAAGAGGAAATTATAGAGCTAGCTCGTGCTCTATCGGACAATAAACGATTAAATATTATTCGAGAATTAAATAAAGCTCCGCACTATGGATATGAACTGGCGCAAAAACTAGATTTAACAAGTCCAACCGTTTCACATCATATGAATGTTTTATTCCGATTAGGTCTTGTGACGACCTCTAAATATGAAAATAAAATTTATTATGAAGTTAATAAAGAGAAATTAAGGCAAGCTCTTGAGGATATGGCTAACTTTTTAAGTTAATTAATTTTGTTATTCTTCACTAATAATAATGTTACTAAACATTAGATAGATATCTAATGAGACATTCGATACAGTCTACTACAACGTTAATTTCTGCAAGCATATTCGATGATTATCTAATGGTTGATTTGATAAATATAAAAAATGGAGGTAAGTTAGTATGAAAGAAATTTTTAAGAACAAAAATTTCATGTTGTTGTGGGCTGGATTAAGTGTATCGAGATTTGGAGAGCGTTTTTTACAATTAGTCATTATGTGGTATGTCATTCAGGAGACAGGGTCTGCCCTTGCTTTAGGTGTAACCGTTGTATGTATTACAGTTCCGACCCTTTTAATCGGGCCTTTAGCGGGTGTCGTTGCTGACAGGGTAGATAAGAAGAAGATTATCGTTGCAATGGATTACAGTTTAGGGGCACTTATTTTAATTATTGCGATCTTATTGTTAACAGGAAACATGTCGCTCATTGTTCTGTATATGTTAATGATATTGTTGGCTATTTGTATGGCTTTTTTTAATCCAGCAGCGAATGCAAGTGTTCCCCTCCTTGTTGAGGAAGAATATTTGTCGCGGGCTAATTCTTTAAATCAATTTAGCGGTCAATTAAGTAATATTATCGGTCCAGCTTCTGCAGGTATTTTGTTAGCACTTTTTAATGATCAATATGGCCTGTTACTAATTGCTGCGGCAATCGCTTATATTATTTCTGCAACGACCGAAATTTGGATTAAAGTACCGTCAGTCAAGGAAGAAACAGAAGGAGAAAAATCTAATTTTAAACAAGATTTAAAGGAAGGATTACAATTTTTATTTGAAGATAGAAGACTGTTCATGCTCGTTGTTGCGGGTGGATTAATCATTAACTTTTTCTTAGCACCCCTTTCTATCTTTTTTACGATTATGAGTGATAGTATTTTTAATGTCGGTTCTGCTGGACTCGGTATAATAAATTCTGCGATTGCTTTAGGTGCGTTAATTGGGTCGATATTTATAATGTTAAATGTGCTTAAAGATAGATATAAAACTGCTATTGCGGGATTGGTCATGGAGGGAATTGGTCTTATTTTAATCGGTTCTTTCATGAATTTTTATGCGACGATTATTGCTGTGTTTCTAATCGGAATGGGGACTTGTTTTGCAGGTGTAGGACTGAATACACTTTATCAAACGATTATTCCGAAACAGAAACTAGGTCGAGTTTTAAGTATCGTTACAGTATTATTAACCATCTCAATTCCTTTAGGTACTCTTTTCGGTTCTATAATAATCAATTATATCCCGATGTTTGTCACGTTAATAGGATTTGGAATCATTGTGACACTGGCTGGCTTGTCGCTAATTAAAGTTGCTAGAAGTGATCAGCCATTGGCGAAAGAAGCTGTTTCTTAATTAGTTCATCCTTTTTTTAAATATGAGGCTCAAAACGTTATTGTTTTGAGCCTCGATTTTTCATGAAAAATTTATTTTATTTAAAATAACTTGTTCTAATCTTTTAGGATCATCGGATTTAATGGCAACATAATGATAATGCTTTTTAAATCCGAGATAAAGAGTTGCTTCTGTCGGAGTTTTTAATTTCAATATAAGATCTGCCTCAACGTCTTCTAAATCTCTGGCTATGAATTCAATTTTTGCCTTTTTTGGTGGTTGAAAATCTAGGTTAGTTATGACTTTATCAATCTGATTCCATTCGATTTCCATTCGTTTCATTAACCCTAAAGAAATGTACATCGACTGTGGTGTTGTATGAATACCATGAAATCTAACGGCTTGGATATCAGCAACAAATAGAATGACAGCGTAAATATTTAAAATTAATAAAATGATTGATAAGAGGACGGAATAGCCATGAATTAGCCAATGAACGACAATCGTTTCAATGACAATAGCGTGAATTAACATAGCTTGTATTGACTGTTGGATTTTTTAAATGTTACAATATTCAGAACAAACTTGACGTGGTTGACCATTGTCCTATCAATGGAAAATTGATACTTTCTACCGATTGTTATGAGTGGTTATTTTTAGTAATATTTATTTTAAATTTAAAAATGAGTTGAGGTTAATAGAAGATTCGAGTATGGCTAGTAAAATAGTAAAAACGGTCATTTTTCTTATTGTTATCGCTTTATTAGTAGGTACTTTAATATTGTCAATTCAATATTTTATTAAAAATAGCCCTTTAGTGACTGCTGAAAAGGAGACTGTTACGGTTGTCAATAAAACCGCAGCGAAGGGGTTATTTCGTCCACCTTCTTACTACGTGAAAGTTGATGTAAATAGTGAAAATAGTGACGAACTTTTTGACGGTCTGATAAATCGAGTGACTGCGAAACAGATGAGAAGTTTAGAAGTCGGCGATTCGATTGACGGCTACATTTTGGATAATGCTCGCTTTTTAACGACTTACGATCTTGTTGTTGACGGCATGCTTTTTTTATTTGGGATTTTTGTTTTATTTATTTTAATTGTTGGCTTAGTCGTTGGCTTTATTTTCTCACTATTACCCCGTAAAGAGAATAAGAAAAGGAACGTAAAGAAGAATAATAAAAAAGAATCTAAAGAAGAGAGTAAACTCCCCTCAATTTTTAAGTGGCTATTTTTAGTCGTGCTGTCTGTTATAATCATTATTTTCTCTTTTCAGTTTTTAGTTAACTCAATTCATAAAATAATTCCAGTGGGGCAAACGACGACGGACGCATTAATTATTGATAAATATTCTGAGAGAGAGTGGCAGTTTGTTCCCGCGCCAATTTTTGTCGATCAGGTCGTTGATGCGTTATTTGAATTCACTTTAAGCTATGAAGATGAAAGTGGCGAGACATATAAAATCGTTAAAGCGGTAACTGCGCATACATTTGAAAACTATGATATTTCCGATACAATTCCAATTTCATTTCGAAACAGTAACCCTCTTGATGTTTTTATTCGGAATACGACTTTTATGGATGCCATTCAAGCTATCCGTTATTGGGAATTAGGTATTTACTTGTTTACGGTTGTAGCAGCAATCCTGGTAGTTGTGTTTTGGGTAGTAAATAAATTTAAGCGGAAGAAGAATAGAGTGAGATGAGATTTTCATAAAAAAATAGTTGTTGTGAAAAGGCCCAACCTTTTTTGCATTAGATGGGCCTTTATTTTTAAAATTAGGAGCTCATTAAAAAAATTGCGACTATGGCGATGATCGGAAGGGCACTAATTAAACCGAGCCCAATGGTTCTTGTTGATTGGATGAACCTTTTTATATCATCATTTAAATTTGTAATAAGAAAAAGTTGCCGTGTCGTTGAGATAATTACTAAGAACCCTAAGATAAAAATCATAATGACAGTGACGAGCGGTGTTAATAAAGCTGTATCTGTCAGTGATGCCGTAAAGTTTCCTATATTCATAAATCCAAAAACAATTAATAAAAGTGGAATGAATTCTATAAGCCCGAATTTTGTAAATAAACCTTGTAAATCTTTTTGTAATTCTCCCACTTCAACGGTATTTTCCCTTTGTAGTCTATTTTCAATATTTGTAGCGAGCTGCCTAAAAATAATAATAAACCCGACGACAGAGATGACCGCAGCCGCAACGAAAAGCCAACTTGGATTTTCCATTGTTATCCCTCCCCTTTATTAATTATTTCATTTTATCATGCTAGAAATCAAGTTATTATAAGAAGTGATTTTAAATGGTTAATATTACTGTATCGAAAGGGGGAAGAAGAGGAGGAATACATTAACGGAATATATTTAGCAGTTTAGTTAATCAATTTTACTCCTTGTAAGGAATTTGACAATAGGATAGACAACCCAAAAAATAAGAACTACTAGAAATGAATAAAGTTTTTGCCCTTCTGGTAGATAGAAAAATAACAGTACTGCACTTAATAAAAATATCGGCATTAGTATCCAATAAACCTTATCTTTGAGCATAATTTTCCTCCTTATAAGTAATTTAATTGTATCAAATGTGTTGGTAAATTTATACACTTTAACGTTTTTAGTGAAGGACTTAAATGGAAGGCTATGTTAAAGTTTATTGTTGAAATACGTGATGGAAAATTAGAACTTTGGTTTTTGGAGATTCTAATAGTCATAATGTCTTCTTCAACCGATGTATCCGTTAGTCAATTTTTTTCTCTATTAACTTTTAATATTTTCTTTAAAGTAGTGTGGATATTTTGAAGGCTTATTAAAATAAATCCAAGCATAACAAATGTTACTATTTCACCCGTAAATATAGATACTACTGCTAGTGTTACAGCAAATAAACCATATAACCAGTTGTTCACTTAATATCACCTCTTTATATGAATACTTCTGTTATTTAAACATTACTTTATTATAAATGGTAATTCTGAAATTCCCTTAAGAAGCACCCGTTAAATGAACAGGAAATTAGCTTTACTTTTCATTTTCAAGCTCACTAACCCTCTTTTTTAGATTTGAAACCTCTTGTTTTAAAGCGTCAGTTGAGGTTTTAATTCTATGTGTTGCTCCCTTAATAATCGCGATTATAGCTATAATAAAAACAATAAACCCTACTACAAACATAAAAATTATTTCCATAAAACCCCCTCCTAATCACGATCACATATTAGATACAAAAAATTATTAATAAAACTCTTTATCCAAACTTATTTAAACCAAGTGTATCATAAATTTCTGAATTCTGTACTAAATTCCCATAAATCAAGTCAGTCGAAAATCAAATATCAATAACTAACTTTAACAGAGTGAAACTGATAATAATTTAGATTCGACCATCGATACTCCAGCTCCGAACAATCCAACATAAAAAGGCCCAAACATTTGAATGTTGAGCCTTTCTAATATGTTAAGCATTTTATTTACCTTTAACTTCTAGCTAATTTTTCCCGACTTTTTATTCCTGGGGGCTGTTCTAACCATTTGTTTTGAATCATTAAATCGGCTCCACTTTTGGCGAGTTTTGCAACTTCTAATGATAATCGTTCGTAGTTGACCATCAGATCCATTCTTTGGCTCGCAGCGGCGGCTGTTGCATAATGACCAGTTCCAGCAGCTAACATGAGTGATATGTGATACATCATTAATTTATCGGAAAACGTTTGCGTCGTTGAATCACTAACACCAACATCAGGTGATTGCGGGACATCAACTTCTTCCTTTGAAAGTGTATCTGTAAAAATTTTGATATGCTTTTTAGAGACATCTTTAGACCTAAGCATAAAATCTTGAACTTCTTTTCGCTGGGAAGTTTGGGCGAAAGAAAGGCAAAGTTTAATACTAAGGGAGTTTCATTCATGTTGATACCTCCTCGATGTAGATAAACTTATTATTTTCCTTAAAAGATAAAATTATTAAAAGTTATAATGTTCGATTGGCATTAGGATTGTTTTATCGACAAAAAATCTTATACAATAGGGGGAGTGATGTAAACGATTAACGGTCTAGGTTGAAATTTTAAATAACAACACGTGGTGATAAAAATGATTGAAGATACTGGGGAAAGAGTTATACCTGAGAAAATGAAAATAACGAATGATCTACTCATTGAGCATGTGGCAAGATACCATTTCGCCTCGCATTTAACTTCTGGCCGAGTATTGGATTTCGCAAGTGGCGCAGGATATGGTACCCATATTATCGCGAAAAAATGTAAGAAAAAAATAAGCGAAATAATTGGGATTGATTATGATGAAAAAGCAGTAGAATATGCTAAGAAGACATATTACCACCCGCTTTCAACATTTATCGTCGGGGATGTTACTGACCTTTCTTTACCTGAGAAGCTAGGTCAGTTTGATACAATCATCAGCTTTGAAACGATTGAACATATTCCAGATGAGGCAAAGTTTTTAAAAAATATCGATGGTCTATTAAAGCCGGGTGGAACGTTAATATTATCAACACCATTTGGACAAGGAAGAGGTAAACCGACTGGCGTTCCATTTCACGTGCATCAGTTGACAATAAATGAGTTTAAGCAATTGTTTACACCATTTAATGAAGTGTCGTTTTATTATCAAAAAGGAGCACTCATTCAACCGATGGGACATGAAAATATCGAAAATCCACCTTTAGGAATTGCTGTTTGTCAAAAATGAGATCTTTAATTTGATTTGCGCGTGAGAATCTGAAAATGCGCGTGACTTTTTGGATTTGGGCGTGAAAATTTGAAAATGCGCGGAAGTTTCCAGATTTGCGCGTAACTTTTTCAATTTGCGCGGAAGTTTCGAAGTGTCGGACACTTTTCAGTTTTTTCGCGTTACTTCTAAGCTTAATCAACCCTTATAATAAGCGGATTTAATGTAAAACACTATCTGTTAAAGTATAATTTTGATAGTACGTAAATAGAGAGGAAATATTATGAATAGAATTTTATTTATCGTCATTGTCGTATCATTTTTAGATACTTTTATACAGTTGCCGATTATTACTCCATATGCACTTGAGTTAGGGGCTTCGGAACTTTTAGCTGGATCAATCGTGGCTATATATTCATTGACGAATATGGTAGGTAATATATTTGGCGGACATTGGATTGATCGGTACGGACGGAAGCGACTTTTATTTATGGGAATGGGTTTAGTAGCCATTATTCTATTATTTTACCCGTTAGCACAAAATGCTTGGCATCTGTTTATCGTTCGTTTCTTCCACGGTTTAGCAGGGGGAATCTTAATACCAGCGGCTTTTGCTTATGTTGGGGATATATCTAAAGCAAAAACCCGTGGGAAATCAATGGCATTTACAGGTGCTGGTATTGGTATTGCCGCGATTGTTGGACCAGCAATTGGGGGAGCGATGGCTGCAAGAGCTCAAGTTGAATATGTTTTTATTTTCGTATCAATCTTATTTATTATTAGTACGTTTTTAGTTTACAAATTTATTGAAGAATCTTATGTATCCACTGAAAAAGGTAAATTTAACTGGAAAGAGTTCATGCCGTTATTAAAGCATCCATTGGTATTGCAAGCATCTCTTGCCGCTTTTGCTTTAATGATTAGTAATGGGACGTTAGCCTTTGCTTTACCGTTAAAAGTAGAAGAGATGGGTCTCGATTCGCAAACGACAGGGATGATGTTAAGTACGTATGGAATTGTAGCGCTTATTATCTTTTTAACACCGATTAACCGGATATATGATAAGTTATCGTCTTTATCCCTCGTCATTGTTGGGATCATGATAATTGGTTCGGTTCATATTATACTAAACATTTCCACTATCTTTTGGTTAAATATGCTGCTGATGGTCATTTACGGGATTGGGTTTGCATTCGTATTCCCATCTATGAATAAAATTGTCGCTGAAGCTTCGAGTAAAACTGATCGCGGAAAGGCGTATGGAATATTTTATGCTTTCTTCTCAGTTGGAGCTATTTTAGGTTCTTTTGTTTCTGGAGCAACAGCAGATACATTTGGGCTTCCATTTTTATCGAGTGCGATTACGATGATGGCCGTTGGGGTTGTTTTAATAGTTATTGCAAAACGGTATCGAAAACAGCAACAATAATTAATAGGTAAAAAAAGCTGATGTTCTTGAATTCATCAGCTTTTTTTGAGTGAATTAAGTAAAATATTCAATCTTAGCCTCGGGAAAATGGTTTTGAATATAGCCACCTAATGTATCTTTCATTTCTTCTTGTTCCTCATCTTGATAAACGTATTTGTAAATGCCGTATCGTCCCCATTTCTTTTTTCTTTTTGATTCATCAAGTTCTAACTTTGTCATCGGATAATTTTGTTGGATGACGCGTTTAGCTGGTTGGGTAAATCGATGCTGAATTAATTCGAATGTTAAGTCTTTTTTCGCAAAGGAAGGCATTGATTCCGATAGTTGTTCAAACATTTCCTTGTAACCTTTTTTCCAGCCCTCGTGTAAATAAATTGGTGCCACAATAAAGCCAAGGGGGTAGCCAGCTTCAGCAACTTTGACAGCCGCGTTAATTCGGCCTTGAAGTCTTGAAGTGCCAGGCTCGAAATACTTGATAATATAATCATCGTTAATACTAAAACGGAAGCGGGTTTTTCCGTTATGTTCGGCATCTAATAAATGATCGACATGCTCGAACTTTGTGACGAATCGGAGTTGACCGTATTTAGATTGGCCAAAATATTCGATTGCCCTTTTTAACGTATGGGTCAAATGATCAACACCAACAATATCCGACGTACAGGAAGCTTCAAAGCGAGTCAAGTCAGGGGCACGCTCTGCCATATATTGCTCGGCGGCATCAAAGATTTCTTCGGTATTGACATAAGTTCGGATATACGGCTTACTTCCCATCGTCGTTTGCAGATAACAGTAGTGGCAATGCCCCATGCACCCTGTTGCAAAAGGAATCGCATACTCTGCAGAAGGCTTTGACGTATCAAATTTTAACGTTTTTCGAACACCGACGACGAGCGTTGATTTCGCAATTCGATACTTTTGAAAATGGTTCTCCCCAGGAAGGTTGCGAATTTGATTGTGGGAAGTTGTTTCCCGAATTTCAATACCCATATCTTCAAACTTATCAATTAACTGCTTTCCAAGAGGATATTCCAATGCCCGAGGTTCGACGTATACTAGCTGGGGGACAAAAGGTTTAACCATAAAACTCACCTTCTTCAAATGTGCCAAATGCCTCTTGAAAAGCTTGTTCAGCCTCTTCTTCAGTTTTGTAAATTGCGAGTTCCTCAGTTAAAGGATAATACGTTTCATGGATAAAGAGTGCAAGTTCATTTGGATCATCAGGGTTTTCTACGACAGCTGCTTGTTGGACAGCTGCGACATCTTGAGCATGAGGATTGCGAATAATGATATATACAATTTCACCAAGGTTAAAGTTATCACTCATTTTTTCACCTAATTTCATCGTTTGTTCCCATTATTATTCCTATTTTTATTAAAATTACTAAAGCAAAATAGTTAAATTCATCCTACAAACGAAAAATTTGACGAATTAGTGAACGCAGATGTAAGATTATGATAAGTCAAAAGTTTCTAATAATAATAAAAGGAGGAGATTTTTGTGGGATCAAGGTGGATTAAGCTTGCGATTATTTATTTAGTTGTTGGTATCGCAGTCGGTTTGTTTATGTCAGCAACTCTTCAATTGAAATGGGGTTCAGCCCACGCGCATGTTAACTTAGTCGGATTTGCAACAACTGCAATTTTCGGTGTCATTTATACTGTTTACCCAGGAGCGGCCAAGAGTGCAATGGGGCAAGCTCATTTTTGGCTTCACAACATCGGTGTTCCAATCTTCCTAGTTAGTACATTTTTAGTACAAGTCCAAGGAATGCTTGACACAGCGCATATATTTACTTATCTCGGTGGTGGAGCGTTCGGTTTAGGTGTCTTAGTCTTTATTGCGAATGCATTCAAAAATATTAATGATGATACAGTCCTCAGCAGTGAACAAAAGGAAGCGTCCTAACACGCTATATTTTTTAAAAAAACTTTTGACTTAAATCGGGCATCTTAAAAAGGTGCTTGATTTTTCTATTAATAACTTTTAGTAATTAAAAAATCAACAGGCACATTTGTTGAGAAATTACCGCGCGGGGTATATGATAAAGCATATAATGTAAAAGTTTTAGCCTGAATTAAGGGGTCATTTAAATGAACAATGAAGTTAAGATTTATACAACAACAATGTGCCCAGTCTGTCATATCATTCGAGATTTTTTGACGAGTATGAACATCGAATATCAGGAAATTAATGTTGGCCTGAACCCTATTGAAAGAGTAAAGCTTATTCAGAAAACGAAAAAACTCACCGTTCCCCAAACATATATAAATGGTGATTGGATTTCTGGGTTTGATCCCGTTCGATTGTTAGAACTGTTACAAGACCATACGAAAAAGGATTCGGATGAGTAGATATTCGTAACCTACTTTTTAATGGCGGTGCGATAATTTTAATTAATATTTTTTTCAGATCGGACACGACATAAAAAAAGCCCCAAGTTTTGGAGCTTTTTTGTCTATGATGATTTAGAAAATGTATTTTTCCCCAGATGCACGAACGGTGATGTCGCTAATGCTAACTCCCCAAGGTTGATTAATAGCATAAACGACGTTTCGAGCTAAATCTTCTGGTTCGATAAAGAAGAATTTCACGCTGTTTTTATCCTTCTCTTCTTCTGAAACATCGCCTTCAACAAATTTACCTAGTTTGTCCATGTACTCGACTCCATTATGACCAGCTAACCCTAATTGTGCTTCTGGATTAACGATGGAATTTCCGAGATTTGTACCTGCAACCCCAGTCGGCTTAACAGTCGTTACTTTAATTTTACCTTGTGTTTCAACACGTAAGGAATCGGAAATAACTTTTACAGCGGCTTTAGTGGCAGAGTATACGCCTGAACCGTATATCCCGTAGTTTCCGTAAATGGAGGAGATATTAATAATTTGTCCTTGTCCTTGTTCAATCATTTGGTCATATACGGCACTAATTCCGTAAACAACTCCTTTAATATTAATATCAATTGATTTATCCCATGCACCAAAAGCTTCTTTATGGTCTGCGAAAAATGACAAGGGCATAATTCCAGCGTTATTTACTAAAACATCAACCCTACCGAACGTATCTACAGCAAATTTTGCCATATTGTCAACTTGATCTTTATTCGTGACATCTGCAACAACGTATTCAGCTGTTTGACCTTTTTCTTTAATTTCATTGACAACTGATTTTAGTGATTCTTCGTTAATATCAGCGAGAACAACCTTTCCGCCTAACTCAGCAGTCATTTCTGAAACTAATTTTCCAAAACCACTTCCAGCACCTGTAATGACGATAACTTTGTCTTTCACATAATTATTTGTCATGTTGTAATCCTCCTATTTTTTAAAATTGATTACTACTTAATTTTACCAATTATTATATTAATATATCAAATGATAAGGCTCCCAACCTATTTATAATGGGTATAAACTATATTTAATGAAAAATACGTTATTTTAAGGCAGGGAATTTTATTATATTAATATAAAAATTAGGCGATACTACTGTTTTAGTTTTTCTTATTTTAGTCAATTTATACAATGTGCTAATTAAAGAATCTATACTAAATTTACGGAAAATAGAGATATTTTTTTATAGTCTAACAAAAACTGTCGCTCTTTGTTAAAATTAAAGTAGCAGAATAAATCCTACATAGTAGATCTCCTTCATCTTCGTTTAGGCTAATTTTAAAGAGATTATATATAAAGGGGGAATGGAATGTTATGTTTTTAAAAAGGTATTTTCCTTTTGATAATCAACAGAAAAATGAGCAGATGGAACGCAAGCAGCTTTTAATGAGAAAGGCGCGTATGAATGCTGATTTGACACCTGTAGAACCCTCGGAAAAAGATGATGCAGATTATAAAAAATTGTACAAGTCGTTAAAGCGCGACTATGAAAAAATTCAAAAACAACTCCAACAATATAAACAAAAAGAACAAAATAAAAGGCAAGCAGAACAGACTATTAAATTAGAACTTGATAAAATTAAAAATGAAAAATTCAGCCTACAACAAGAAACGAGAGAATTGCAAAACGAATTAAGTAAAGTCTTGCAGCAAGTAGATAAACTATCGACTAAATATGAATTAACTTATGATGAACTTCAACTAAAAACGAACGAGGTCAAATCATTGTCAGCAACGATTCATAAATTAAAGACTAGATTAGATAAGCGAAATGATTTGGTAAAAAATCAAGAAGGGAAGATTAAAAACCTTAAAAGTAAGACGAAAGAACCATATATTTCGCAAATTAACGCATTAAAATATGCTAACGAACATCTACAATCGAACCTTGCACATTTGAAGAATGAAAATGAAATGTACAAACAAATGGTAAACTCCTTTGATAACATGGAGCCAAGTGTTTTACTTCAGTTTTTATACGATGATTTGACGGTTAACAATTTAAACAGTTATAAAATGGTACAAGCATTAAATAGAAAATACGTTTTAATGCGGAGAAATTCAATCGGTCAAAGCGGGAAAAAGGAAATTCACTATAAACTTATATATGGTCATATGAAAAATAGGAATACTTTTATTGAGTTGAATGAAAGAGAGTATAACATTAAAAAATTACCTGAAGTAAAAGTCAATCGTGGTGATCCAGTAGCGGCTATTGAAAATGACGATGGGTCTGTAGATATTATATGGAGATTTGAAACAAACGAACATATGAAAGTTGATCTTAATTCGGTTGTTAAAGAGAAAGAAAGAAAAAGGAAGGAACCGAAAGAAAGTGTTTATTACGAAGATCTAGGTGATTTTCGTGTATTAATTGTGACTGCGAATGACGGGAAAAAATATCAAGAACGACTACGAAAACATCAATTAAATGCCCTTTGGATTGATCCATTTGAAAAGTCCTCAACTCATATAAGAAACGAAATGGGTAAAAGTGATTTTGTTCTATTATGTGTAGATAGTATGCCCCATAGCGTGTTAGATCTTATTGATGAGAAGGAACCGAAAGAAAAATATCAGTTTTTAAAAAATCATAATGAGGAAATTGTTTATAATCGAATCCGACTTATGGTCAATCAACTCGTTGAAAATTAAGATATGATAATATGATATGTGTTGTTATTTTTAATAGACATATGGGATTTATATTATACGACATACGAATGACTTTGGAGGAATTATTTTGGCAGAAATTAAACTAGAATATAATCTATCTCCTTCCTATCCAAAAATTAAAATAATAACCGATACGATAGGAAATATTATTACACTAATTGTTCTTGGAATTTTATTTTATCTCGATTATAGCTTCAATTGGCCTGCATGGGTTTTCTGGGTGCTTCTTGTGATTTTAGTCATAACAATCGTTGGTTTCATCTGGTCCTTTATTCAACCAAAACTCGAGTATAACAATTGGAGTTATCAATATAATCATGAATATCTTCAATTAAAGTTTGGCGTTATAAAAAAACAGTGGGTTACGATTCCGATGACGAAAATTCAGGCTGTTTCTACTACTCAAGGACCAGTGATGAAACGTTATAATGTGCGTTCAATTAAAGTGCAAACGATGGGATCAGAGCACATTATACCTTTACTAGAAGAGGACGTTGCACTCCGCTTAAGGGAAATCATCGCAGATTTTGCTAGATTACAGGAAGTGGATGACGAATGAGATATCATCTATTAACGATTGTATTTAAAATTTATCAACTCATTAAAAATAGTTTTGTTTTAATACTTTTATTGTTTATTTTAAGAGGAAATTCAGAGTTTTGGCTCCTCGAACTAGGAAGATACGCAGTTATTATATATATTCCCTTACGAATACTTTATATAATTGTAGCTTGGTTTGTCGAAAAATATGAGTGGCAAGACCAAACCTTTCATATTTATAAAGGAGTTTTTGTTAGGAATACCCGTACAATTCCTTTTTCAAGAATACAAAATATGACGAGAAATACGACATTATTTCATAAACTATTCGGAGTGACTTCATTAACATTTGAAACATCAGCGAGTGGTGAAGATGAATCTATATATTTCCCTGTTTTATCGAAGGAAAGGGCGAATGAACTAATTGAATTAGTGCAACTTGATAAACGAGTTGAACAAGCAACCGAAGAACAGTCTGATGATTCACAATCAGTTACTGGTAAATTCAGCACTCAATCGAAGCGGATTACTTACTTTAAACCCGTCCGGAAAGATTTGTGGAAAGCGAGCTTTACGTCTTTAAGCTTTTTAGCTATATTTCCAATTGCTTACGGATTATATGAATATGTTCAACCTTTTTTATCTGATATTAGAATTTTAGATTCTTTTCAAGTCATATTAGATTCTGTTTGGCTATTCGTTATAGTTGTCATTGTAATCCTCATTGTCTCAATTAGTTTTGGCATCGCGAGGACATTTCTTCGTTACGGAAAATATGAGATATCTGCAGATAATAATTATATATATATTGACCGCGGTGTTCTAGAAGAAAGTTATTTTTCAATTAATAAAAAAAGAGTACAAGGCTTAGAAATCGAGCAAAACTTTCTAAAACGTTTATTTGGTCTAGCTGAAGTTAAATTAATCAGTTCCGCAAATCCTAATCAAGAAGACGGCTCAATTAATGTTAATTCCTTATATCCGTTTTTACCAATTCAAGAAGCGTATGCACTGATTGAAAAATTATTGCCACAGTACAAATTAACAGCAAAATTAGAGAGACTTCCTCTTCGATCATTATGGGTAAAACTGTTAAGACCAAGTTGGCTCTGGATAACTGCAACGATTTTGTTAGCCATCTTTAAGCCTAATTTTCTCGGCATCGCTTGGTGGGTACTAGTAATTATGCTTCTCGTATTAACTATTATTCAAAGAGTCCTTGATTACATCCATACAAGATATGCAATTTCGGAGGATCAAGCGCAGTGGTGGCATGGAGGTCTTACGAGTCGAATGTTCATAACGAAACGTAAAAATATGATTGAAATGACATATAGTCAGTCGATTTTACAAAAAATCTTTCAAGTCGCTTCAATTCAAGTTAAAAATCGGTCAATCTTACCTCGCGTGGAAACGATCAATGATATTCCAGTAAATGACGCACGTAAGTCAATGGCGTGGTATTTAATGCGCTCGAAAGATGTTAATATTAAAAATGGATAATGGCTATTTAGTGTAAATTATAAACACGTCTAAAGTGAATATGAATATTATCTATAAAATACGGTGGAAAAAATAAGGTGTCCAATCTACAATTAGAAAGGACACCTTTAATAATTATTCTTCAACACGTGTTAAAACTTCTTCATCGTCTCCATCTTTTAAAATAAGCCTGTCCCCATCGGCTACAAGTTCTATTTCTTCAGTTTCACCTAATAAAGAAATCTCGTATTTGTCGCCACTGACATGTTCTAATCCGAGTGTAATTGGGAAAATTTCATCGAGAAAAATCATGGAGTCTTCTGTAATTTCAACTTGTACACCATAATCATCTTCCCAAACCCCTTCAATGTTGCCTCCAGAACAAGCAACTAAAAATAAAACGATTGTGAAAGCTAGTAATGATTTTTTAACCATTTTTGATCCCCTCTGTTTAATAAAATGTTGCGTTTATATTTTGCTTCGACTTTGTTGTAAAATGGTTAATTTTTATATATTTTACCGCCAATTAAAACATTTTGAATCTATTCACTAAATTAATAGTAAAGGTGGAAATTTTACCATTACGAAACATGACAAAATTGAATATCAAAATATAAACTTACATTGTTAAATATATCACATTATGAAAATAGCACAATCCTTTAACTGTATAAGTCACAGCTATAAACTTGACAATATACCTATACGGGTATAATATAATGATTGATACAATACTAGATTAAGTGTCGGGTATTTTTTTAAGCTAAATAGTACCTATGGGGGTATTGTTAACTTTGAGAAATGTTTGAAAGGAGGAAAAAAGATGAATAATATTACTGTTTACACGACGAGCAGTTGCCCATTTTGTGTCATGTTAAAAAATTATTTTGTTGAAAATAATATTCCTTTTAAAGAAATTAACTTAGAAAAACATCCTGAAAAAATGGATTATGTTGTTTCAAACACAGGGCAAATGGGTGTGCCACAAACAGAAGTGAATGGTAAATGGATTGTTGGATTTGATCCAGCGCGAATTCAACGAGAATTAGTCTGATAGAGTGCTTGGTAAAATGATTTAGTAAAACGTTGAAATTTCTACATGAGCCTAGTTTCAGCGGAGTCTTTTTTGAGGTGAGATAATGGATACAATCATACAAATAATTATTATCATTGCAGTTATATTATATGCAATTAATTTGTTTAAACCAGTAAAAGGGGTTGAAAATATAACGGTCCAACAAGCAAAAAGTAGAATTAAAAATAAAGAGATTCAATACATTGATGTAAGAACTCCTATGGAATATAAAGCACATCATAAAAAACCATTTAAAAACATTCCCCTTGCTGATTTGAAAAAACGGATTGATGAACTGGATCAAAATAAAGAAGTTGTTGTAATTTGCCAAAGTGGTATGCGTAGTATGAAAGCGGCAAAAATATTAAGTAAAAAAGGATTTAACAAAATAAGTAATGTCAAAGGTGGCATGAACGCTTGGACGTAAAAAAAGGAGTGATATAATGTTTCATTATACAGTAGAAACGGATAAAACGATGGAAAAGGCGATTCAATCCGTTGAAGAAAATCTTAAACATGAGCAATTTGGTGTTCTTTGGCAGTTTGATATTCAAAAAACATTACAAAACAAAGGGCTTGAGTTTGATGATCCCTTCGTTGTGTTAGAGGTGTGCAATCCGAATGAAGCCCAAAATATATTATCAAAAAATAAAATGGTGGGCTATTTCCTACCATGTAAAGTTGTAGTTTATGAAGAAGAAGGAAAGACGAAAATTGGCATGCCAAAACCGACAGAGCTAATTCAAATGGTTAAAGATGAAGAGCTTATGGAAACAGCCCGTTCTGTTGAAGCTCGGATCATCAAAGCAATCAATCAAAGTGTATAGTGAGTGACAAGTTTTTTATTCCATTACGTATTGATCTTCACCTATAAATGTGAATTACCCAATCGAAACTTATACAATTACCTACACGTTATAAATGCACGGCCTTGTATAGGAGCTCCCCATTGATTGAGATTTCACTTTATAGGTGATTTTTCTATAAAGTTTAACAAATATAAGCCTCTTTCATAAAAAATTCACAGCATTGGAGTAACATATGGGTGTATGATTAAAAGTAGGGAGATACAGTCATGGCTGTTATGAACAAATTAACGGAGATTGGTTTAATCATTGTAAGTTTAGCTATCGGCTTCTTAACTTTTTATTTGTTAAGTGATTTAAGCAAAGATATGAAGAAAAAGCAGATTGACGAATTACTTTCTCAACTAATTAACTTTGTAATTCTCGTATGGGTTGGAAAAATAGTCATCAATTTGCAAACTTTTATCATTGACCCTTTTTCCGTATTAGCTTATCCGAGTGATTCAAAAGCTTTTTACTTTGCGGTTGCCGCAATAACTTTTATCCTTTTATATAAGAGGATACGAAAGAACTTCGATTTGATCACATTTATTCATTCCTTTATTTACGTTTTTTTATTCGGATCTTTCGTTTATGAATTTATCGAAGTTGTCTTTTATAATCATCCATTTGCAATCGGACAGCTTATTTTAATATCAATCTTAATCGCTATCTTTTTATTTATAAAAACTCGGTTTAAGGTCATTGATCAAATTTTCATCTTATTAACGAGTTTGACGATAGGGATATTAATTCTAATTTTCAATCAACCTTTTATCACAGTTTTTAATTATACGATAGAATTATGGTTTGTCGTCCTATTTTATTTAGTGAATTCAATCGGGTTGATGATATATAAAAGAAAGAGGGATACGTAATGGGTATTGAAGCAGATACGATGTTAATTGTTGGTATGTTTTTAGCATTAGGAGCCGGGGCAATCTCTTTCTTGTCCCCATGTGTTTTGCCGATATTTCCAGCATATATGTCATATATAACTGGGATTAGTATTAAAGAATTGCAAGGGGACAAAAATGCCGAGATTATTAGAAGATTGTTTGCACATGCATTTTTCTTCTTATTTGGTGTGTCTTTAGTCTTTCTAAGTCTTGGCGCAGGGGCATCCTTTTTCGGTCAGTTTATTCAACATTTAATTGTTGGTGATACAGGACTGTTCATTCAACGGATTGCTGGATTACTCATTATTATTATGGGTTTTTTCATCGCTGGCTGGATTAATATCCCGTTTATGATGAGGGAAAAAAGAATGCATTACACGAAAAAACCAGTTGGCTATCTCGGAACCTTTTTCGTCGGTTTAGGCTTTGCAGCTGGCTGGACGCCGTGTATAGGCCCAATTTTTGGATCAATATTATTACTCGCAGCAAGTAATCCAGGTCAAGGGATATTCTATACTGTATTTTACGTTATCGGTTTTGCGATACCTTTTCTCTTATTAACATTTTTCATCGGAAAGACACGCTGGATTGTGAGACATAGTCAAATCATTATGAAAATCGGTGCGGTCATGATGATTCTAATGGGATTAGTTTTATTTTTCGGTTTAATGCCATACATTTCGGCGTTTTTATTAGAATTAATTGAAGGGACTTGGCTAAGTAACTTAGGATAAAAGGTGCGATTAAAATGAAAAAATGGGTACCTATGATTATCGTACTATTTTTATTAGGTTGGGCGGTATATGATTTTATCGATACAAAAAGTAACCGGTTAAACATTGCTACGAATGAGGACGGGGATGTTTTAGTCGGCCTTGATGTCGGTTATCAAGCACCAGACTTTGAATTAGAAACGTTGTCGGGAGAAGTGATGAGACTTTCTGATTTTAAAGGTGAGAAAGTGATGATTAACTTTTGGGCAAGCTGGTGTGGACCGTGTCGTTCTGAAATGCCCGATATGGAAAAATTTTATCACGATAAAGATGTGAAAATTTTAGCTGTCAACGTAACGGATACAGAAAGAAGCTTGAGCCATGTTACTGATTTTATTGATGAAATTAGCGCTACTTTTCCTGTTTTATTAGATGAAAATAGGGACGTTTCAAACTTATATAAAATACAACCTCTACCTACGACATTTATGGTTGATTCGAGTGGGATTATAAATTTTAAAACGTATGGTGCGATGAATTATGATTCCATGGTGCGGGAGTTTGAGAAGATGGAGTAGGGGATTTTTGAATTAAAAAGGTGTCTTATCATAATAGATAGGGCACCTTTTTAAATTTTAAAGATGTGCTAGTATGCCTAGATATTAACGTGCTCTACGTATCCATGATGTACTTTACATGGTAAAATATAACTTAACTATTTGAGTGGGAGGTACGTCATTGATAGTATATTAATTTTGCTAATAGTTGTTTTATTAGTAATCACAGTTTATGTAAATAGAAATTTTGCCAATATAAAAGGGCGTTATGGGGAAAGAGTAGTTAACAAAATTTTAAGTCAGTTAAGTGAAGGAGAATATAAAATCTACGATGACATGTACATCCCAACTGAAAATAACAAAACAACTCAAGTCGATCATGTCGTTACATCTCCATACGGTATTTTTGTCATAGAAACAAAGCATTATGATGGCTGTTTGATTAGCTTTTCAACAGCAAAATCGATATTGGGTGATTGTGACGTTTTTATTAAAAATTTGCCGAATATCGAGTTGATTTAAAACATACGTTCTTATATAATTATAATTAACAATTACATATTTTACACGTTTCCAAAAACAAACTTATCAATAAAAATGATGATAAAGGAGAATCTAAATGGCGGATTCTAAAATCGAAAAAGCGTTAGCAAGTGTAAAAGGTTCGATGGCTGTGGAAGGTCATTTCCTTACAAAAGAAGAAGAAAATCTAATTAAAAAACGATTAAATGGTGAAATTAGCGAATCTGAATTTGAAAAGCAAGTATTGGAGCAAGTCAATGGATAGTAAGTATTGTTATCCAGATTCGAATGTTTTAATTAACAAATTTGATGTGAGAGAAATTGATAAGTTTGATCAATTAGAACGAATATTTACATCTTATCGTTTAGCTGAATTAGAATTGAAACCAGTTGCTTTTTCCTTTGATTTAAAACATCTCCAAACGATCCATCATCATATTTTTAAAGACCTGTTTGACTGGGCAGGAAAGCTAAGAGAAGTTGACATAGCTAAGGCAAACTCTTTTTTTGCTCCTAGTATTCAAATTGAAAGCTATTCTCAGGAAATATTTAGACAGTTAAAAAATGAACGCTATTTAAAAGGCCTAGATTTTAATGATTTTTGTGAACGAGCTGCTCATTATCTCGGTGAAATTAATGCATTACATCCGTTTCGGGAAGGAAATGGCCGGACCCAGCGCGAGTTTATACGCAATCTAGCTGAAAATAACGGATTTTCATTATCCTGGGCTAATGTTGATAGAACTGAATTTATTAAAGCTTCACAGGAATCATTTCTAAAAGGTGATAATCACCGTTTCAAAAAAATAATCGAACAAAGCATTGAAAATTAGATATTGCAAAAAACTTAATAATGGTTGATGTATTGTTGGATAATGTTAAAGTAGATTACAACACATCATTTTAAAAAGCCAAAATTACGTTACACCAAAAAGGAGAGAGTGTTATGCGCTTTAAGACAATAGACTTGTTTGCTGGAATTGGTGGAATTAGAAGAGGCTTTGAATTGACTAACTCATTTGAAAATGTACTATCTGCGGAAATAGATAAGTATGCATGCATAACGTATAATCATTTATTTAATGAAGATCCATATAACGATGTTACCTCTGAAGAATTTAAGAAAAAAGTAGAAGCCACTCCTTATGATGTATTGTTAGCTGGCTTTCCATGTCAAGCCTTCAGTATAGCTGGCAAAAAAGAAGGATTTAAAGATAAAACGAGAGGGACACTATTTTATGATATTGCAGACATTATAGAAAGAACTAGACCAAAAGCCTTTTTACTAGAAAATGTAGAAGGGCTTATTAGACATGATAAAGGGCGTACTTTTAATATCATCTTGGAAACATTAATAAAAGATTTAAATTACAAAGTTATTGGGGCGGATCTGAGTCCTATTACTGGAGAAGTTATTTATGAGCCGTCTGCCTTCGTTAGAAATTCCAAGAACTTTGGAGTACCTCAAAATCGGCCAAGAGTATATATCGTTGGTTTTGATAATGATAGATATAATCATATGACATCTTTATTTGATAATTTGCAATTACCAAGGGAAAGAGACGGAAACGCTATTTATGAAGACTTACATGATGTATTAGAATATAAATCAAGCGAAGATTACTATATTTCAGAAGGCTACTTAGAGACTCTTAAAAAACATAAAAGTAGACATGAAGGTAAAGGAAATGGCTTTGGTTATGTTGTAGTTAATGCAGAAGATATTCAAAATCCTATTTCAAATGCGCTACTAGCTACAGGTGGTTCAGGAAAAGAACGGAATCTAGTTTATGACCCTCAGGATGGCATAGGTGGAAAAGTTGTTAAGTATAAAAAAACCCCTTTAAATCATGAAGGAATTCGTGTGATGACACCAAAAGAATGGGGTAAATTACAAGGTTTTATCGGTTATGGCTTTATGAAAAAAGGCGTAGATACATTTTCGTTTCCAGCTGAAATTAGTAAGGCACAACAATACAAACAGTTCGGTAATTCGGTTACTATTCCAGTTATTGAAGAGATGGCAAAAGTGATTGGAGAAACCTTGAATCAATTAGAATTATCTCTAGACCCGAATCAACTATATCAATCAGTTGGAATATAATTTTAAAACGAATTAGGTGATTCCTTTGCGTAAAGGTAATAAAGGTGAGTGGAGTGAACTATATACCTTCCTAAAAATATTGAGTGAAGGAGAACTCTATGCTGCAGATGAAAATCTGAATAAACTTTATAATATTTACTATCCAATTATTAAAGTTTTAAGAGTAGAACAGGGTAGAGAAATTGAATATCACTATTCGGACCAAATGATTATGATAGAAGATGGGGCAAACAATCATTCTATTAAAATGCCCATTGGAGAATTTAAAGAAAAGTCTTTACAGTTATTAAATAAGATTAAGAAGACTAAAGGAAGTTCGTTTACATTTGAGGAAATAGAAGAGTTTCTTAATTCAATTAAATATGAATCATTAAAAGCTGGTTCTAAAAATAAAAGTGATATTCGAATAGTCGTCCACGATTTTAATACAGGTATGAAACCAACTTTAGGTTTTAGTATAAAATCAAGATTAGGAAGAGCATCGACATTATTTAATGCTAGTAAATCAACAAATCTAATCTTTAAAATAATAGGAAATGTAGCTGAAGAAGATATTTATGAAATTAATAATATCAATACTAGGACTAATAAAATTAGAAATCGGCTTAAAAAAATTGAAGAGAAAGGTTTCTTACTTCAATATGACAGAATTTCCAGTGAAATATTTGATTTAAATCTCCAAGTCATTGACTCAAGGATGCCTGAAATACTTTCGGAGTTAGTTTTCTATTATTATAGCGGTTACGGTTCTAATGTGCGGGAGTTAATTGGTTTAATTAAAGAAAAAAACCCTTTAAATTTTAACAGTTCATTCGGGCACGATTTCTATGAATATAAATTTAAAGCATTTCTTCGTGATGTAGCATTAGGGATGACCCCTTCTAAAAAATGGGATGGTTACTTTGATGCAACTGGTGGTTATATAGTAGTTAAAGAAGATGGGGAAATCGTTAGTTATCATATATACAATCAAAATGAATTCCAACAGTATTTATTAAATAATACAAAGTTTGATTCACCAAGTAGTACAAGACATGATTATGGAACTGTTTATGAGGTAGACGGGGATTATTTCTTTAATTTAAATTTCCAGATTAGATTTAATTAAGAAATATACAGATATCGGATTAACAAAGTAAGAAGAATGAAAATAAAATAGTGAAATTTTAAAACCTGTTCACCTTAAGTATTGAGAACAGGTTTTTCTTCTAGTTAATGAATTCCATCTAACGTGATTCGATATCTAAAATTTATACACGATAACTTAACAATTGATAAAATGAGATTAGATAGTAAGTTTTCAAAAAATAATCTATGCTAATGAACATGTGAAAGGACTGTAATGTGATGAAACTAAAAACGGTACGGAGTTATGAAAGATTAAGGCATATTTTTGAAGATAGTTTAACTGTGGAATTATTGGCAGAAGACCTTACGACGTGCGCTTTAGATGATGATGCGCTATCTGTATTGAAAGAATTAGAAAAACACGATTTTGACATTATGGGTGTGTTAGATGCTGAGGAGATCATCGGGTATGTGAAGCAAGATGAATTATCAAGTGGAAAAATAGCGGATTATTGCCGATCTTTTAATTCTAAAGATCTTATTTCAGATTCGACGTCTGTCCTTGAATTATTAGAAATTCTTCGTGATCGTGAGTATGTATTTGTGCTAGAGAAAAATAGTGTGACGAAAATTGTCACGGTTGCTGACTTACATAAACAGGCGATTCGAATGTTTACTTTTAGTTTAATTTCATTGCTAGAAATGTATTTAGTCGCTGCTATAAAAGAGCTTTATCCAAATGAAGAGTGGACGGAAAAATTGAGTAAAGGAAGGCTTAAAAAAACAGAGGAAATGTGGGAGAAAAGGAAAAGTAGGAATGAGGAACTAACACTAATTGATAATACGCAACTAAGTGATAAGGCGACGATTGCACGAAATACTCCTGAGTTGTTAGAGCAAATGGGATTTCCATCTAAAACGAAATGCGATGATTTTTTCGATAATTTAGAAAGGCTTCGAAATAATACAGCCCACGCTCAAGAAATCATTTATCACGATAATAAAGAATTGATTGAAGTATTACTGCAAATCAATGATATTTTAGAAAGAATTGTTGGCAAGGACTAATATCTACATATTTAGGCGTACGTCAAATAAACTTTAATTGACCAAGTTCTCTATTAATCTCTTTTAAGTTCGGATACGCTTTTTTGAATTCTAAGTTTCCACCATTTTTTTCGCATGATCATCTATAGACGAATAATTATTTTGCTAATATTTAAACGACATATTGACAAACAAATTAAGTAATTATATGCTCGTAAATGTTATTTAGATTGTAAAGGTGGAAAAAGAAATTATGAATTTTTTAGTGGAGTATCAGTGGGAAATTTTTATTGCGATTGAAATTGTGTCATTGCTAACTATTATATTATTTGGTGTTGTTCGATATTTGTTTAGTAGAAAGAAATTGAGTCTATCTTTTTTACTTCTATTTATTTTACTCCTTGTTCTTGAAGGGTTGCTCGCATTAGTTATTTATCGGGAGACAGGAGAAATCTCTACTTTTCAAATAATTATCATCGTTTTCATCTTATATGCATGTACATTAGGAATTAATGATTTTAAAAAGCTTGACCGATGGATGCGTCAAAAAATTGGTCAGTGGCGTGGGGTTAATCTCCTCACTGATAAAGATCATTTGATTATGAAAAGGCAGAAAGATTCGAAACACATAGCAAAGGTTAATCGTATACATGCTATGATTCATCTTTTAATTTTTGTAATCGTACAGGTTGTGTTTTGGAGCTACGGTTTGGAGAGTATTAATCAAGCGTTTGATTATATAAAAGATTTGTCATGGATTGGAACAGAAAATTTTTTAGATACACCTTATCCAAGTGATATGACATATCGAGTATCAATGATTTGGGGACTAGTTTTTATTATTGATTTTGTTTATTCATGGTCTTATACATTTTTACCAGAACGTAATAATATAAAGGATTAACTCTATATAAAACCACTTTCATAATCGAGAGTGGTTTTTTATTTTATTAAAACCTAGATTACGGACTTATTAAAAATAATCATTTAGAAGGACAATTTTAATTTTTCCCGAAATAAAATTAATAACGTAGTAAGTTTAAATTTTAAAAATGGATGTGATTAAATGAAAATTGTCGTTGTTGGTGGGAATGGAACGATTGGCTCACAAGTCGTTAAAAAGCTGAGTCCGAATCATGAGATTATCATCGCAAGTAGAACGAACGGTGATTATAAATTGGATATGACCTCTCTAGAAAGTATTAAACAAATGTATGAAGACATTGGGAAAATTGATGCCGTTGTTAGTGCGGCTGGGTCTACACATTATGAACATTTAAGCGAAATGACACCAGAGCTTAACGAAATTGGCGTTATGAGTAAAATTAAAGGTCAAATTAATCTCGTTTTAATCGGCCAGCATTATATTAACGATGGAGGGAGTTTCACACTTACTTCGGGAATTTTAATGGATGATCCGATTTTACAAGGGAGTTCTGCGGCTATGGCAAATGGAGCAATTGCAGGCTTTGTTAAATCTGCTTCTATTGAGTTAAAACGAGATGTCCGGATTAATGCGGTTAGTCCAAATTTATTAAGAGAGTCGATTGATGTTTTTGGTGATTATTTTAAAGGATTTAACCCGGTTCCTGGAGAGCAAGTCGCAAATGCCTATTTAAAAAGTGTTGAAGGAGCTCAAACAGGTCAAGTTTATAAAGTGTATTAAAACTTTATCGCCGCCCTTACTATTGTTAAGAGTGGCGATAAAATTTTTGTCGAATTAAATGGGATTAAAAAGATTCGTGTCATAAAAAGGCTCTTCATTAATCCTACAAACTGCATCTCATAATTTTTATTATCTAATAATACATATCTTTTAAAAATAAATATTCTAAGCGTATCGTATCTTTTGAATGTAACGATAATTATTTGTAACATTGACGTTACAATGAGTAAAGGAGAGAGCGTTTATGAATGTTTTTTTAATTGGGTCAAATGGGCAAGTTGGAAAACATATTGTCAATCTTCTATCAAACGGTGATGACCATCATTTAAAAGCAATGGTTCGAAGTGAAGAGCAAGCAAAGGCACTTAAACAATCAGGTGTTGAAGCCGTCGTAGCAGATTTAGAAGGTAGCGTCGATGAATTAGCAGACGCTATGTCAGGATGTGAGGCGGTTATCTTTTCTGCTGGTTCAGGAAGTCAAACAGGTCCAGACAAAACATTGCTTGTTGATTTGGACGGTGCTGTTAAATCGATGGAAGCCGCTGAAAAAGCGGGTGTCAAACGATATATAATGGTCAGTGCATTTCAAGCGCACAATCGAGAAAGCTGGAAAGAGAGCCCGATAAAACCGTATATGGTTGCTAAACATTATGCAGATCGACTGCTAGTTGCTAGTCGTTTGAATTACACCATTATTCGTCCAGGACTTTTAACGAACGATCCGAGCAGTGGCAAAGTAAAAGTTGATGAAAATTTAACTTCGATTGATGCTATACCTCGGGAGGATGTTGCGAAAACCGTTGTTACATCATTAAATGAAGAAAATACATTTCGTCGATCCTTCGATTTAATTTCTGGTGATACTGACATTAATGCTGCTTTGAAAGACCTATAAAACTTAGTGGTCCTTTATATAAATAGGGAGGCTGAGGTTAAGCCCCAGCCTTCTTCCTTATTATTTGTCTTGATTAGCTTGTAGTTTGGACATATTAGCCGTTGTACCGCCATCAACCCTTAAGTCTGTTCCTGTAATATAAGACGCGCCATCACTCACTAAAAATTCAACGGCTGTAGCAATTTCCGTTGCTTCTCCTTCGCGCTGAAGAGGAGTAATGTCTAATAGTTCTTTCATTTGCTTTTGTTGAGATGCTTCTTGTCGCCCCATTGGAGTGTTGATTGTTCCTGGAGAGACAGAGACGATACGCGCCCCTTTTTGCCCCCAATCCCAAGCTTGGTTTTCTACAATTAATAGCACCCCTAATTTTGATAAGCTATATGCTGCGCCTGGATCTCCTTTTGTCATTTCTTCCATTGTCTCTACAAGGTTATCTGCGAGCGGACTTTTTAAAACGTCGATATACGGTCCTTCTTTTGGTACGAAATGTCCACTCATTGAAGAGATACATACGACGGTGGTACCTGATTCAGCAATCGTGTAAAACTCATCTAAAATAAGCCCAGTCCCTACTAAATTCACCTCAGTAATTCGTTTCGATGATGCCATCGTTGGTGATAGACCAGCTGTATGAATTAATCCTTTTAATTTCCCGAGGGATGCTGTTTTTTCTTTGAGTGATTTTACTTGTTCTCTATCTGTAATATCTACAGTTTGATAATGAACATCGTTAACTCCTTTTTCCCCGAGCTCTGTTTTCGTTGTTTCTAAACGCTCTTCACTCACATCTGCTAATAATACGGTTCCTTTTTTTCCGACAAGTTCTGCAATGGCTTTACCCATTCCACCAGATCCGCCTGTAATAACATATACGTCTGTCACATTCATTCCTCCTTTGATTTCTCTCCTACTTTAATCGTATGGTACAATTTAACTGAATGCAAACGACAATTTGTATTGAAATGTCCATTCTTATAGGTTGTGTTAAAATGTATATTTTAAAAGAAGATCTTTCAGCAAGGGATTTTATTTTGCAGGGCTTTTTGGAGTTACTTAAAATTAAGCAAAGTTGCGAGATCACTGTGACAGAGATTGTAGAAAAAGCTGGAGTCAGTCGATCAACCTTTTACATTCACTTCAAAGATAAATATGATCTAATCGATTACCTTAGAGATGATATTACATCTAAATTGTTAGCTTTTTATGAAAAAAATGATGAGGATTCTCCTTCATCTATCAAAGGAATCACATTAAAAATTTGTGAACACATCTATGCGTATCGACATTTTTATCGTCACGAATTCAATGATCCCTACTTTGTTCAGATGCTGTCATATCGTTTGTCGGAAAAATTATATAGTGCGTTTAGTGATCGTGGGTATGCAATTTTTGCGAGTCACGGGACGATTGGTTATTTAGCCTATTGGGTTAAAGAAGATTACCAAATGAATCCTGATGAGGTTGCTGGGCAATTAGCTAAAATTGGTATAACAGATTGGTCAAGAGGAAATTAGATTATACAGTTTATTTATAATAAAAATCGGTGCTGTTAAAATTTTTACAGCACCGATTATTTGTAACGGATAACTTTTAAACTGAGCACAAATTTTAATTTTACGTTCGGCTCCAAAAACGCATTTGACAAATCCCCTCAATAAATTCATTGGCAAAGTTGGGCTGATTTCTCGAGAAAAAGACACCTTCTAAATTATTATTCTCTGTCGTTTGCAGGAAAGGTTCTCCTGTCGTTGCAATTCCAATAGGTTTATAATGTTCATAAGCGACACGTACGAATTTGTTCATATGATATCTAAATTTTTGTTCATTGTTAGAACTTCCTCCGACAACATAGAGTGCGTCTACTAAATGTGGACTTGATGTAATAAATGTTTCGTCGACTTCTAAATTTGTTCCATCATGGCCCCTTACAGTTCCGAGGGTGTCACTAATAATCGTGTAAAAAACGCCATTTTCTTGTAACGTGTGGAGGACACTCGTTACTTCCTGAGTGTTAAATCGATCCCCAATTAGTACCCCAACCTTTAATGTCGCAGCATATTTAGGTGTAGTTTTCTGACTTAAAGATGGATAGTTTATATCAACAGGAACATGACTTCCGCTCGGTCTTTGAACTCCAATATTGTCTGCAACGGTATTCGCTAATTGTTGATCTACATTGACGAGCAAATCGACATTTTGTTGACGAACGGATGCGCTTTCCACTTTGCCCAGTTGATAGCTAAATCCTTCAATTGTATGTTGTTTTTCAACGGGTGATAGACTGTTCCAAAAGATACGAGTTTGAGAAAAGAAATCATTGAATGATGGGCTACGACCTCGAATAACATGGCCGTCTACTTTTTTCGGATAATGCTCGTAACCGCCTTCAGCTGGTGGGGTAGTATATGGTGTATTGTTGGCAAGGGAATTTTTGTGATAATTGACTTGATCAACGTCAATTCGCTGTCTCATAAAGCCACGTCTTGTATTGTTATGGAAAGGGCAGAGTGGACGATTAATCGGGAGTTCATCGTAATTTGCGCTACCGAGTCGGTGTTGTTGTGTATCACGGTAAGTAAATAATCTTCCTTGTAAAACAGGGTCATTTGAAAAACCAATACCAGGCACAACATTCGCAGGGTTAAAAGCGATTTGTTCCATCTCAGTAAATTCATTATCAATATTTCGATTTAAAGTGAGTTTCCCGATAAGTTGAACAGGAATGAGTTCTTCAGGCCAAAATTTAGCAGGATCTAAAATATCAAAATCATATTTGAATTCATCCTCCATTGGAATTAGTTGGACACCTAATTCATATTCAGGATAAAACCCTTTGTCTATCGCTTCACGAAGATCTTTTCGGTGAAAGTCGGGATCAAGTCCCCCAATTTTGATTGCCTCATCTTGAAGTAAAGAGTGTACTCCTAGAACAGGTTTCCAAACGAAGCGAACGAAAGTGGCAGTCCCTTCATCATTAACGAATAAGTAAGTATTAATCGACCAAGATTCCATCATCCGATAACTTCTTAATAACCCCCGATCAGACATAATCCAAGTGACCATATGAATGGCCTCAGGATTGTTCGCAACATAATCCCAAAATCGGTCATGGGCTCCAGTAGCAGTTGGAATGCCTTCATCTTGCTTATTCTGATAGGCATGCATGGCATCTGGAAATTTGAGTGGATCTTGAACGATTAATACGGGCATAGCAATCGTGGTTAAGTCATAGTTTCCTTCTTCTGTGTAAAATTTAGCACCTTTACAACGTAAATCCCTTGCAGTATCGTAGGAACCTTTAGGGCCTTGAACAGTTGAAAAACGAACAGAAACAGGTGTCTTTTTGCCAGCTTCGGCTAAAAACCCTGCTTTTGTCACGTGTCTCATAGATTGGTAAGTTTCAAATTCACCGTGCGCTCCGTATCCTCTAGCATGTACAATCCTTTCTGGTATTTCCTCGCGATTAAAATGCCCCATTTTTTCAAGGAAATAAAAATCTTCAATTAAACCTGGACCGCGTTCTCCAGCTTTTAATATTTCCTCGTCATTCGATACTTTTAATCCTTGTTTTGTCGTCATCGGATTTCCAGCATTTCGAATCCGATATTGATCTAGTTGCTCTTGTTTTGCATTTTGAGAGCGGGACTTTTCATTTCTTGATGACTTATCACTCATGTAATCACCTTTCCTTTATATAATTAAACAGTTTTTACCTTCAAGTATTTTATGCAAAGACCTACTGGAATATTCCTATTATTTTCATTTTTGGGGATATAATTAGGGAAATGGAATTCGGATCTATAATCGTATAAAGAAATGTATAACATTTAATTTAGATTTGTTACAAAAATTGTATCCGCATTGAGTATAGGGCAAGGAATTACTAAGAGGGAGGACATGACATGAGGATAAAAGGAATTAATCATTTATTGTTTTCTGTATCTAACTTGGAGAAATCTATTGAATTTTACGAAGCAGTATTTGAAGCGAAACTGTTGGTAAAGGGAAGAAGCACTGCTTATTTTGATTTGAATGGCTTATGGCTCGCGCTTAATGAAGAAAAAGATATTCGTCGAAATGAAATAAAAGAATCATATACGCATATTGCGTTTACAATCGATGAGGATCAATTCGATACGATGTATGAAAAATTGAAGCGGCTAAAGGTTAATATTTTGCCAGGTAGATTAAGAGATGAGCGGGATAAAAAGTCAATTTATTTCACAGATCCTGATGGTCATAAATTTGAATTTCATACTGGAACATTGCAAGAACGTCTGGAATACTACAAAGAAGAAAAGCATCATATGGAGTTTTTTGATTAGTCCTTTTGGATTAAGAAAGGTAAAACCAAATTGTTCATGTCAAAATTAACTCACATGAGCTGTATGACGGACAAAACACCTAAAAAAATTACTAGATTTGTCCGACATACCCTTTATAAAGGGCAAAAATCACAATAAACACGGTAGAATTGTCCGTCAGCCTACTTTAAAGTGTTAAATTTTCTTTGTAAACAAAATAAAATTTAAAAAGGCAAGTTGTAAGCCGATAAATAATAGCAAAAATGAAGTCCAAAATTCAATTAATCCTATAGAAGCAACTATCAATGAAAATAAAAAAGTAAAGAATATGATTAATATTTGATAAAGAAAAAATTGTTGTACCTTATTCATTTTAATAACTCCTTTCTGAAAGTTTAATTCAATTCATTGTAATTGAATATTCAGATTTATACAAGGTGTTATTTGATATAGATTTTAGTTCTATTCTTTATAATTAATGATCAGTAAGTATTGGATAATATATAAAAAGGTGTACAAAAGCTCAACACTTTTGTACACCTTTTTAATTAATTGCTTACATAATATTTTTCGCCAAGTAATTCTTTCTGTTCAAATGAATCAGACTTTAATTGTTCTTCTACAAATGAATCAAGCTGATCTGGTTCGACGTCGTACATCACTTCAATTTCTTTAGCGAATAGTAGTTTTTCTCTTTCAAGTAAGTTTTGTAATGTAGGACGTTCTTTCGGCTTAATTTCCTCAC
This sequence comes from uncultured Bacillaceae bacterium, assembly GCA_937983065.1. Lineage (GTDB taxonomy): Bacteria > Bacillota > Bacilli > Bacillales > Alkalibacillaceae > CALKAL01. The sequence goes on along the minus strand of CALKAL010000073.1, from coordinate 2,624 downwards.
CATCTAACATTTGTGCTAATCCAGAAACGTAATATTCTAATGGACGGCCACCGACAATTTTTACACCTTGATTATTTTCATTAACGATAACGATTGTAGGAAAACCTCGAGCGCCGAGTCTTGCAGTGAGATTCCATTTCATTTTCTTCGCTAACACCACAAACGCCAGTTTCCACATCACAAATTAAGTTATTTAATGACACTTTATTATCCTCTCCTCTGTTATCTATTTTATAGGAAAAGGAGGTGTGCCTTTTCCATTTTTGACTAAGTAGAATTGTTACTAGTCAATAAAATTTAAGTTTGTTTTGTTGTCTGTACTTGTATCTTAGGTCATAATAAAATACAATCACACCATTAGTTAGAACAAATAAAGAAGTTGAACCAGAAGCATATATAAAAAATGCAATTCCATTCTTATTTAACGGAGTGCTTGTATAAGGATCGTTTATAGTTGGAAATTTAAATATTTTGAAAGACATTATAGTATAGAAAAAGAGGTGGATGATTTGTTTAAGCGTGTCATACCAGCAATTAGAAATGTTAAAGATTTTGAACAGGCTGTTAAGACGGATCATCAATACATTATTTTGTTAGAAACGAGACTTTCCCAATTAGAAAGTTTAGTAAAGCTCGCTAAAAAGCATCAAAAAAAAGTGATTATTCACACTGATCTTGTGCAAGGTTTAAAATCCGATGAATACGGCTTGGAGTACTTAGTCAATAACGTAAAAGTGGATGGGCTTATTTCTACCCGAATTAATGTCATAACGTATGCTAAAAAACAAGGGGTTATTAGCATACAGCGATTGTTCATATTAGACAGCCATGCATTAAATAACAATTTGAGAACGAGTAAAGAAATTCAACCTGATTTTATTGAAATATTGCCAGGCGTTATTCCAAGTGTTATTAAAGAAATTCAAGAAAAAACGAAGTTACCTGTTATTGCTGGAGGATTAATTCGAACGAAACAAGACGTTGAAAATTGTTTAGCATATGGGGCGTATGCGGTAACCACTTCTAATAAAGAACTTTGGTAATATATCCTTCATGTTTATACCAAGAAACCCTTTTTTTGCCAAAGTTAATGTGTAAAACAATAATTAAAGTTCGTTGACAACGCTTTCAAATCATTATATACTATTTTATAAAAGTTAATATTTTGTGAAGAGACTTCGAGACACGTTATTTTCTTTGGATGATTATCATTCAAAGAAAATAACGTGTCTTTTTTTAGTTTGGGCATACTAATAACAACTAGCTTCACTTAATAATTAACTTTAACGTAATTATTTTGCACTTTTATTCATTAAAGGAGGAAGATGTGATGTCAAATTCAAAAAGGTCGGTAGTACTTCTAGTCGTTTCATTACTATTAGTATTCGTCGGCAGTTTTATTGCATCCCAATTTAATAATTCTAATGGGGATGTTGATGTAACACGAGTTTATTTTGAAACCCCTCGTGGTGAACTTTCAGGACTTTTGTATAAACCAGAAGGAGCCGATAACGAACCTCGCCCAACGATTGTAGCAACTCACGGTTATCTAAACTCTGCTGAGATGCAAGCTCCACAAGCTATAGAGATGTCAAAAAGAGGATATGTCGTATTAGCATTTGACCAATACGATCACGGACACTCTTATAACGAATTAGAGAAACCGATTCCATTCTTCTCTTTCTGGCCTCATGCCATTTATGATGCGGTTCAGTACATGTATGACCAAGATTTTGTTTTAAAAGATGAAGAAGGTAATGGAATCATCGCTGTCTCAGGACATTCAATGGGTGGATTTTCATCAACTCATGCTGTCATTCTCGATGAACAAGATTACGAAGAGACAGGAATTAGAAAGATTCATAGTTATTTAACGATGGGATCTGACTATCAATGGGTAAAAACATACGGTTTTGAAGTAGAGGAAATCGTAGAAGCATACGGACCGAGATATGCTGGAAAAATAGCCGGTGTTTATGATGAATTTTTCTTTAAACCTGAAGCAGTAGCAGCAGGTCAACCTGTTCAGAAAAAAGATTATGTATCACATGAAGAAGGTTTAGCCTTTTTAGGTGGTTTAGAAAGTGCAGAAGCAGGTGAAGTTTATCAAGTAGGTGATGGTTACCGTGTGATCTATCAACCGAATGAAACTCACCCGTGGAACCACTTCTCGAAAACGACAACAGGTTATGTCGTTGATTTTTACGATATGGCTTTTGCAGATTACAGTGACCTCGTAACAATAGGGGAAGATGGACAGACTTGGATGTTTAAAGAGTGGTTCTCATTCGTAGCATTAATCGGATTCTTCTTACTTTTTGTTCCGGTTATCGGTTTCTTATCTAGATTACCATTCTTTAATAGTATCTTTACAGATAGACCGTCCCCATTACCAAGTCCTAAAACGACTGGTGGGAAATTAGCAAGCTTAATCTTAATTTTATTCGGTGCGTTATTCCCTGCATTATTATTTACGTCGTTTTATAGTGCCGATGTAACTGGAATGAGATTATTAAGACAAGTTAGCTTAATTATCATCGTTACGTCAGCTATCGTGTTTATTTATGCGTTAGTGAAAAATGCAGAGAAAAATGTAAAAACTGTTTCATTAATTATGTTCTTCT
>CALKAL010000072.1 GCA_937983065.1 uncultured Bacillaceae bacterium | reverse complement strand
GCCCTTTTAACTATAAACGTAAGTGATGATTGCGAAATTTCTAAGTTTTCTTATACAACAGGGAAAATTAGGGTATAATGTAGGCATGTTATTGTTTTTAAACCTTTATTCTTATATATTTATATCAAAGGATTACATAAAAAGATAGAAAGTTGGTGTAACATGCCAGACGGAAAATGGTTTCGAATCGGATACGGTATCATCATCGCAATGCTCATAATTTATTTAGCCACAAAAATTGACTTTATCTTCACACCAATATTTGTTTTAATTCAAACGTTATTTACACCAATCATTATTGCAGGATTACTTTATTATTTGATTAGGCCACTCGTTGATTTTTTATCTAAAAAAATGTCGCGGGGTCTCTCCATCTTTATCGTTCTTCTAACTGGACTTGGGGTCATCGCCGCATTAGTCATTGTCGTCTATCCTGAAATGGAAAAACAAATTAATAATTTAATTGAAAACTTACCAGGCTTCATTGAACAGGCGAATGCATTTTTATTAAACATACAAAATAGCGACTGGTTTTCAAGAGTGTCACCTGATCAAGATGCGATTACAGAATGGCTTCAAGATTTACAAGGACAGCTCGATGAAATTTTAGCAACAATCGGTTCCCAAATAACAAAATACGTCGCAGCCATTGCGAATTTCCTTATCGTCATGGTCGTCGTTCCATTCGTTTTATTTTATTTACTAAAGGACGGAGAAAAATTACCAAAACGTTTTCTAGGATTTATCCCTGAAAAATATCGCATTGATGTTGAAGGGATTTTAGACGACATGGATGAGGCGTTAAGCTCCTACATCCAAGGGCAAGTCCTCATTAGTTTCTGTGTCGGTGTATTAATTTACATCGGATATTTAATTATTGATTTACCGTTTGCGTTAATTTTAGCTTCACTAGCATTCATCACGAACTTTATCCCATTTATCGGACCTTGGATTGGAACAGCACCAGGCGTCATCGTTGGACTATTCCAATCGCCGCTAACAGCTTTACTCGTGATTGTCGTTGCGGTTGTCGTCCAACAAGTTGAAAGTAACTTAATCTCACCACAAATTATGGGACGGAAGCTAAAAATACATCCGATTACAATTATATTTTTACTACTCTTTGCAGGGCGATTCGGCGGCATTGTCGCGATGATTATTGCAGTACCAACATACGCCGTGCTCAAAGTCATCGTCAGCAACGTCTATCGAATTATTAAACTACGGAATCGCGGGGCTTATGATTAATATTACGGGGTGTGCGAATTAAAGTGACCCCCCGATCCAGTTATACTGAACTCCGCATATGATTAACAT
>CALKAL010000071.1 GCA_937983065.1 uncultured Bacillaceae bacterium | reverse complement strand
GACCGCCGATATCAGTGTGCGACTGCCGATATCAGAGTGCGACCGCCGATATCGAGCCACAACCGCCGATATAAATTTTTTCGACTGGAATTCGAGTCCATTACCCTACAACGACCGAATCAAAATTTTCATGTAGAGAATACTAGTCGCCCTACAATTTTTGCGCTTCATCCTCTAACGTGCTTAACATTAATTCCTTTTCTTTTTCCGATGAATTTTGCCAAATCATTTCAAATAATACACCTAGGCCAGGAAGCATTTTTTCCTCTCCCCGTTGAATCGCATCAACGATAATTGCTTCAAGCTCTTGATCGTTATTTCCTGCAATATTATTTTTAATCGCTTGTCTTAAATTCAAATCCATTTTGCTCACCTCATTATTTTTCTAGCATTTATTTCTAGTTTGACCGAATGGATGTAAACTATGTATGATGATTAAAAAGATTAAAGGAGTTAAATAGATGCTCATTGAATCGAAGCAAAATCAACACGTTAAATATTGGAAAAAACTACATAAGAAAAAATATCGTGACCAAGAAAATCTATTTTTAATTGAAGGTTGGCACTTACTAGAAGAAGCAGTTAAAAGTCATTGGCAAATTGATAAAATAATCATTGACGAGTCCGTTACTATTGACGATAAATGGCACACACACAACTTTGTTAAAGTAACAAAGGAAGTTTTTAAAGAGCTTTCACAAACCGAGACGCCTCAAGGAGTAATGGCTGTAGTAAAACAGAAGAAATGGCAGCTTGAAGAAAGCGATCGGAAATTTGTTTTTTTAGACGGGGTACAAGATCCAGGTAATGTTGGAACGATTATACGAAGTGCTTTAGCTTTTCAAGTGGACGGTGTCGTTTTAGGAACCGGTTCAGCTGATTTGTTTCATGATAAAGTGATTCGAGCAACTCAAGGGGCGTTATTTCATTTACCAATTTATCGTGGAGATTTACAAACGTGGTTGGCCCATTGTAAAGATAAACGGATTAAAACATATGCCACTGCACTGGACCAAAATGCAACGCCTCTTCATAACATACAAAACGAGGCTAGCTATGCGATTATTGCTGGAAATGAAGGGCAAGGTATTACTAAAAATATTTTAAACGAAGCAGATGAGATGATCTACATTCCGATAGCAACAAAAAGTGAATCCCTTAATGTTGGCGTGGCAACGAGTATTGTCTTGTACCATTTCACACAAATTTCTTGATTAAAATCAAATAGTTTTCTATAATACAGTCATAAATAGTCATATGAAAAGCGATGAATGAGCTAAGTAAGTTGTCTTGTTAAATCGATTGACAGGAATGGAATATCGCGACTGAAAATATTCTAATTCGATAAGATGACCGAATTTCACTCAGGAGCTGGCAATCCACTAATAAATTGCCCGGATGTTTCCGTTATTAAAATGAAGTGGTTACGTCTACACGTAGCAACAAGGGTGGTAACGCGAATATAAACTCGTCCCTTTTTATAGGGGTGAGTTTTTTTATTTTGTTAAAGAAACGGAGGATTATAAAATGAAAGAGCGTTTACAATCGTTAAAGGAAGAGGCGCTAAATCAAATTCCAAACATTGAAAGTGAAAAAGCATTACAAGATTTACGTGTTAAATATTTAGGGAAAAAAGGCCAAATTACTGAGGTGCTTAAAGGGATGGGGAAATTATCTCCAGAAGAGCGCCCAGTTATTGGTCAGCTAGCGAATGACGTTCGAGATGTGATTACAACAGCTATTGAGGAAAAAGCGAGCGAGCTAGATCAAATTGCATTACAGAAGCAGCTTGAAAAAGAAGCAATCGACATCACGCTTCCAGGAAGACCCGTTCAACTCGGTGGTCCTCATCTATTAATGAAGGTGATTCGTGATATTGAAGATTTGTTTATTAGTATGGGTTATACAGTTGCAGAAGGTCCTGAAGTTGAAACGGATTATTACAATTTTGAAGCATTAAATTTACCGAAAGGGCACCCAGCAAGAGATATGCAAGATTCGTTTTACATTACGGAAGACTTGTTAATGCGTACGCACACCTCTCCTGTGCAAGCAAGAACGATGCTTGAACATGAAGGAAAAGGCCCAGTAAAAATAATTTGTCCTGGGAAAGTGTACCGTCGCGATAATGATGATGCGACTCACTCCCACCAATTTACACAAATCGAAGGCTTATATATCGATGAAAATGTTCGGATGAGTGATTTAAAAGGAACGTTAAATGTGTTAGCAAAGCATCTTTTCGGGGAGGATCGCGACATTCGATTACGCCCAAGCTTCTTCCCGTTTACTGAGCCATCAGTTGAAATGGATATTTCATGTAAAGTTTGTAACGGTGAAGGATGTTCCGTCTGTAAACAATCTGGATGGATTGAAATATTAGGCGCTGGCATGGTCCACCCGAACGTTTTAGAAATGGCGGGCTTTGATTCGAAAAAATATACGGGATTTGCTTTCGGAATGGGACCTGAGCGAATTGCGATGTTGAAATATGGAATTGAAGATATCCGTCATTTCTACACAAACGATATCCGCTTTTTAAAACAGTTTCACCGAGCATAAGGAGGATGAAAGATGAATTTATCAGTTAATTGGTTAAAACAATATATTGATTTAACAGATATTACGACAGCTGAATTAGCAGAAATGATTACAAAAAGTGGTGTAGAAGTTGAGCAAATTCACCCGAAAATATTAGATGATGACAAGATCGTTGTCGGTTATGTTAAAACATGTGAGCAGCACCCAAATGCCGATAAGTTAAGCTTATGTCAAGTTGATGTTGGAGATGAGGTCTTACAAATTGTTTGCGGTGCGCCAAATGTTAAAGAAGGGCAATACGTTGTTGTTGCAAAACCAGGAGCTAAACTTCCAGGAAATTTTAAAATTAAAAAAACGAAGCTCCGTGGCGAAGCATCAGAAGGGATGATTTGTTCTTTAGATGAATTAGGCTTTGATGAAAAATATATTCACGATGATTATAAAGACGGTATTTTTTATTTTCAAGAAGAGGTTAGTATTGGTGAACCAGCTTGTCCGTTATTAAATTTAAACGATGAAATTATCGAGCTTGATGTAACGGCTAATCGTTCAGATTGCTTAAGTTACTACGGTTTAGCCTATGAAGTAGCGGCGATTTTTAATAAAGAAATTAATCTGCCGAATCCAGAAGTATTTATTAATCACGGCCATTCAAAAGATTATATTTCAGTGAAAATAGAAGATGAAGAAGCAAATCCTTATTACTCGGCTTGGGTTATTAAAGACGTTCATATTAAGCCGTCTCCATTATGGTTACAAAATCGATTAATAAGTGCAGGTATTCGCCCGATTAATAACGTCGTTGATATTACAAACTATATTTTATTAGAATACGGTCAACCTCTTCATGCATTTGATTATGACCGACTAGGCTCAAAGAAAATTGTCACACGTCCAGCAAAAAAAGGAGAGACGATTAAAACGCTTGACGGTGTTGAACGAAAGCTCGCTGAAGATCATTTAGTCATTACGAATGGGGAAAACGCTCATGCGATTGCTGGTGTGATGGGTGGAGAAGAATCTGAAGTAAGAGATGATACGACGACTATTATATTAGAAGCGGCTTATTTCAATCCTAGAACAGTTCGAAAAACTTCGAAGGATCACGGTCTTCGTAGTGAATCGAGCGCTCGTTTTGAAAAAGGAATTGATATGCTCAGAGTAAAAGAAGCTGCAACTCGAGCAGCCCAACTGTTGTCTGAACTTGCAAATGGTAAAGTGCTCGGAGAAATCGTTGAAGCAGGCGAAACGAAATGGAATCCAAATGCAGTAACATTTACTCATAATGAAATTAATCAAAAAATAGGTACGACAATCTCGGTTAATGAAATGAAAAGCATTATTGAAAGACTCCGTTTTGATTATGAAGAAAAAGATGGACAATTTACAGTGATGCCACCTTCACGTCGTCAAGATATAGAAATAAAAGAGGATATGGAAGAAGAAATTGCACGACTTTACGGGTATGATCATATTCCATTCACCCTTCCAGAAGGGGAATTTAATCGTGGAGGGTTGAATAAAAATCAACAACTCGTCCGGAAAATCCATCACTATTTACAATCGGCGGGGTTAAATGAAACGATTTCCTATTCATTAACGACGGCAGAAAAATCAGTTGCATTTGTCAGCCCGGATGTAAAACAGTTAAATCCAAAGCCAGTTAAGCTTTCTATGCCGATGAGTGATTTGCACAGCCATTTACGTCTTAGTGCTATACCAGAGATGCTTCAAAGTGTTCAACATAACGTTGCTCGAAATCAGCACAACGTATCGATTTATGAACTCGGTTCGGTTTACATTAACCAAGAAGAGGAAATGTCATCTTTACCGAAAGAGCAGCTTCGCCTATCTGCAGCTATGACAGGGCTAGTCCTCGAGCATCCGTGGCAAGGGGAAAATAAACAAGTCGACTTTTACACTATTAAAGGTATTTTAGAAGGGCTATTAAATTATTTAGAAATTGATATAGAGCTTGAGCAAGGTGAATTAGACGGGCTTCATCCTGGGCGTACAGCGTTAATCAAGTTAAACGATGAGGCAGTCGGCTTTATCGGCCAAATTCATCCGAACGTTCAAAAAGACTATGATTTAAATGACACGTACATTTTTGATTTAAATTTAGAAAAGGTTTTAAATCATTACGAACAAAATGACACTTATCGAAAAATCCCGAAATACCCAGCGATTCAGCAGGATTTAGCCTTCGTTGTCGATACGAAAATTAAAGCGAAGGAACTCGAAAAAGCGATATTAAAACAAGGGCAACCGTACTTACAATCTGTTCATGTATTCGATATTTACGAAGGAGAACATATGGAGGATGGGAAGAAATCAATCGCCTTCCACCTATTGTTCCAGGATGAAAATAAGACATTAACAGATGATGAAGTTGAAAAAGCAAGAGCTAACATCGTGAATTATTTAGAAGAAACGTATGAAGCTGTGTTGAGAGGATAAATAAAAAAAGCTGCCCAAAATAATTGGCTCGCCTAAAGTGATATTTTAAAAATAAGGAGCTATTATAACAGGGGCAGCTTTCTATTAGATTCCAACTATTAAAGCTGCATCGCTTTTTTTGTGTTAGCAAAGTGAACCTTAGCAATTTTATTTAAGACGTTAAACCCTTTCGTCTCGATTAAACTTTTAATTTGTTGATCGACGATATGAGAAGCTCCTTTTTGAAGCTCAAAACCAGCGATTTCTGACAAACGATCCATCTCTTGTAAAAAGCGATACCGGGCAATCATTGAAGCACAAGCAACAGGAATAGAGACACTTTCTGCCTTTGTAAGAAAAGCTATTCCTTCAATAGGTTCTTCGCCACTTTTTCGAATGTTTTCATGAAATTGTTCTGGCTTTGAAAATTGATCAACTAAAATGTGAGGTTTTTCACCGAGTTTATTTATTACATTTTTAATTGCATGGTGATGCATCCAAGCTTTCATTCGATTTTGCGACCAGCCTTTTTTTACAAGCTCGTTATATTTTTCATTATTTAAATGAACCGAGCTATAAACGATATTCGTATGGAGAATATCTTTAACAATGTTTTTAATCGAAGCGTCAGTTAATGTTTTCGAGTCTTTCACGCCGAGCTCTTTTAAGAGAGCTTGATCCTTTTTATTAGCGTAAACAGAGGCAACCGTAATCGGGCCGAAATAGTCACCTGTTCCTGCCTCGTCACTTCCTGCATGAGCTTCAGTTAAAAAAGGTAAAGACGGTTGTTTCTTTTGTTCATGTTGATCTAGATTGTATTTTTCCCAACGTACAACTTCATGTTCGATGTTACTACCCTGGAATAATACTTTACCAGATAAGTAGGCAGTAATTGTGCAGCCATCCTTTTTTGCGACAAAAAGCGTATGCGGTGACTTATTCTTTTGTTGATTATTAGCATAAAAATCGTTCATTTGCTGGAGTATGTCTTTTTCTAATTTTAAGACGACCTGTCCCATCGGCAAACTCCTTTGACTATTTTTCTGTTAGTATATCATTTACAAAATTAAATGAACAAATAAGTTCCCTTTTCTAATAGCATTAAAACATGTTACTATATGGAATAGAATAGTGTCGAGGAGGACCGCTCATGTTAGAGTCGGAAAAAACAAAAATAACTGTAGATATACATAATCGTAAATATACGATCGTCGGTCAAGAATCAGCCGAACATATTAAAATGGTCGCTAGCTTAGTTGATCAAAAAATGGAGGAAATCCGTTATGCGAAACCTTCTCTAGATACGACACAGCTTGCGGTATTAACGGCATTGAACACGATGAGCGACTATTTGAAGTTAAAAGATGAATTAAATGCACTACTGCAAAAAGACAGAAACAGGAAAGAGGATAAAAAGAGAAGATGATAGATTTAGTTTTATTCGTACTATTAATTCTAGGTTTTTTCATTGGATTGAAACGGGGATTTATATTACAGCTTTTTCATTTAACAGGTTTCATTATCGCCTTTTTAATTGCGATTCTTTATTATAAAGATTTAGCAGCTCGATTAGAACTTTGGATTCCGTATCCACGAACTACAGATGATCATTTTTGGAATATGATTACGGAATCGAGTTTTTTAGAAGGGGCATTTTATAACGGCATATCCTTCTTCGCTATATTTGTTATCGTAAAAATAATAATGCAAATTGTTGCGAATATGTTAGATTTTGTCGCTAATTTGCCGATTTTAAATGGGCTAAACAATTTATTAGGCGCGATTCTTGGATTTATTGAAACGTACTTTATTATGTTTGTCGTTTTATTTATTTTATCTTTAATCCCAATGGAAATCATTCAAGACTATATACAACGCTCACATATTGCAACATTTATTATCGATAAAACACCAATCTTATCGAATCAATTAAAAGATCTTTGGTTTATAGATTTACGATCAAGTTAATGGAGGCTGGGACATTTCTAAAAGGATGAACCGGAATACCGAACGTAGAGTAAACTAAGCTCTGGAAATATACGTAGACTCCTGCGGGAAG
>CALKAL010000070.1 GCA_937983065.1 uncultured Bacillaceae bacterium | reverse complement strand
TTTGGGTTATAGAAGCACTCTATCGGACAAATCTTCAACACGGGCAACCAGATTTGGGCTATAGAAGAACTTATAAAACAAATTTTTGACGAGGGCACTGTGCTTCTATCAAATATATTTAAAGAGAGCCATATTCTTTATATAATAATTTCTGAACGTAAATCTTAACTAAAATTTCATCTATAATTCACATTTATCAACTACACTTATGCTATATTGTTGATACAAATACTATTATCCAACAGCAATTACTTGTCGTTTAAAAATAGAACAGTAGATACTAGGAGGTCTAGAATGAAAAAGATAGTCTTAATCGTAACGGCGGTTATTTGGTTACTTCTTATAGCTGGCTTTATTTTTGAAACAGAAACTAAACCATCTCCTGACACTCGAATTTTTTTGGAACATACGTACAAAACTTATATTGCACCGAACTGTCTACAAGAATCTGAACCTTCCAACTTTATTCTAGAGTCTAATTTGCAAGAAGCGGTGGAATTAGGTTATCCACCTCATAGTGAGTGTACTGAAAATGAACTAGCGGGAGAAAAGGATAAGTTTATCGTTCATATACTTAAAGAACTTGGCGTCATCGAAAAGAAATGGGATAATTGGTAAGCTAGTGTCCTAGATTGGAATATTTAGATTTTAAAATTTTGCAAAAATCTAATAAGATCCAAAATGAAAATCTCTCTCGTATCCTAACGAGAGAGGTTTAATTTTATTTATGAAACTAATCTATTATCTCTACTGATTCAATTACTTCATCAATAACAGGGATCCACTCTTCAAATTCTGCCTGAGTCGCCGTCCCTAGTGAAAGAATATAAGCCGTATCATTATGAACAAAAATAGAATTTCGAACTGGAAAACCTTCTTCATCGGTTAAAATTTCAGCCCACTCCACGCCGTTCATTTCAAAAGAATTAAGCTCATTATACTCGAGCTGTAAATTCTCAATCACAAGTTCAATATAACCATCAACTGTCAATTCTAATTCGGGTGGTAAAGGCTCTGCGACAATATTAAAATTTGCGCCAGTTATGTCATCTAAACTATAGCTAATAATAGGCAGTTCAGCTTCTTCATATTCTAATTCTGTCACACCTTCAGGAATTGTAACTGCGATTTCTTGAAACTCAATCCGCGTCCCTTCACCTTCTTCCGTTGAATCACCGTCTTTCTCTTCGGATGAATCACCGCCTTCTTCCTCTTCTGATGAATCACCGTCTTCTTCCTCTTTTGATGAATCCCTGTCTTCTTCACCTCCAGATGGATCGTCGTTTTCCTCCTCTTCAGGTGAATTGTCATTTTCCTCTTCTTCTAATTGGTCAACCTCATCCTCTTCTTCCGCCGGCTCATCTTCTGATTGACAAGCTACTAGAATCATACTTAATACAATCATAAATAAAAATAATTTAAGTCTCATCGAATTTCCTCCACAATTTTTTTACAACTTTTTATACCAATTGTTATACAGTTATAAGCCATTCCTAGAACATTGTAAATATGGCTGGAAGAAAACGATTAAATAGACCTAGTTGTAAAGCACTACTTTCGAAAAAGAGATGATCTTTTGTATACAATGTTTTTATAATTATCGTCAATTTTCCAGAAGTTTCCCCTAGTGCGCATGGAAAACCACACAATTTAACCCGTAAAATCTCAATAAAGAACGAGAGCCAATGCCCCCGTTTTTAAGTAGATTTAAAGAGTTTTATATCGAACAAACCACCTTCAATAGCCGTACGAATCGCAATATAGACAAATGGTCCGATGATTAACCCGATAACACCAGCGAATACGAATCCGAAGTACATCGATAACACGGTTGGTAATGCAGCTAAACCAATTGAATCCCCGAGAACTTTTGGCTCAATCGCACGGCGTAACACGAGTAGAACAACTGTCAGTATAATCAGTTGAATCGCTGTTGATGTATTCCCTAAAATAAATTCAACGAGAGCCCACGGAACTAACACGAGTGCAGGACCAACGTATAACGGAATAATATCAACAACCCATATAATAATTGACATAATTAATGCTAAGTTCGGTGAGATGAATAGCAAACTAATGTATGTAAGGACAAAAACACCGATACTAAGAACAAATTGCGCTTTCCAATAACCGAGAAAAACTTTACCCATCTTTTGAAAAACAACCCGTAGTTTAGCGGACGTTTCTTCTTTAAAGAAGTTGTAAAATAAATTGACGAGTCTTGGAAAATCAAGACTAATTAAAAATGTAACGATGAAATAAATGAGTACGACAAAAATCATATTCGGAATCGACTGCAACCATGAACCGAGTGAGTTTAATAGTTGAGTTGCCAATTGAAACGCCGTATTTGTAATTGATTGAGACAGCTTCTCTAATTCTGTTACAATGAGATACCCTTGTGGAACTTCTTCAACAAATTGATTAAACCGGTCAATTAAAATATTAACCGCTCGTTGAATCTCATTAGCATATGTAGGAATTTCAAAGGCCCATTCATAAACTGCTTTAGTAAATCTAGTGACCGCGATATAAAGTAAATAAGAACAGAGAATTAGAAAGGCCATAAAAACAATCGTAACAGGCAGCAACCTTTTCTTAACTTTTAGCCTTCGTTTTAACCATCTGACAAAGGGCTCAAAAATCGCAGCTGTCAGTAATGCCATCAAAATAGGCAAAAGAGCCGAAAAGTATATATAAACAAAGATGACGGCAATAATGACGGCGACGGTTATAATTGTCCGTTTGATGATTAGTTGTTTGTCCAATAGAAAACCTACTTTCTATGTATGTTCTACCTTTATTAAAGCAAATTTTGCGACTATTATGAACTGATAATTTTTAAAGAACAAATATGCATCGTCGTGGTGGAAGTCATCTTTTTTAAATTCAAGTTCAATCTATTTCTCTTATTATAACGTTTCACGAAAAAACCGTCATCAATCCTCTACTTTTTCTTCTAACTTTTTTACTTCAACAAGGTTTATTCGCCGCTCATTAGCGTTTAACACTTTGAATTGCAAGTTTTCATAAGTAAACGTCGCACCTGTTTTCGGTAATTCCTTAAACGTTGCGATAATAAATCCAGCCAAATTATCCATTTCTTCTGGAATATTCGTTTGAAAAGCATTATTTAATCGATGAAGGGGTAGCTTAGCATCACAAACTATTTTTGTTTCTGTTTGTTTAATAATGAGTGAATCCCCTTTATCCAATTCATCTTCAATATCTTGTCCAATCATCGTTTCCACTAAATCTTCATGAGTTATTATTCCTTCTGTCCCCCCGTACTCGTCTAAAACAATCGCTAAATGCTTTTTCTTTTGCATCATTTGTTTAAACACAATATCAATATCATTAAATTCATACACTAATAACGGATCCATATCGGCAAATTCACGAATGTTTTTTTCAGGATGATTCGCCCATGCCAACATCGACTTTGAATGAAAAACACCGACGATATTATCGACATCCCCTACATGGACGGGGTAACGGGTGAATCGATTAGCTAATAAAATTTGATAAGCCTCTTCATAAGTCGTATCGATCGAGATTGTTTTCATATCGGTACGGTGGGTTTTCAAAACATCGGATACGAGTAAGTTTTTAAAATCTAAAACGGACTTCAACCGGTTCATTTCATCGTTTTTGACGGTTCCTTCCGTATGAGCAATGTCGACAATCGCTCGCATCTCATCTTTGGAAATTGTAATCGGATTAGCCTCATCTTTTCCGAGAAGCTTAATCGTCGTTCGCGTTAATAAATTTAAAAGCCAAATAAATGGTTTTAAAATTTGCAAAATAATCATCGTCGGATAATAAACGATATGAGCAAACTTTTCGGGAAAAGCAGCTGCAACCGATTTCGGCATGACTTCGGCAAAAATAATGATTAATACGGTTAATACACCCGTTGTAATCCCAATATTCCAACCATATTCTAATGCGACGATTGTAACCATAGAAGGTAGTATAATATTCGGTACATTATTCGCAATCAAAATTCCTGGAATAAATAAATCCGGGTTATTTACTAACTTAAGTAAGCGTTCAGCTTTTTTATCACCGTTCGTCGCTTTAAGCTGCAGCTTCATTTCATTCGTTGCAGTGAGCGCCGTTTCACTACCCGAAAAATAACCCGATGCTATAAATAATATAACGATTCCTACAAGTAATGCAGTCAAAATAATTCACCAACTCTAATATCATTTTTATGTTACATATGATCGGAAATTCTTTTTCAATCTCCTAACCTTTATAATGTGTTAAAAACATGAACGATATTAATCGTGTTTTGATTCACCTTTAATAAAACCCCACAACCCTTCAAATACTTTCGCATCATAGAGTGAAATTATTAATACGAGACTAATTGGTCCAATGACTAAACCGAAAATGCCAAAAAGCTGTAACCCCGCAAACAATGACACTAAAATAGCGAGTGGATTTAATTTCATACTTGATGAAAGGACTTTCGGCTCAGCAAACTGACGTGCAACCGCTGTTGAAGCATACAGAATGAGCAATCCAATCCCTAAAAATAAATCGCCCGTTATGAAGCTGTAAATACTCCACGGAACAATAATAAGCCCAGGACCTAAATACGGAATTAAATCGAGAATTCCCATAATAACCGCAATCGTTAATACCCGATCAACTCCTAATATTAATAGCCCAACTAAGCTGACTAAAAACGTAATAAACATTAAAATGATTTGAGATTTGAAAAAGCCAAAAATTTTCGTCTTAAGATCCTTTAATACGTCCCAAGTTTTCTTCTGGAATATTTGTGGTAGCTTTTCTTTATATAACTCTTTATATTTATTGAAATCTTTACTAATGAAGTAAATACCTAAGATGGAAAAGACGATGACGATAAAAGTGATTGGAAGTGCAGCAATAAATGATGTCACTCCGTTGGCGATACTTTGCCCCATGTTCCCAATCATTTGAGCGACATTTCCTCCGACAACTTGAATCCCCTCATTAAGGATGTCTCTTTGTGACGGATCCAATGCATCGAAAAACCCTACGCCTTGATCCCATATTGGCAAAATATAATGGTTAAAATAGTTTTGAATGTATGCTGACATTGCTTCAATTTGACTTGGAACATATTCTGAGAAATAAATAATACCGTCGACGATTTTTTTGATTAAAATCGCTAAGAGGCTCCCAATGACGCCAAACAGAAAGAGGATACTCGTTAAAACAGCAAGTGGTCTAGGGAAACGCAAATATTTCTGAAACAAATTGACAAGAGGATTGATCAATAAAGCGAGCAACACTGCAATAAGAAAAGGATATGTAAGTCTTATAAAATGAAAGAGTAAAAATAAGCCGAGACCGACTAAAAATACGAGAAACAATATTCGAAATATCATTTGAACGACTGGATGGTTCATAAACGAAAAACTTCCTTTCATTGTGACTACTTCGAAAAAGAATATGTAAAAGAAAAACCTTAAATCATCAAAGGTACGAGCCCCAAATGTAAAATGAGGCGTTCGACTATGTTCTTTACCATTTATATGTATTATACATCTTTTAGTTATTAAATTCCTTATAACTCATCAAGTAAATTTACATTTAGTAAAGTGAGAACAAATCACAATTATTAAATTAATGGCTTTAGCCTATTTGATATTAAGCTAAAGCCAGAAAGTTTTTCGGTAAAATGCAATTTAATACTAGCGACTTACCTCGCTTATTTCCTCATCATTGACTGGTGGCCTTTTCCAAAACATCGTTGTAATTAAACAAATAATCATGACAACTACACTGAAAAGGAACGGGTACTCTATATCGACGTCGTACAGAACTCCTCCTAAGATTGGGCCGAAAACGTTGGCTAATGACGTGAAAAATGAATTCATCCCACCAACAAAGCCTTGGTCATTGCCCGCAATTCGTGATAAATAATTCGTGACAGCCGGCCGAATCATATCAAAACCGATAAATACGGTAAAAGTCACTGCCATGACCGTCCAATAAGTGTTTACAACCGTCATCATGTAAACTAAAATACCTGAGATTAGTAATGACCAACGAATAATGTTAATTTCCCCCATCATTCTCGTTAATGGGTCGAACAATACGACTTGAAAAATTGCTCCAATAATAGCTCCACCTGTGATTGCAATCGCAATATCTGAAGGCGTAAACCCGAATTTATGATTAGTATATAAACTGAAAAACGAGTCAAACGCAGCTAATCCAAACGTCGAAATAAAAATAACGATAAATGCCACCAAAAACATCGGCATTAAGATTTTTCTAAAAGTACTTTTTCCGACCTCCATAGTTTGATCCGTCATGACTTCTTGATCTTTCTTCCTCGGCTCTTTTAAAATAATGATTGATAAAATAGCGACGATTAATCCACAAGCGGCAGCTGAGAAAAACGGGATGCGCGTACCAATTTCCGCTAAAAAACCACCGATTCCAGGCCCAATAATAAATCCCGTGCTTATCGTTGCTGACATATAACCGAGCGCTTTAGGGCGTGTTTTAAGGGTAGTGATGTCGGCAATAAAGGCAGTGACAGCAGGCATAATAAAGGCGCCACTAATTCCACCTAGAATACGAGAAACGAATAACACCTCAATGGTATTCCCTAAACCAAATAAAAGCTCAGAAAAGCTAAAAATAAATAAGCCGATAACGATCATAATTTTACGACCGTATTTATCGACTGCTCTACCCGCAAAGGGCGAAAAAATTAATTGAGCCAAAGCAAATGCCGCCGTTAAATAACCGACAGCTGTTCCACTTATGTTGAGCTCATTCATAATCGTTGGCAATACAGGAATAACTAGACCGATTCCTAAAAAAACAAAAAATATATTAGATAGTAAAATTGCCAAAGTCATATCTTTCTTTTTCATTAGCTTATCTCCTGAGGATGTTATATATTTTTTTGTTATGAACGATAGAATTTTACTCCTTTTCCGAAACAGATGCAATTGTTATAATTTGTTGCTGCAAGGTTTTCATATAAAATATTAAAAACGAATTGTAACCTGTAAACACCTAATATTTTT
>CALKAL010000069.1 GCA_937983065.1 uncultured Bacillaceae bacterium | reverse complement strand
ATATTTTTTAATACTCATTTTTAACTCTATTATACGTTTTAAAGCTAAATTTACCGTTGTTTTACTTATAAATTTAAGAAAATATTAACGTCCATATCTTATAATTTCCTTGACGTTTAATTTTTTTGATATATGATATGAATTAATTGAATATGGACAGATAGGTTGATTTGATTTTATCGAATCAAATCATTAAAAGGGAAGTCCGGTTAAAATCCGGCGCGGTCCCGCCACTGTAAAATGGGAGTTTTCTATTAATATTCCACTGTCGTATGATGGGAAGGAAATAGAAAGCGATGATCATAAGCCAGGAGACCTGCCTATTTTGTGCACCATTTCAACCTACGAGGATAGGGAGGTGTTGTTGATCGGATATTATCTACTCTAATATTGGATTATACACACGAACATCTCTATCAAAGAGATGTTTTTTTATTGGCAATTTTTATTATTGGAGGCTAGGACATGCAGAAAAAGTTTAATTTTATCGTTTTTATAATCGCTTTTTTATTGTTGATAAATCCTTTTATGTCACAAGGAATGACAGCATTTGCTACGAGTGAAAATGTTGATGTGGGTGAGGTTGAGGAAAATGTTGTTAACTATTCAATTGTTATCTCTGAGGAAACAGGAGAAATAACTTTAAAACCTACTGAGGTAGAGATTGAAGAAGGGGACACTGTTTTAGATGCATTAGAAAAAGTAACTGGATTAAACGATATTGAGTTATCTATTGAATGGTATGGTACAACTGCTTATATAAATGGAATTGATAGCTTACACGAATTTGACCGCGGACCAGGAAGTGGCTGGATGTATCGCGTTAATGGAGTTTTTCCTAATCGGGGGGCAGGAGAAATTCTCTTAGTACCAGGTGATAAAGTTGAGTGGCTTTATACTACTAATCTTGGTCAAGATTTAGGTGCTAATTTGGAAACTTTTCGGCAAGATATTAATCCAACTATTCAAGTAATTGGATTAACAGATAACGAAACGGTTTATGATGATCAATTGCTCCTAGATATAGAAGCTAAAAGTTATTTCGGAACACCTTTATCTACTTCTGTTGAGATTAATAATTTAAATATCGATTTAGCTGCAGAAGATCAGTATGTTGCTACGTTAATAGAAGGTGAAAATATTATTAACGTAACAGCAACAGATAACGATGGTCGAACAATTACAGAATCATATACGATTTATTACGAAAAAGTAGACGAACAAAATTTAGATGAAGATGATGTTGAAGATAATTTTGTTGATACAGCTCAAATCGAATCCGCTATTGAAAATGCAACTAGCTTTATACTTAATAAAGGCGTAACTAGTGAATGGGAAGCGATTGGACTCGCCCAAGCTGGGAAGGATGTTCCTAGTAGTTATTTCGATACTTTTTATTACAACATTGAAGATCAAATAGTAAGTGGCTTAGATAATGGACGTATAAAAATAACTGATATCGAACGATTGGCTATGGCTGCTATTGCGGTTGGTTTAGACCCTCAAAATGTTAATGGCTTAAATTTAATTGAATTAATATACAACAGCCCTGATCGTAACGGTGGTTTTGATACGATGACATTCCAAGGTAATAACGGCCCAATTTTTGCGCTAATTGCCTTAGATACACTATCCTTTCCAGTACCAGAGGATGCTAGATGGACAAGGCAGGATTTAATTGACGAGTTATTACAATCACAGAATGAGGATGGAAGTTGGTCTTTAAATCCAATGTACCCCGATCCTAGTGTAGACATTACAGGGATGGCACTAATTGGCTTAAGTCCTTACAAGGAGCAACCTGCTGTTAGGGAAGCACTAAACTCAGCTGTTGATTGGCTTTCAAGTGTGCAAACAGATAATGGTGGCTTTGATGGTGGTGATTTTGTAGGAGGGATTACTTCAGAAGCAACATCTCAAGTTATTATCGGGTTATCCTCCTATGGTATTGATCCAGCAGGGGAACAGTTTACAAAGAATGGAAACAATTTAATTGCCCATCTACTAGAATATCAAAATGATGATGGTGGTTTTAAACATACGATGGACTATGATTATTCTGATCCAATGGCAACTGAACAAGCTTTACAAGCCCTTGTAGCGTATGATTACTTTCTAAAAGGCAAAGGAAGTTTATATCAATTTGACACTATTGATGACATAGATGATGAAGAAAACCTCGATGATTTAGATAATAATGAAAATCGCGACGAAGAGGAAACTGAACAAAACGAACGTGACGATATGAATAGCGAAGAAGCTAATGATGAAGATGAAGAAAATAATGATGAGAATCAAACGAAAGAAAACGACTCTTCAACAGAAAAAAATGAACCCGTTGCCGATACAGATGAGTCCGAAAACGAAGGGAATGATTCTGTAAACAATACAGATGAAAATATAGAATTAGAGCATTTAACCGATTCTAGTAATCTATCAAATCAAGAAGAAGAAAGTAAAGTGCAAGAGACATTACCTCAAACTGCAAACGGTTTATACGGTGTGTTAATTGCAGGCTTTGTTTTAACGTTAGCTGGCCTATTCTTAGCTTATTATTCAAGACGAAGAGCGAATTAATAAGTGATGCTTCATTCTGTGAAAGTCTCACTACCCGTTAATTCAGCAAAAAGGAATGATTGAATGTTAACCAATATGAAGCGATTAACTTTAATAGTTGCTCTTTCTATAGTTACTATTTTTAGTTTATCTGGATGCAATTCCTTTGATATGCCTTTATCGAAGGAGGAAGCTTTAAAAGTTAAGGAAGCATCAATTGAAAAAGAATTTGAAAATGAAGATAACGGTGGACAAACGAGCTATACACTTTCTATTTCCGATAAAGCGATGACAAAAAAGGAACATGTCACAGATGAAACGGAGAAATCTGAAGAGAAAGCTGTACAGACAGAAGAAACTTCCGACGACAATAAAGAAAAAGTAACCGAAACGAAGGATCACGAAACAAATAACCAAGACTCTAACAATAACAAATCGGAAAAGCAAACAACTGCGACGCCAAAAACTGAACAACGAGACAACGAAAATCAAACGGTCGCTAAATCGGACACGACGACACAAACTACGTCAACTAAAAATAGTAAAAGCGAATCGAAGAGCGAAACGGATAAAACGAATAGTAATAAAACAGCTAAACAAAAAGATGACGATAAAAGTAACGAAACAACCAAGGAAAAACAAGATGAACCAAGCGATTCTGACACGAAACAACCGACACCTAAAGAAACCGTCACCTATTCCATCGTCATATCCGATACGGAAATCCCGTTACCCCCTACTGAAGTCGAGATAAATGAGGGGGATACCGTATTAGATGCATTAATTAAAATTACGATGGAAAAGAAAATTCAAATGGATTACCGAGGCGGACAAGGGGCGACCGCTTATGTGGAGGGAATCGATAACTTGTACGAGTTTGACCGCGGGCAAGGAAGTGGTTGGATGTACCGGGTTAATGGCATTTTTCCAGATCGAGGTGCTGGTGTTGTTCCCCTTCTCCCAGGAGATCGGGTCGAATGGCTCTATACGACAAATTTAGGTGTTGATTTAGGAGCTGACCTACAACCATTCCGTCGATAATTAGAAAAGAATTCGGTCTGTCTTAGCAGGCCGAATTCGTACATAAAACTTCTATAGAAAGATGGTGTGATGATTGGAAAACGGCTTTCGCGCCTACCATCCTTACGTTCAATTTGCTTATTATATTTTCATCGGTCTGTTAACGATGTATTTTAACCACCCGATTTTTTTAATGACAGGGTTCATCTTACTCATTTTCGTCAACATAACTCACGATGGGGGTAAAGCGTTAAAAAAATGGGTGTTAATACTCATACTGATGTCTGTTATCATCATTATACTTAACCCGTTTTTAGTATCTCGAGGTACGAATATACTATTTTATTTCCGAGGAAAACAAGTAACTCTTGAAGCGTTCGTTTATGGAATTACGATGGCTTTATTTATCGTAAATATTATCATTTTATTCGTTTCTTTCAATCTTATATTAAACGGCAATCGGTTTTTATATATCTTTTCTAAAGTTCTCCCCCGAACGGCTTTTTTAATAATGCTTTCAATCCGTTTCGTTCCGTTATTAAAAAATCGGTTAGACCAAATTAGCGAGGTCCAACAAGTTCGCGGGATGAGTATGACTGTCGGGAGCCTAAAAAATCGATTACAAACAGGGCTATTGAGACTACAGATTTTACTTTCCTGGTCTTTAGAAGAAGCCGTTCAAACTGCGGATTCGATGAAAGCTCGCGGCTATGGTTTAGGGAAAAAAACAGCTTACATTCCTTATAAAATGTTAAAAAGAGATTGGATTGTGCTAGTTACGATGACGTTGCTTTTTTTCATCTGTCTTGCTGGAGGAATGCTAGACTATGGCAAAATGGCAATTTATCCAGAGTTAGGCCCACTCTTTTTCTTTCCTATCGATTGGGTTTTATTCATTTGCATGATTATTTTATTTTCTATCCCGATATTCGCGGAAGGAAGGGAGAAAATTAGATGGAAGTTATCAATATAAAAGATTTATCATTTCGATATCCTGATACAGAAAGCTATGCCTTAAACAATCTTTCTATAAGCATTGATGAAGGAGATTTCGTCGTTATTTGTGGGCCAACAGGTTGTGGCAAATCGACCTTACTCCGCTTATTAAAAAAAGAAATTGCGCCACACGGCCATTTAACGGGTGAAATTTCATATTTTAATAAACCGATTGATAAATGGGATGAGCGAAAATTAATAGAAGATATCGGATTTATTTTTCAAGATCCTGATAATCAAATTGTCCTTGATAACGTATTGCAAGAAATGGTATTTGGGCTTGAAAATCTTGGACATTCAAATGTAGACATGCGAAAACGAATCGCAGAGCTTACCCATACGTTTGGCTATGAACAGTTATTACACGAAAAGCCGTCTGAACTCTCTGGAGGCCAAAAACAAATTTTAAATCTATTGTCTGTATTAGCGCTAAAACCGAGAGTCCTCTTATTGGACGAGCCGACATCCCAGCTTGACCCGATTATCGCAAAGGACTTATTAGTGATTCTCGACCGGCTTAATAAAGAACTCGGAATGACGATTGTGTTAGTCGAGCATCGTTTAGAGGAATTATTTGATATAGCAGACAAAGTCGTCATGATGGATAAAGGAGAAATAGCCTATTACGGAACTAGCCGGGAAGTGATTAATCAAGTCTTTCAAAGACAGGACAGACGTTATATACCTTTTTTACCTGCTGTTTCATCGTTATATTTAAATATGGCTTCTAAGTTTATAGCTAATGAAATTCCATTAAACGTGAAGGAAGCTAGAACGTGGCTTGCTTCACTCAGTATGGAATCTAGTGGTGAAACGAAAAAGATTAAAAACAGAGCGGAACAAGCAACAAATCCAATCATTGAGTTAAAGGATGTTTTTTTCCAATTCGATAAAGATAAGCCGATGGTACTTAAAAATTTGTCACTAACGGTTCAACAAGGTGAATTTTATGGAATTATTGGCGGTAACGGTTCAGGTAAAACGACCCTTTTAAAGGTCGGACTAAACATATTAAAACCCCAACTCGGGAAAGTGAAAGTTTTCGGACAAAAATATAATAAAAAAACAGAGCGGCAGTTATATCGTAAAATGGAGTACTTACCACAAAACCCGCTTTCATATTTCACCCGAGATTCAATTGAAGAAGAGCTGATTGCTATCGCCAAAAAACATAAACTAAATAACATGAAAGAAATCGTGGCTAAGCAGCTCCATGAATTTGGCATTGAACATATTAAAAGCCGCCACCCTAACGACTGTTCAGGTGGCGAAATGCAAAAAGCTGCTTTAGCGTGTATGTTATTAGAAAATCCAGAAGTATTATGGGTTGACGAGCCAACTAAAGGACTAGACCCGATTTCAAAAAGGCAATTAGCGACCATACTTAAAAAAATAAATCAAAAAGGGGTCACAATTGTCATGGTAACCCACGATATCGAATTTGCAGCTAAATATACGACGACGTGTGCCATGATGTTTGATGGGCAAATTACGACTGAAGCGTCACCTGAACAATTATTTAAAGGAAATTACTTTTACACGACAACCATTAACCGCACGACACAAAATAGTCCGATTGATGAGGCACTTACATTAGAGGAGGTGCTCACCTTATGGGAAAAAAGCAAAGCCTCCTCCTATTAATGGCGGGGATCATTTTTATTTTATTAGTTGTCTCATTTATGATGAACCCGTATCAAAATTATTTAATTTTAAGCCTCTTTATTATCGGAGCAATTATATTTTTCTTTTTTCGCCGCTTTGAAATAAGGCAAATAAAAACACGGGAAATCGTTATAATTGCGATGTTAGCTGCCATCGCTGCGATTTCTCGCGTCCCTTTTGCTGGAATTCCAAGTGTACAACCTACATCTTTTTTCATCATCACTTCTGGTTTCGTATTCGGTCCAGAATCTGGCTTTTTAATCGGCGCTGTCGCAGCTATCGTTTCAAATATTTTCTTAGGACAAGGCCCGTGGACCCCGTGGCAAATGTTTTCTTGGGGCTTGATTGGATTAAGTGCGGGGATTTTACGTAAATACGGCTTTATGAAAAAAATTTGGTTTCAGTGCCTATTCGGATTTGTTTGGGGTTTTCTGTTCGGATGGATTATGAATTTATGGATCATTACGAGCAATGTCGAAAACTTATCATGGGAATTTGTAATCGGTATTTACATATCAAGCTTTAGACATGATCTTGCCCATGCATTAGCTAACGTCTTTTTTATCGCAATTTTTAGCACAAGATGGATTAAAATTTTGCAACGATTTAAAAGGAAATACGGACTTCTTGGTGGATAGGAGCAGTTTGAACGTGTAAGTGGTAGTTATGGCAAGCTACGTTCTTTATTGCTTAAAATCAGGTTTAACACTAAAAAACACTAGAAGCATCGAAAATACAATGTTTTTAGTGTTTTTTAATGGGTAAAAACAGCGTGCTATTTTTATTTTCCCCCTCAATTAATAAA
>CALKAL010000068.1 GCA_937983065.1 uncultured Bacillaceae bacterium | reverse complement strand
AGTTTAGGTTTATATCATCGTATGAAGGAGGAGTTGTGTGTGCTATTCGGTAACTTTAAACTTCTTTATAATATGGCTTATATTTTTGACGGAGCACGATGACCGAATAAATTAAACTTAACATAAACATAAAGACCGCTAAACAAACAATAACGACACGTAAGGAAACAATATCAGCGATGATGCCGACTAATAGGAGAAGTAAAGCTTGAGCAGCACTTTGAACTAATTGAAAAACACTTGTCACCCGCCCCATTAAATCAACCGAAACATTGTTTTGATAAAACGTTATTATTCCTGCATTTAAGAAAACGAGGAAAAAACCTAAGACTGTAAACCCAATCGCCACGGATAGAAATGACCAAGAAATCGAGTAAATGACATAGCCTACGGAACTCATAACAATTCCTACGACAATCATCATCCGTAAAGAAAAATGAGATGACAAAAATGACAAAATCAGTCCGCCTAATGCCGAACCAATCCCTGTCACACTAATTAATAAACTATAATCTACTTCCGATAAACCGATAACTTGCTGAACGAAAACAACTTCTTGGGCATCCATCGCAAAAGTGGCGACCATCACGATTGTAAAACCTAAATAAATAAGCGCGACATAAGAATGGCTTCTCATAAAATTAAATACGACTGTAAAATCTTTTTTAACTTGTTTCACTGTTAACGGTGGAATCGATTTTTTATCAATTTTTTCTTCATCGGGAATCGTGAAAAGTAACAGTGCTGCCGCAACGAAAAACAAGCTATTTACCCACAATGTTACATCCACATTTGTTAAATAGATGAGCGTTCCTCCAATAGAAGGACCGATAATAAATGCAGAAGATGACGTAAAAGAACGAATCGCATTAAAACGTTTTCTTTTTTTAATTGGAACGACCATCGTTGTATATGTCATTAAGGCAGGACCGAAAAATGAGGATGCGATACTTAAGAAAACGAGAATAATATAAATGTAAACGACATGGGAGGCAAAGGGAATGAGAAAAATGAAAAACCCTCTAAGTATGTAAGTGATCATCATAATTTTTCGTTTACTACGATAATCGATATAGCTTCCAGTCCAAAATTTCGTTATTATTTGCGTTATCGGACCAATGATCCAAAATATCGCAACAGCTGTTGCAGATCCAGTCATTTGATAGACAATAATATTACTCGCCACTAAATAGATGAAATTACCGAAATGTGCTATACCGAGTGAAGCAAGTAGGATAGATGGATTGAGCCAACTGTTCGTTTGATTTCCCATATTTATTTTCCCCTCCCCCTTCATTCTGTCTGTCTATTGTACTAAATTGAATGAGGGAAAAACGAATAGTGAATTTAAAATTTTTGACAATTTGGATACAAAAAAGCTTTGATTAATTTGATCTAAATTAATCAAAGCCCCATTTTTTATAGATCCTCTAAAAACTGTTCCATTCCTTCTTCTAATTGAAACGATTCATAATCAATCCTCGTCACATCACCTGATCGATGATTAATCGCAACAATTATTCGATTAACGAGCTGTTCATCTAAACTATGGAGACCAAGAACCCATTCATCATCGGTTAACAGACCTCTTTCTGTTTTGACTTCAAGCCCTTTCTCCTCTTGCTCTTCCTTCCACTTTACAAAATCCTCATGTTCAGTTCCTAGATTGATTGCTTCTTCTAATGTTAATATTTCTGGCTCAACTTGACTCGTTAAGTAAAGCGGATATTCCGTGTAAAAATGTCCTGAATCAAATGTCGTAAATCCGAATTGCAAATGATAATCTCCTTCATGTAACGGGGTATTATCTCGATTGAAAAAGGCAAATTCTCTTGCAAACGTAACTGTTTTCTCAAAACTATCCCCTGCTTCCAAATCTTCTAAATCCTCAGGGTTAAAAATATCTTCACATTCAATGATTTCACCGTCACCTTTAGTAGCTAAATAAGCATTTGCTCCATCCATTTGAATCGTAATATAAAAAGGAATCCCACATCTTCCGTTATACACAATCGTTTTATCAGTTATATTTTTTATTGTTGCATTTACCGTAATTTCATTTCCTACCTCGATATCGGCCGTTAGCTCTAACCCTTTATCCGTGAATTGATAATCAAACGTCTCTACTTCCTCAGGTTTAATCGTACTTGTTTGAGCATTATTTCCCCCGGTACCACAGGCAGATAAAACGATGAGACTAACAATAACAAGAATTATGAAACGCTTCATCATGAGCACCTCTTTTTATGTTTCTTATACGATTAGTCGAGAATGGATTTAAAAAGTTACATCGACTTTTGATAATGTGATTCATCAACTATGCCATAAACCACTTTTGTCGTATTTATTATTTAGGTACTTTAAACGATACGGTAGTCCCTTTATTAGGTGCACTATCAATTTGAAGACCTGTCCCAAAATGTTGAACTAAACGTTGGTGAATATTTATTAAGGCGACTCCTTGATGATTGGAAAATTCATACGTTAACATCGATTCGCTGTCTTCCGTGGACATACCTTCACCGTTATCCTCAACAAAGATTTTGATATGATCGTCATCGTCTTTAATCCGAACTGTTACTTTTCCATCTTGAACTATGTTTTTCAAGCCGTGTTCAATCGCGTTTTCCACAAGAGGCTGAATTGTTAAAAATGGAATTTCAACATTTGTAACCCCATCGTCTACCTCCCATTCGACAGAGAATTTATTAGAAAAACGAACAGTTTCAATGAACAAGTATGACTTGACAACCGTTAACTCCTCTTCAATTGGAATGAGCGTATTCGTATTTTGAAAGACAAACTTATGTCTTAAAATATGGCTGAGCTCCTCTAATAAACGGCGCATTTTTTCTAAATCAGTCATGCTTAACGCTAATATCGCATTTAACGTATTAAATAAAAAATGTGGTTTAATTTGCGCTTGTAACCAGGCTGTTTCCAAATGCAATTGTTCACTAATCGCATGTTTAATCGTCGTTAACGAATTAATGCGGGCTAACAATTCCGTTTCACCGACAGGCTTAACGATATAATCATTTGCTCCAGCCCGAAAACCTTGCTCAATATCATAGGCGTTGTTTCGTGCTGTTAGTAGTAATATCGGCAATTCTGTAATCGAATATCGGCTACGGATTTCCTGAGTTAATTGATAGCCTGACATTTTCGGCATCATCACATCCGTTATGACAATGTGAAAATCAACATCGCCACGATCAATAAGTTCGAGCGCTTCTTCACCGTTCATCGCCGTATAAACAGCATGATCTTCTAAAATTAACTTTAATATTTTTAAATTAATCGGATCATCATCGACAATTAAAACGTTTGATTGTTTTTGATTCTTTAAACGAAATTCACCTAAATGCGTTTCTCTTGCTTCTTCATAAATAGACTCATTTTTAGTCATTGCCGCTTCTCTTTGAATTAAATTCGATTCAATTCCCAGTAAGGAGTCTGGCTGTACAGCAGCTTGATTTATATCTTTAACATTTTCATTATTCAAAGATTGCTCTGACAAAAATTCTGCTTCTAGCTGGGCTTGAGTTGCTAGAGGAAGGGAGAAAGTAACTTCAGTCCCAACACCTACTTCTGATGATGCGGTTAACTTTCCGCCATGAAGTTCGACGAGTTGCTTACTAATGCTTAAACCTAAACCGAAACCACCTTCAACCATAGACGATTCATTTTGTTCGTAGGGAAGGAAAATTCGATTTAATAGATCCTTACTCATGCCAATTCCCGTATCTTTAACCGTGACGTACGCAAATCCGTTCTTAACATCGCCATTAATGACGATTTCCCCTTCATCCGTATACTTAATCGCGTTATGCAAGATGTTAAACAATATTTGAATGATGCGATTTTCATCGGCAAAAACACGTGGAAATTCTTTATCAAAATGATCAATGACCTTCACTTGTTTCGTTTCAAACATTGATTGAAGCATATCTTTAACACCAGTTACGACGGATGGGAGGGAGACTGTTTTTTTATTTAACTTTGGACGACCTTCCTGAATGCTCATCACATCTAATAAATCATTTAGTAAAAGGTTTAACCTCCGACCGACAGAGGAAATCGTTTCTAATTGATTTTTACTCTCTATGTTTAACTGATCTTTTTCTCGATTTAATACGGATTCGGACATGTTTAAAATCGCATGAAGTGGATTTCTAAATTCATGAGACGTATTAGCTAGAAATTGATCTTTTTGTATATTAACTTCTCTTAATCTTTTAGCTAACTCCTGCGTTTCCTGATACGTTTTAAAATAATTTCTAAACCAAACCGTTACAAAAATTGCAATGGCAATCATCATATCAATTGGATAATGAATGACACTAATGCCAGAATTCATCCAAAAGATTGACCAAATTAAATGGTGGACGATAGCAGTGAAAGCAAACAGCCAGTATGTATGCGCGCTGAAATCTTCATTTATTTTTTTAAACATTGCTACAGCAATTATGACAATCGCAATGCCTAATAATATATAATATAGCGGGAATAATTGGATAATCGTTTCGACACTAGATAATAACGTTAATCCGATTGTGCCAAAAGTAACCCATTTGTAAAAAGGAAATAATTTATTCCAATATTTGATCGATTGATGATCAGAACATTGTAAAAATGCATACATCCCTAAAATTAAAGCTGCATTTGTTATGCGAAAGTCCCAGTCGTAGCCAATATAAAAAAGATGATGAAATAATTTCTCATCAAAGCTTAAAAGACTCGTTAACGCAAGACAAAACGTACCGAGAGAAACATACAATAACTTGTTTTCTTTCCGCTTACTTACAAAATAGACGATAAGCGAATAGACAGCATGAACGATTAGAATAAAAGCACTTAAAAGCTGCATAAACGAAGAAAGCAAGTTGTTTTGTAGTATCGCTTGTTCAGGTCCAAATTTAATTGAGCGAACAAGCCCACTTCCTCGAATATCTCTAAAATTCGAGGCTTGAATGACAATTTCTATTAAGCCAGTCTCATCCGCTTGAAAAGATGTAACATAAGGTAAGTTTTTCTCTTCATATTCATCAACGGATTGCCCTACTCTCCCAGAATAAGCTAGTAATTCCCCATTAATGTAGACTTCAGAGGCACTACGAATACTTGCGATTTTCAAACTATAATTTTCACTTTGTTCAGGGTCTACTTGAATGAGTAATCGATAAGAGCCATAGCCAAATGAATCATGATCATCTGGATTTAATGTCTGATTCCAATCTTCAGGAACATCAATATATGATGGACTACCCGTATTTAAGGTTTCCCCATCAGCAAAAAATAATTGAAAAGGATAAAACTCCCATTCCCCATCAAGAAGAAGGACTTGCTCCTTTGAACTGTCCCAATCCGTCATATCAACATAACCCTTTTCAATAGGAGCAACCCCATCAGCCTGAAACATATTTCCCCAAAAAATTCGA
Organism: uncultured Bacillaceae bacterium; assembly: GCA_937983065.1. Taxonomy (GTDB): domain Bacteria; phylum Bacillota; class Bacilli; order Bacillales; family Alkalibacillaceae; genus CALKAL01. The sequence continues at coordinate 12,056 of CALKAL010000068.1, read as the reverse complement.
CCAGCTGATAATATAACGATAAATAGTAGAATGAGTAATATTAGAGACTTTTTCTTCATTTTCCCCGACAAAATGCCTGACAACTCCCTTTAAAACAGTACGTTAAGCTTTGACTCCTTTCTCTATTTTACATCAGCGAACGTATTTTTAATAATTTCATACGATTGCTTTAATCGTTCGGAGTAAAGAGGCATATCCCATGTTTCCCACTTGAAACTTCGTAAAGGTTCGAGTGTCATATCATTAAGCTCTGGAAACGTATCAATAATCTCATTATTTTCATTAACGTATAAAACACCGACAGAAATTTCATCAACAAATTGACTCGCATCAAATCCGTCTACATAAAGGTTTCCAGTCATTTCCCGTTGACTCGGATCTTTCGCTTGAATTAAAAGCCACGGAATACGCAGCTCTAAATGCCCGTCCTCACTAACATAGAAATCCGCTAACGAATCGTACTCGTCGGAATCAGGGTTACCATTTCCTTCTCTTAATCGTCCTGCCTCATATGTTTTAAATTCATACCACTCGTCTAATTCCGGGTTATAATACTCCCTATCTAACGCATAATGAATCGGAATAAAATCACCACTATTATTAATGGGCGCTTCCTTCCCATCTTTAATCATGTCTAAAAGATAGACATAATGATACGTAAAAAAGTCGTAATAACGGTCAATTAGAATCCGAGGCTCATCTCGATTAAGATTTACGATAAATTCGACCCCATTTTGCATCGTCAACTCATCGATAAACTCAATATGATCATTCCCTTGGTTAGGAACTGTATCTAATAAAATAAGCGGGTATCCTTCATCACTATTTAAATGAAGATGAATGTATAAATAACCTTCATCATAATCAAGGGCGAGCGAATTTAAAGCGCCATTTTCTTTTTCGTAAATCTTCGGTGCTTCCCATTCATTAATCTGACCGTCAACTTGAATTTTATGGCGGTCAAAGCTTAATAAGCCGAATTGCTGCTCATTCGTCTGGTGATTTGACCAATAGGGACGACGATCTGGATTGTCATAGTCCATCGTATTCCACGTTCGTTTAAACCACTCATCTTGCCACGTGAAAATTAAACCACCGAGAAGTCCTTCCTCTAAAATATCTTCGAATAGACGACTCACAATCTCGCCTTGTTCCATTTCCGACATAAACCCTTGATTCCAGCCGAAAATATTTTCATGGGTTAAACCTCTAGATGCGGGAATACCGAACTCAGCAATTAAAATTGGCAAGCGATGACTTTCATTTAATTCACGTAAATAACCAGCATAGTTATTCAACTCTCCACGATGGTCGACAAACGTCCGATATTTTTCATCATAATTTAAAAAGTCAGGATAGTACGGATACACATGATACGAAGCGAACTGCCCCGTTTCATTCGCAAGTCCTTTCGTATAAATCGTATTCGGATCAACACTAGCAATATCTTCATTATCCGTTGAATCGGACGGATGCTCTAAGATGTCAGTCGTCGGCCAATTCGTAAAACTCATCGGGCGAATGACTTGATAATGGTCCATTTCATATTCGGTTAATACGTCCATTTGCTGGGCTAACCAGATCTCAAAAGGCTCCGCATTTTCTGTTTTAAAATACGTCCCATCGTAATCAGCCATGCCTTCATGGACGATAGTCATATTTTCAACCATGAAAGGATACCATTCGATTCCTAATATCCAGCCGATAATATAGTCCGAAATATCAGCGCGATATATACCAGAAGCGTGACCTGGCTCATGAGGAACAATTTTATTTCCGTGAACGACATCGATTATTTTCTTCATTTCTTCTTGAAAATTTTCCGTAATCGTTTCATCAAACGCATCTAAACTTTCCTCCAACGGCGCTTCATCAATCCAAACCCCATGGAACAAATAAATCGGCTCATCATGATTTTCATTATATCGATGGAGTGCCTCATAAAAGCCTGGGGGATGCAACGTATAAACCCGAATGACATTGGCGTTCATATTGCCAATCTGTTCAAACCAACGATAATATTCTTCCCGACCAGTTAACATGAAGAACAGCTTCATCTTCCTCCTCCACCTCGTCCATTTCAATAGAATTTCCCTCTTTATCCGTCAACGATAATACCTTAAATACACTTTCCGATTCTTCAGTTGCATTAATAGTAGGTAAGTAAGTGCTACTCGTTATCGTTTGAAAGATAAGTAGAAATATAAATAATATACTTAGCTTTCTCACTTCCATCTTCTCCTTTAAATCATTTATAATTAGTTGTAACTCATTTTTTTGTCAAGTCTACCAAAGAAACAATATACCTTAACCACCTACACAATTTCTCTACAAATTTTCTATGATTACTTAAGGCTTCGACATAATTAGTACTTTTTTACTAGAATTTGTTCCTATTTAAGAAATCGTTCACAAAAAATTGAATTTTTCATCTCATTTTTTCACAAAAAATGTTTAGAAAAATGTATTTCCATCGATCTTTTTCTTTTTAAATAAATTTCTATAAAACTAACCACTTATTATTCCTTTTCGTCCGAAACCGAATTTTTCTAGATTTTTAGTGATAAATTCCTAATTCCATTTATTCCCTTGATTATAGTTGATATTTTACCGATATATAATGATAATAAGAGTAACGGTGCGGTCTGTTTAACGTTAAGGGGGGATTATTTTGAAGGCTATTTTAGTTGATGACGAGAAGCTTGCTTTAGACTTTTTAGATAAAAAACTTGAAATGATTCCAAGTATCGAGGTCATAGAAAAATTTACGTACTTGGATATTCAACAAAACATTTCTCTTATAAATAACATCGACGTCGTTTTTTTAGATATTGAAATGCCTCAAATGAATGGTCTCGAGCTAGCGGAAAAGCTTCTTGAAATAAATCCTCGCTTATTCATTGTTTTCGTTACAGCTTTTAACGAGCATGCCGTTGAAGCATTTGAGTTAAATGCATTAGATTATTTACTAAAGCCTGTTAATGTTGAACGATTATTAAAAACCGTCGAGCGAATTAAGCTAGCAAAAAATGAATTCAATACCACGGAGCAGGACCAATTAAAAATAAATGTTTGCGTCAATTTATCTTTTGAATTAACAGATGGTCAAATAGAGACGATTAATTGGCGAACGACGAAAGCGCAGGAGCTGTTCCTATATCTCCTTCATCATCGAAATAAAACAGTACGAAAAGATCAATTAATAGATTTATTATGGAATCATTTTGATGAGGAGAAAGCATACTCCCAACTATACACAGCGATCTATCATATTCGTAAGTCATTAAGTCCATTTGATCAATTCCTGTCCATTAAAAATTTGCAAAACGGCTATATGTTAGAGACAAAAAATGTTGTCATTGACATCGTTGAATGGGAAAACGAGATTGTATCCCTTCCACCAATTAGTTTAGAAAATATTAGTCTTTATGAACATCAAATGGAAGCTTATAAAGGCGCTTACTTGCAAGAATACGATTTTTTATGGGCTGAAAATGAAAGGTTTCGCTTAGAACAATTGTGGATTAATACAGCTTATAAAATTGCGAATTTCTATAAAGAAAATAATGATTTTGACAATGCCGAAAGCTGGTTTAAAAATATTTGTCAAGTACGCCCTGAAGAAGAGGATGCCCATTTCTCATTGATTAAGCTTTACGCCCATTTAGGTTATGGAATGCTCGTTAATTATCAATATTTACAATTAAAAAAAGAAATGGATGCACTAAATTTAGGGGTTAGCCACCAGATTGATCAATGGTATAAAAGCTGGAGAGAAAAAACGAAGAAAAGTTAAGATTCGAATTCAGCAATACTTACATTAAGTTTTTAAAACAAACTTTTGGGGAAATGTAAGATTACCCCATTACCTGAAGATGGTGACCGATGATGGAAGTTACAACTTGGTCACCATCTTATTTATTATTAGCCGTCAAACTATTCTAGTATTTTTTCCGATATGAATAAAGTCGATGTTCTTCTTCAAAACCGACCTTTTTGTATAAGTGAATCGCGTTTTTGTTTTCGCCATTGACACAAAGAACTACTGTTTCAATCGACTCAAAAGTGAATATCCATTTTAAGGCGCCTAATATTAACTTGGAACCTATTCCCTTTCCCCTTTCAGACGGTTTAACCGCAAAAAACTCAATACTCGCATCGCCAAACTCTGGTTCCACTTCAACGTAAATGTATCCTAAAAGCGTATCATCATTCGTTAAAATAAACACTTTTTGTATATCATTCATGCGCTCAATTATTTGCCTTCCACTATAATAAGTGTTTGGAAAAGTTTCATCATGTAGCTTTATCATGTCAGCGAAATGTTTTTCATCTATTTCAATCAAAGGTGTCTCTTTTAATTTTTCTTTGTAGAGTGAGCTGAATTGCAAAATCGATTCCGTACTCATTTTTTCAAAGTTAAGCTCCTGAGCTAGCTTAATACAAATAGTGTTTTCGATATTCGGGAACATCTCTAGCTGTTTAATTTTTTTTGGAATGAGCTTCTCCATTTCAGACCATAGACTCATAGTAATATGGGCATAACCTTCTCGGATGAAGGGCCCCCAAATTTCCGCATATTCACTTTCAAGATCCGCATCAAAACCGACCACGCCTATGAGTTGATCTTGTTCAAAAGCTAACACGAAGCTATCTGTAAAAGGGATATCAAACTCTTCCATTAAATCATTGGCTATAGACTGCTGTTCTTTACCACAATAGCCAATGTGGGATGTTTCAATATTATTTAATTCAGCAATAAATGTTGAAACAAGATTTAGATCATCCAGTTTCATTTTTCTAAATGATGTCATTGCGATTTCTCCTAATTTCGATTTAGACTCTAGAAACTTTAGCATGTGTGAAAAAATAAATCGACCATTATTCTCTATGATTTTTTTCAAATCTATTTTATCATTATACTTAATAAAAGAGGGTGATTGTTTGAAATTAGCTGTTAACTATTCTAAAGAGGCGGAGAATTTAGTGAAAAATGAGTCCGTCCACGTTGATTTGTTTAAATGTCCTGGGTTTAGTCTTGAGCTAGTCCAGAATGCGCAATCGATTAAACCTTGCTATGTTCATTTTGGTTTAAATGCAGGGAGTCAAACGGTGCATGAGGCTGATTGGAATCAGATTAAAGAGCTAAAGGAGAAGACGAGTACCCCTTACGTGAATGTGCATGCTGTCGCCTTTACGAAGGATTACCCAAACTTTGATATATTCACAACCAATCCAAAGGAAGTGACGGAAATTATAGAAGCGACAATCCGTGATATTGAGTTAGTCGCTGAAAAATTCGGTAGAGAAAACATTATCGTCGAAAACGTCATCTGTCGTGGAAAAGGTGAAAATATGATTAAAGCGATTATTGAACCTGACGTATTAAGTAAAATTATTGATGAAACAGGGGTTAACTTTCTATTTGATACGGCACATGCTCAAATGACGTCCAAATCTCTTGGTCTTGATGTCTATGAATACATTTCCAAGCTTCCCCTTGAACATCTTAAAGAACTGCACATCACAGGCATTCAACCGGATCAAAATGGTAGACTTCGAGATAGTATGCCGATGAGTGACGATGACTGGAAATTGGCATCATGGGTCATTGAGCGAATTAAAGATGGGGATTGGCCAAAACCGTGGGCTGTAGCCTTCGAATATGGAGGAATAGGCCCGCATTTTGGGTGGCGCTCCGATGAGGATGTATTGGCTAAACAACTGCCGATTTTACATGAATTAATTTATAAATGATTGCAATTTTTAAATTCAGGATTTACACATTTAAATTTACCGAAATGTGGAAGAATTCGATTTCACAAGACCCAAATAAAAGGAAGTGGATTGCCCACTCCCTTTTATTATTTTTTGATTGCTTCAATAATCCACACAAAATCATTCATTTGTTTAAAACTCACATCAAATCCATTGTTTTTAAACATCTGCCCCAACAATGGAATCGTAGAATAATATTCTGTCTCTAAATCTCTTACTAGGTTAAAATAACCCTTACTTCTCGACGCATTAATTATTTTCAATTTTGCTTGCTCGTTTTCAAAAACTGTATCAGCAAAAACAATTTTATCGCCAAGCTTTAACATATCCGCATAAATTGAGATCGCTTTATCTTTTTCTAAATCGGTTAAGTGGTGAAAAGCATATGAGCTAACAATAGTGTTGATTGGCTCACTCATTTCTGGAAAATCGATAAAATCTCCGTCTTTCACTCGTATTCCTCGTATTTTCTCTGTTGCGATAAGTCGCATTTCTTCAGATGGTTCAATACCATACACGTTATGTCCCCGATCGATTAGTCGCTTCGTTAAATTTCCTGTTCCAACACCGAATTCTAAAACAGTCCCAGCCGCTCTACTAGCCACTTCGTCTAAAATTTGATCGTAGGAACGAAAAACTTCTCTATACTCAACATCATTTCCCATAACTGTATCATCATAAGTCGGAGCCCATTCTTTAAATAATTCATCAAATTCTCTACCCATAGACTCATACCTCCTTAGCTCACATTATATTCAATGTAATCCGATATGTATAGTATGAATTATAATTAATTCGTTTCTTTAAAAGGAAATTCAGCCCACTTAGATATCGTAACCTTTACATAATTTTAAAAATATCATACTATACTAATAGGAATTATATACTTTAACCTACTTGTCTTTGAAACTAAATAAGGAAGTGTTCTAATGGCTTATCTTGAAAGTGTTAAAGAATTAATTGGTAGAACACCATTAGTTAAAATAAATGAACATCCATACCGTGATCGAGTGCGAATTTTCGCAAAACTAGAATTTTATAATCCTGGGGGAAGTATTAAAGATCGGCTAGGGAAAAAGCTCCTTGAAGATGCCATCAAGTCTAAAAAAATAAGTGAAAAAGGGACACTTATTGAACCTACTGCAGGTAATACGGGGATTGGTTTGGCAATGGCTGCTTTAAATACAGACATTAAAATTATTTGTGTCGTTCCCGAAAAGTTTAGTCAAGAAAAACAGGATTTAATGAGGGCTCTCGGTACTCAAGTTATTAATACACCGTCCGAGCTTGGTATGGTAGGTGCAATAGAAAAGGCAAAGGAGCTACAAAAAGAGACTCCTGATTCCTATTGTCCACTTCAGTTTGAAAATGAAGTAAATCCTCTTGCCTACTATGAAACGTTAGCACCAGAAATTATGGAAGATTTAAATGGGGAAATAGATATTTTTATAGCAGGAGCTGGTAGTGGCGGAACTTTTGCTGGAGCTGCCAAGTACTTTAAAGAAAAAGACGAAACGATTAAAACCGTCATCGTTGAACCAGAAGGATCGATCTTAAATGGGGGGAAGCCTGGACCTCACCAAACAGAAGGCATCGGATTAGAGTTCATCCCACCATTTTTAGATGAAAAATACTTTGACGGCATATATACGATTAGTGATGAAGATGCATTCTTTCACGTTAAAGATTTAGCGAAAAAAGAGGGGCTATTAGTAGGCAGCTCCTCGGGGGCAGTTTATGAAGCAGCTCTTAGAGAAGCTAAAAAAGCGAAGGAAGGTACGAATATCGTCGTTATCTTTCCGGATAGTAGTGAGCGTTATTTATCAAAACAAATTTATAACTTTTAGGAGGAGACATTTTGCGAAAGAAAACATTAATGATTCATGGTGGTATTTCTTTAGATAAAAATACAGGGGCAGTTTCGATTCCTGTTTCTCATGCGAGTACATTTAAACAAGATGGCATTGGCAATTTTAAATATGAATACGCGAGAACGGGAAATCCAACTCGGGAGGCACTGGAGCATCTCGTAGCCGATTTAGAAGGTGGCGTTGCAGGATTTGCCTTTAGTTCTGGAATGGCGGCCATCACATCTGTCATGCAGTTATTTTCTAGTGGAGACCATATCGTTTTCACTGATGACGTATATGGAGGAACTTACCGATTAATGTCTAAGGTTCTAAATCGTTTCAATATCGAATCAGACTTTGTTGATACGAGTGATTTGTCAGTTGTAAAAGAGGCGATTAAACCGAATACGAAAGCAATTTTCATTGAAACACCGACAAACCCGCTTCTCAAAGTGACAGATTTAAAAGCTGTTGCAAAACTAGCTAAAGAGAACAACCTATTATTGATCGTTGACAACACATTCGCGACACCTTATTGGCAAAACCCGATTGAACAAGGTGCAGATATCGTCCTTCATAGTGCGACGAAATATTTAGGTGGTCATAGTGATGTCGTAGCAGGCGTTGTCGTTGTCAATTCAGAACAACTAAGAGAAGATTTACATTTTATCCAAAACTCTGTCGGCGCGATTCTTGGACCTCAAGATAGCTGGCTACTCATTCGCGGCATTAAAACATTAGCAGTTCGTATGGAAGAAATTGAAGAAAACTCAAGAAAAATAGCCGATTATTTAAAAAACCATTCAATAGTTCAAAAAGTATTTTATCCAGGTTTCGAAGATCATCCAGGCCATGAAATCCATAAAAATCAAACACGGGGATTCGGTGGTATGATTTCCTTTGATGTCGGTAGTGGTGAGCTTGCGGATAAAATATTAGAAAAGACTCGTTTCTTTACCCTTGCTGAAAGTTTAGGAGCAGTTGAAAGCTTAATTTCTCTACCTGCAAAAATGACCCACGCCTCAATTCCAAAAGAGCGTCGTGATGAGTTAGGTATTACAGAGGGACTCATTCGAATTTCAGTCGGCCTTGAAGATGTTCAAGACTTGATTGAGGATTTAGAAAATGCGTTTAATCAATAATTTTTTCATAAAGTCACACACGAGCACAATTCGTGTGTGATTTTTTCTTGCTAAAAATGGGTGGGACTTCATTGAATTTTTTACCAAAATTATATATAATAAAGTTAGCTATATTAGCTAATATAGTCAATTGTGGAGGTTGTGAAAATGAGAGTAAGTTCTACTGAATTACAAAACAACTTCGGAAAATACTTAATGTTAGCAACGCACGAAGATATTATCGTTACAAGGAACGGAACAGAAATTGCCAAACTTACTTCCATCGAAAAAAATAAACAAAATCAAACAATCTTTATCGAGCATATTAAAGAGAATTTTTCCCTTGACGGATTTGGCCAAAAAGCAACTTACGATGAATTTATGAAGTTACGACAAGAGTCTGAAGAGAGATATGAATATATAGATGGGGAAATTCATTTACTTGCTTCACCAAATACAAAACATCAGATTGCAGTTGGTGAATTGTACTTCAACTTTTATAACTTTTTTCAAGGTAAGGATTGTACACCAATAATTGCCCCATACGATATAGAATTGAAAAAGCCTACTGGACAAATTAGTACGGTTCAACCTGATCTTGTAGTTATTTGTGACCTGGAAAAATCTTTGAATGAAGATGAATCTTATAAAGATATTCCATCCTTAACTGTTGAAGTTCTCTCAAAAAGTACCCGTGATAAAGATTTGATTTTAAAGCTAAACCTTTACAAAGATTGTGGCGTGAAAGAATATTGGATCGTTAACCTGGAAAATAAAGAAGTGACTATATATGAGTTTGAGGATAAAAATATTAAACAATTAACAACTTATAGACATAACGAAATTGCCCATTCTTATCTTTACGATGATTTAAAGATTGATGTTAAGAAGCTTTTTAGAGAAACTATATTTTAACATCACACAAAGAAAGGGAAATCCCTTTTTCCAAAAGGATTTCCCTTACAACTCAATTTAAGCTCTAACAACTTTAATCCTATAAGACAGGCACTCTTCTAATGAAACCTTTGGATTGTATTTCCATTCATCCCAATCCATCGCTCCACCCGGAAAAATGTCAATAATCTTTAAGCCCGCTTCTTTGCACATCTTCTCAATTGCATCAACTGAATAACAAGCTAATGACTGTGTATGTGTTTCTTCAGAATTTTCTTCTTTCCACCAAATATCTAGCATTCTATGATTTTCTTTATCATATTTATATTCTCGTAACACTTTCCTAGATTGATCAATGTACATCGATTGACCATCTGCTTTTTCCCAGTAGGACGGATTATAAATATCAATTAAAGCTATGCCATCTTGCTTTAGCCAGTTATAAATTCGTTTCAATAGAAATATTTGCTCATGATCTTCTCCTACACCGAAACCATCGATATAAAGTAATACATCAAAGGTTTCAGGTAATTCAATATCGTAAAAGCTTCCACATAATGACGTTAAATTTTCTTGCTTAAATTGCTTTGCGAATTCAACTAGTTCAGGAACTAATTCGACCGTTGTCACTTCTTTATTCAATGCAGCCATCGCTCTTGCTAAGTTCCCATTACCTGCACCAATTTCGAGAACGGAATGAAATGGTTTACGAACTTGAGTTTCAATCTCTTTAGCCATTTCATCATATTCCTCTCTATATTCTTGTAAATAAGAAAACCATTCAAACTGTTTTTTATAAAAAGGTTTTACCCACTTCTGTTCCATATAATGACCTCCCGTAATTTTTTATTTAATTACAGGGCGAACTATAAATATAATAATCCCACAAAGAATCCTCCCATATGAGTAGGAAATCTATCTCAACGGTTTACCGGAAATAATATGCCAGTGTAAATGTTTTGATTCTTGATAATTTCCTAAATTAGTAATTACTCTACAAGCACCATGTTCTTCAGTTACTTTAGTAGCGACCTGCTTGATAACATCTAGTAATTCTAGCAACAAATCATTGTCACTCTCTTCTAAAGTTATTAAAGAAGAAATATGTTTCTTTGGAATAGCTACTATATGAACTGGATAAAAAGGCTTTGTATGATAATAAGCTAAAACATGATCTGTTTCTAATACTTTATTTACTTTCGTTTTGCCACTTAAAACTTCATCACAGTAAAAATCTTGAGTCATTTCGGCCTCCTAATGTAAATTTAAACATTAATCATAATATACAGGCTCTTCTGGATTATGTAAATGTTTAAAAGCTAACTTAATTTGTGACTCTGTATTTCTGGCTACTGACAATGGCGGTAACTGGTCCTCTACAAAAATTGAACATCACTTGTTTCTAGTCCCGCTTTAGGCTCCCCACCTATGATTTCGCATTGAATAAATATTTTATAAATATGATAAGCAGAGGGAGGATGCGGATGGCATTTCATATCAAATACACCTATTAATTTTATTGCTTTCACGTCTAGTCCCGCTTCCTCTTCCACTTCTTTAATAGCTACTTCACTCGGAGAAAAGCCGATATCTCCCCATCCACCAGGTAATGCCCAAGCACTGTCTGATTTTTCCTTAACCATTAAAATTTTACGATCTTTAAACACAACTGCTCTTATATCAACTTTAGGAGTCGCATAACCCGTATCATTCGTAAATAGATTTTTTACTACTTCTTTATTAACTCCTGTTTGTTGTGACATCATATCAACACTAATGTCTCTAATCATTTCAAATCGTTCGCGGTCAAAAACATCTTTTGAATAGGTTAAGCCATTTTGTGCTATCGATTGAAGCTGTTTAGCCCATTCTAGCCATTTCAGACCCAAAATAATCACCACCAATTTTTCATCAATTAAGACTGTTAATTTTTAAGACTACTTAAATGTTCGTGGATTAGCTTCCACTCACCATTCATCTTAAGAAACACATTTGTAGCTCTTCCACTTCCCGATACAAAATTACCATTGTAGTAACCTTCATAATGGTAAGTATATATACAAGTGGCGGAGGTTTCATCAGTTGCAATCCACTTAATATCTCTTGCTGAATAAACTTCTGCTTTTATTTGTTGCCAGCTGGTTTCAAAGTAATTTTGAATTTCATTCATGTTAGAACATGTTTTATTAGTAAACCAATATATCGCATTTTCATGAAGAATTTTTTTCACATTATTAAAGTCATGTGTATTAGTAGCAGCTATATATTGCTCCAATGCTTGCTCATAACTCATAAAATATCCCCCATTCCACCTAAACATTCATAATTATTTTTATCTTTTAATTTTATCACAATCTGTAGTATGTGTAAAATAGTTCTCGGGATAATTTTGGCAAGCTTTTCTAGAAAAAAT
>CALKAL010000067.1 GCA_937983065.1 uncultured Bacillaceae bacterium | reverse complement strand
TAATTTATCCAGCAATACACCACCTTCATCCACAAGTCCTTACAACAAAGGTTTTAAAATCGTAGCGATAACCTTCTTTATTCCCGCGACGAACTTATTCGGTGCATTTAACCATTCATCATTTAAAGGTAATGCCTCTTCCAAATCGTTATGAAAAGCGCGATCTGCAATCTCAATGATAGGTTGATCATAAATAAGTAAGTTCACTTCATCATTAATAAACAAGCTCCGCCGATCGAAGTTAGCCGTTCCGATATCGACTAGTTTGTCATCAATGAACAAAATTTTCGCATGATAAAAACCTTTCGTAAATAAATAAACCTCCCCGCCAGCGTTGACGAGTCGTTTTAAATAGGGGATTGACGCCTCTTTTACAAAGGGGTGATCTGCTTCATCGGGATAAATAATCGTAATGTGAACACCATCTCGCCTTTTTTCGAGTAAAGCCTTCATGAGTCGCTCACTCGGAATAAAATAAGGCGTTCCGATTTTTATCGAATGCTCGGCTTTATTAATTAAATGGATAAATACATCTTCTAAACTTCCCCCGCTCGTCGGGACTAATTGACAAGTGGATTCTCCTTCCGCTTCAGGTTCGCCGACAGTCACATTAATTTTTCCGCCACCATTCACTTCCCAATCTTTTTGAAATAAGTGAAAAAAGTCTGTGACAACTTCCCCGACAACTCTCATATGATAATCTTTCCAGCCAGCAAACTTACGACTATCATTCACATATTCATCCCCAACGTTCAGCCCACCAATATAACCGATGTCCCCGTCAATGACCGTTATTTTTCGATGGTTTCTTCGGTTTAAAGAACGAAGAGGAGAGAGGAGGCGCCATCTACGACTAAATAAAAAATGCACCCCCGATTGCTCTAGGTTATGAATCCATTCTTTTTTTAAAAAAAGTGAGCCGAGGCGATCAACAAGTAAATAAACGTCAACACCAGATTCACTTTTTTCTTGAAGTCTTTTTAAAAACGTTAAACTATGCGCATCGTTTTTTACGATAAAAAAAGAGATAAAAATAAATTGTTTGGCTCCTTGAATATCTTTAAAATAGTGGTCGAACATTTTTTTCCCATTTGAAAAAAAGGTAATGTTAGCTTGTCGCTTCGGATAAGTGATGAGAAGCGATTTTCTGTGGGAATGGTTTCCGATCATAATAAATACGATAAGCAAACAAAGGATAACGATAAATGGCCACACAGAAAGCTCTCCTTTCTAAGCTAGTATGAGATTGTAGAGCATCATCTATACGAGATGGAAATTATTTTTACGTTGACTGAACGCTCATTCAATGTATAATGGAATTAATAACTTTAACTTAATCATTCGTCAATTTGATATGTATTTTTACTATCTTTGGGGGGAGAACGGATGGATACATTATTATTAATTAACCTCATTGCCTTTTTAGCTGTGACGGCTTACGGAGTCTTCCTTTTCGTACAAGTCGTTAGAACGCGAATTGCCTACATTAAGTTAGGTAAAAAAGGGGAATATGACCGTGCGCTAAAAGATCGTCTGAAAGATATTTGGACGTACGTTTTCGGTCAAACGAAGCTATTAAAGGATAAAAAATCGGGAATTATGCACGTCATGATGTTTTATGGGTTTATTCTCGTACAATTTGGGGCGATCGATTTTATTTGGAAAGGGATTAACCCGAATTCTCATTTACCATTAGGCATTTTTTATCCAGGATTTAAGTTTTTCCAAGAAATTGTTACGTTAGTCATTCTTTTTGCGGTGCTTTGGGCATTTTACCGCCGTTACGTGGAAAAGCTTGTCCGTCTAAAGCGCGGATTTAAAGCAGGTGTCGTTTTACTATTTATCGGCACATTAATGTTAACGGTTTTAGCAGGTAATGGAATGATGATGATCTGGCACGGCGCTGAATTAAATTGGACGGAGCCGATCGCTTCAGGAATTGCCTTTTTATTCGCTTGGATGAGTCCGACTGTCGCAGCCGCCATCTTTTATATTATGTGGTGGATTCATTTACTTGTATTACTCGCATTTTTAGTATACATTCCACAATCAAAGCATGCGCATTTAATTGCGGGGCCAGCGAACGTTTATTTTAACCAAGATAAACAACACGGCAAATTGAAAAAAATTGACTTTGATATTGACGAGGATTCTGATGAGGAGCCGACATTTGGTGTTGGTAAGGTTGAAGATTTAGATCAGCTACAGCTCCTTGATTTATACGCTTGTGTGGAGTGTGGTCGTTGTACGGACGTATGTCCAGCATCCGGAACAGGAAAAATGCTTTCACCAATGGATTTACTTATTAAAATTCGCGATCATTTAACAGAAAAAGGAGCAGCGATTACTGGTCAAACAGCATGGGTTCCATCTTATGCGTTTGCTGGAACGACAGGTAACCAAGCTGCAGCGAATCCGAATGGTGAATTAGCTCAACAAGTGATGAACACGCAGTTAATCGGTGATGTCATTACAGAAGAAGAGCTTTGGGCTTGTACAACTTGCCGTAACTGTGAAGACCAATGTCCAGTAATGAACCAACATGTAGATACAATTATCGATTTACGCCGTTACTTAGTTTTAACAGAAGGTAGAATGGACCAGGAAGCTCAACGCGCAATGATGAATATTGAGCGTCAAGGTAACCCGTGGGGATTATCTAAAAAAGAGCGTGAAAACTGGAAAGAAGCTGACGAAACGCTACGTATTCCGACAGTAAAAGAGTTGAAAAAAGAAGGTGAAGAGTTCGACTATTTATTCTGGGTTGGCTCAATGGGCTCTTATGACAATCGTAGTCAAAAAATTGCTTTAGCGTTTGCACGTTTAATGAATAAAGCAGGCATTAAGTTCGCTATTTTAGGTAATAAAGAACGGAACTCGGGAGATACAGCTCGCCGGTTAGGAAATGAGTTTTTATTCCAAGAATTAGCGGAGAAAAATATTAAAGAATTTGAGAAAAACGATATTAAAAAGATCGTGACCATTGATCCACATGCTTATAACATTTTCAAAAATGAATATCCGGATTTCGGTTTCGAAGGGGAAGTGTATCACCATACCGAATTACTAGCTAAATGGCTTGATGAAGGATTACTCAAGCCAAACCATGCAATCAATGAAAAAATTACGTATCACGACTCTTGTTATTTAGGACGTTATAACGATGTTTACGATCCACCACGTTACATTTTAGAATCTATCCCAGGGGTAGAATACGTTGAAATTGAACGTAATCGTGAAAACGGAATGTGCTGTGGTGCTGGTGGTGGCCTCATGTGGATGGAGGAAACGACAGGTAACCGGATTAACGTGGCAAGAACTGAACAAGCGTTAGCCGTTCAGCCGAACACGATTTCGAGTGCTTGTCCGTACTGCTTAACGATGATTTCAGACGGAACGAAAGCGATTGAAGT
This sequence comes from uncultured Bacillaceae bacterium, assembly GCA_937983065.1. GTDB lineage: Bacteria > Bacillota > Bacilli > Bacillales > Alkalibacillaceae > CALKAL01. The sequence goes on along the minus strand of CALKAL010000067.1, from coordinate 104 downwards.
CGATGATGAAGTGGTAACACAAGATGTCGCTGAAGTTCTAGAGCGTTCAATTTTTGGTGAAGAAACAGAAGTAAAAGAAACCGCATAATTAATCATTAAAGAGG
>CALKAL010000066.1 GCA_937983065.1 uncultured Bacillaceae bacterium | reverse complement strand
AAGTGGTTAACGCACCGGATTGTGGCTCCGGCACTCGTGGGTTCGATCCCCACCGATCGCCCCATATTATTATAGAAGGACCCTTAGCTCAGTTGGTTAGAGCTATCGGCTCATAACCGATCGGTCGCAGGTTCGAATCCTGCAGGGTCCACCATTTATACGGAGGAGTACCCAAGTCTGGCTGAAGGGATCGGTCTTGAAAACCGGCAGGGGTGTCAAAGCCCGCGGGGGTTCGAATCCCTCCTCCTCCGCCATTAAAACTTATAAAATTCGATAAGATAAAACCTAGTTAAAATGTTAACTAGGTTTTTTGTTTTATTATTAAATATCGGTGTAAGCTATGAATAGTATTAGATGTCGAATAAAAATACGGTAAACTTATGCAAAAACCTTGCATGATATTGCACTCATTGGTAATCTTTAGATGAGTAAAATTATTTATATATTGAAGGAGGATTTTACGAATGGCTAAGTTTCAATTACCAGAATTACCTTATGCATACGATGCACTAGAACCACATATTGACAAAGAGACAATGAATATTCACCACACGAAGCACCACAACACGTATGTTACAAACTTAAACAATGCATTAGAAGGTCACGCGGATCTTCAAGACAAATCCCTTGAAGAATTACTTAGCAATTTAGATGCTTTACCGAGTGATATTCAAACTGCCGTACGTAATAACGGTGGCGGTCATGCAAACCATAGTTTATTTTGGACGATTCTTTCACCGAATGGCGGGGGCAACCCGACTGGGGAATTAGCAGATAAAATTAATGAAGCATTTGGAGGCTTTGATGCTTTCAAAGAACAATTTGCTGCTGCGGCTGCAGGTCGTTTCGGATCTGGTTGGGCATGGTTAGTCGTTAAAAACGGCAACTTAGAAATTACTTCAACTCCTAACCAAGATACACCGATCATGGAAGGTGTTACACCGATTTTAGGTTTAGATGTTTGGGAGCATGCATATTACTTAAATTATCAAAACCGTCGCCCTGATTACATCGCTGCATTTTGGAACGTTGTAAATTGGGATGAAGTTGCAAAAAGATACGATGATGCAAAATAATTAATATTAAAAGCTGGTTCTCTAAAGGGGAATCAGCTTTTTTTAATGGCTTAAAAATGTGCATGTGTATAACCAATTTTGTTTAGTAAAAAATAGTGATTAGAGAAGGGGGATACCATGTTTTCTAATCACTTAAAAACCGCTAATCAACATGAGAAGAAAAATTTATTAATCCTACTGTTGATTGGCGGTTTATATACGTTAGGCATATTTTTATCAAATATATTTGTAAACATATTTTTATGGAAGCAGTCTGGCGAAATTTCGGTATTAACGATTTACAATGTATCGATTTATTTAACACAAACAATAAGTTACATCATTATTGGTAAATACGTTAAAAAGATTGATCGAGTTATCATTTTAAGAGTAGGGATATTAATTATCTCCATCTTTTTTATGACCGTTTTACTTTTAGGTGATCAGGCATCGAATTATCATTTCATATTAGGAGTTATTTTAGGAGCTGGTTACGGTTTATTTTGGCTCGCTTATAATATTTTAGTTTTCGAGGTGACAGAACCGAATACAAGGGATTTCTTCAATAGCATGTTCGGTGTTTTACAATCGTTTAGTGGCATGATTGGACCGTTATTTTCCGGTGCAATTATTACCGTTTTAACAGGTAATAAAGGGTATTTAACAATCTTTTTCATTTCTTTCCTTTTGTTTTTTATCGCTGTAATTTGTAGCTCATTTTTAGCAAGACGAAAAACAGAAGGCGAATACCATATAAGAGAAGCAATCAAAGAACGAAAAAGGAATAAAAAGTGGAAATATATTCTTAATGCTCATTTTTTTCAAGGATTTCGAGAAGGTGTATTTTTGTTTTTAGTCGGTATATGGGTATTTATTAACGTCCAAAGTGAATGGGTCGTCGGTGTTTATAATTTTATATATGCCCTTTGTTCCTTTATCGGTTATCAAATTGTCGCTAAGTTTGTCAAAGTACAAAACAGAAGGATTTTCATAATTACAGGGAGTATTTTTTTATACGCAGGTGTTTTTTGGCTTTTAGTTTCAACAGAACCTTTTCATTTCTATCTTTACTCCGTAATAATCGGTTCATTTCTTCCATTATTTTTTGCACCATACTCATCCATTTCTTATGATGTAATTGGTCAAGCCAAAAATGCAAAGGAATATCGTGTTGAATACGTTATATTACGAGATATTATTTTAAACTCAGGAAGAACGATTTCATTGATTGTATTTTTTGCTGGTCTTTTCTTATTTCAAGATGAGCTTTGGATGAAGTACGGATTAATTCTTTTCGGTGCAGGTTATTTAGTAACGAGTTATTATATCCATTTAATCACAAAAACTAATTAACACAATTTAAAGCTGAGGTGTTATAATATGAGGTAGTGGAAAGGGAGAGTCTAATGAAGAAAAAAAACCAACATTCCCATTTACCTCTTCGATTGAATGTATTATTTTTTGTTATATTTTTATTGTTTTCTTTACTTATTTTACAATTAGGAGTTGTACAAATCTTATATGGTGAAGATGCCCAAGAGGAGATTGAACGAACGGATCAAGTCACATCGAGAACGTCTGCTCCGAGAGGGAAAATGTATGATCGTAATGGCGAATTAATTGTTGATAATACATCATTATTTGCGATTACTTATACACCAAAAAGAAACGTGCAACCTACAGATAACCTTGAATTAGCCGAGAAGCTCATTCACTATATGGATATGAATACGAACTCGGTCACTGAAAGGGATAAAAAAGATTATTTACTTTTGAAAGATCGAGATAAATATTATGACAGACTCACTGATGAAGAAAAGACCGAATTAAATAATAATGAACAATATCAATTAGTACTCGAAAGGATAACAGAAGACGACTTAAATAAAATTAATGAAGAAGAGCAAAAAGTTATCGCAATTAAACGTGAACTGGATCAAGCTTATGAATTAACACCACATGTCATTAAAAATGATGATATTTCTAAAGAAGAATATGCGATTTTAGCAGAAAATTTACATGAGCTTCCTGGGATTAATGTCACTGTTGATTGGGACCGAGAAAGCTTAATTGACAATTCTTTTGCATCCTTTATAGGTAATGTGAGTAGCGCTAGACAAGGGATTCCTTATGAAGAGATGCAATATTATTTAATGCGAAACTATAACCGAAATGATCGTGTAGGAACGAGTGGATTAGAAGAGCAGTATGAACTCTTTTTACAAGGTCAAAAAGAAGTTAGACATCATGTGACAAATACGAGTGGCGAAGTCATTAGTAGTGAGGTCATAAGAAATGGCCAACGTGGTAAAGATCTGTTGTTAACGACGGATATGGAGTTTCAAGAGATAGTCGACCAAATTTTAAGAGAAGAGTTACTCGCAGCAATTAATCAATTCCCGAATCAAAATCGGTTCATGCGAGATGCGATGGCCGTCGTTATGGACCCGAACACGGGAGATATACTAGCTATCTCAGGGCAAACGTATGACCCTGAAGATGAAACATTTACAAATAATGCTTTAAAAACAATTTACGACGCTCACTTACCAGGATCTACCGTTAAGGGTGCAACGGTATTAGCAGGTTATGAATCGGGGGTTATTTCTGCTGGTGAACGGATGAATGACCGTACATTACACATTTATGGCACAGAGCCTAAAGGGTCATGGACAAATTTAGGATCTGTGAATGATTTAGATGCTTTAAGACGATCATCTAACGTTTATATGTTCTTTATCGCTCTTAGAATGGGTGGAGAATATAATTATTATCGAGACATTCGACCGATTTATAATATTCAAGGCTATTACGAGCTAAGAAATTACTTTAGTCAGTTTGGTTTAGGTGTTGAAACGGGGCTAGATTTTCCATATGAAGCAACAGGTTTTCGCGGAGACGCGCATATTCCTGGTTTAGCAATGGACTTTGCTATCGGTCAGTATGAAACTTATACGACATTACAATTAGCCCAATACGTATCGACGATTGCAAATGGGGGATATCGTCTTAAGCCAAATTTAGTTAAACAAATCCATGAGCCAATTAACTCAGAGGAATTAGGACCTCTATACAAAGCGAATGAGCCCGTCGTCTTAAACCGAATTGATATGCCAGATCATCTCATTGAACGAGTTCAAGAAGGTTTTCGTCAAGTATTTCAATCTCAAGGTGGTACGGGTGTCGGTGTTTTCGGAGATGCACCGTATAATCCTGCTGGGAAAACTGGAACAGCAGAAGAAAAAATAAGAGTCGGCGATACGGTATATACGGTTCAAAACTTAACGTTAGTCGGGTATGCCCCTGCTGACGAACCAGAAGTAGCCTTTGCGATCGTTGTCCCACATACGGGCATTGTAACTGGTCAATACAACGTCAACTTGCATATGGGAAGACGAATTTTAGATGAATATTTTAAATTAAAAGAGCAACGTCAAATGGGTAATACTAATGGTGAGCAAGTCGATGAAGATGTCAATGAAGAAGAGGAAATGGCCGAAGAAGATAATTTAGAAGAAAATGAAGAAGAATAATATAAAAATGCTGGATATCTGTTTATGATTGGTATCCAGCATTTGTTTTATATATTTTTTCATCAGTTATAATAGCATCTACAGGTATATCATAATCGTCATAAGGTAGGAATTGAACAACTTGCTCCTCCATCGCGATTGATATTTTGTTGTTCAAAAAATCTTTCAAATACCTATCGTAATACCCTCCACCGTAACCAATTCGGTATCCCCTTTGATCAAATAGGAGGCCAGGAACGACAATTAAATCAATCTCATTCTTTTGAATAAGCTTACTAATATCTTCAGTTGGTTCATATAAATCAAGATAAACATTTTCTAATTCTTTTACGTTTGTGAATTGAAAAAACTTCATCTCATAATTATTTTTCGGATAACATTTAGGAATTACAACGGTTTTCCCTTGCTTCCACGCTTCTTCAATAATTGGCTTCGTCTCAAGCTCGATTTCTCTCGCAATGGTTAAGGCGATTGTCTCGGCATCATTCCACATTTTTGTATGAATTAACTTTTCCATAATTAAAGAAACGCTTTGTTTTTTCTGTTCATTAGAAATATGCGTTAAAAGTCGCTTACTTAATAATCGAAAAGTTCGTTTATACATCCGTTAGCCCCCTATGAAAAAAACAGCAGGCATATTCCTACTGTTTTTATTTCGTTTCACGGTGTAGCGTATGTTTTTTATCTCTTGAACAATATTTGTTGAACTCAAGACGATCTGGATTATTACGTTTATTTTTAGTCGTAATATAATTACGTTCACCACATTCTGTACATGCTAAAGTGACTTGTTCACGCATGTTATTCCCTCCATTTCTGCATACATTCCAACTTTGACTCCATTATCATACCAAAAGCGAATATATTATTCAAGATTGAAAGGGAATTTGCTAAATTAAAATATTGAATCTGTTATTATTATTTTCTTAACTTAACATATTAGTCATCAAAGTCATTCTTTTTCTTTGACGATAATGGTAAACTTATTATAGTAATACGAGTAGGGGTGAAAAGATGATCTACACCATCATAACATTATTAATCATTGGAATTGCTCTGTTTACGATTTCATTTTTCATTAATAATCGTTTCGATGAACTTGAGGAACAAATCGAGCAGTTATCAATTTCAACATTGCAGGACCGATACATTATGAAAAATAAAATTAAAGTATTAGAAGAAGAATTGTTAACCGACCAAGCGGATTTCTATTCATCCATTGAAAAAAGTGATGACTCTGCTGATGTTCATCAAACAGTCAGACAAAAAGAGAGTTCTATTATTAATCGAATCGAGGAATTACATCGTAACGGTTATTCACCAAAAGATATTGAAGAGATGGTTGGAATTAGTGAAGCAGATATTATTGATATGATTAAAGATAAATTTTAGTTTGTAATGTAAGAAGGGAAGAGCTACATGCGTACCGTAATACAATCATTTGCCCTAGGCATCATTATATCAACGACCATACTAGCTGTTGTTTATTTTATACATACGAACAATGACGAAACAGTGGAAGTTGCTGAATTAAATGAAGCGGATGCAAGAGACTTATTAGAAGAAGAAGGTTATACCGTTGTATTATCAAGTGATTATAATCAAACGTTAGATGAGAATGACTCATTAAAGCAGGAAATTATCGTGATGGAGCAACAAATAGATAACTTAAAAGACGAACTTGCTCAAACTAATCTTCCAATTGAAGAATCGAATGGTGAATCAAGTTTTGAAGAAACAGAAGAGGAAGAATCAATGGATAGTGAAACTGATGAGGAAAATGAAGGGGAGGATGAAATCGAAGAGGATGATCGAATAGATTTTACCTTAACGATTTCTCGCGGCATGACATCGATTGATATTTCTCAAATATTGTATGAAAATAACATTGTAGATAACGCGGAACAATTTAATCAATTTTTAGAACAAAACGGATATAGCCGACGTATCCAATTAGGTGAAAATAAGCTTCATTCAAATATGAATTATACGGAAATAGCGAATGTCATAACGGATTAACTATTTATATCATTTATTGATATGATTCGTTTTTTAAAAATAGGGAGTTGTTTTTTTTGTTTGTTACTGAACAGTATACGTTTTATCGAACTATTGACTATTTAATCCAAAATCAGTTTAATATCATTTATTTTTCCACGGATCAAGAAGAATTCATCCTTCATAAATATGACTCAAAGGTGAATCATATCGTTCGTTTAAAACGGAAAACCTTTGATTGGTCAAATCATTTAAAGCTAGATGTAGAACAAAGAATGGCTTCTTTAATTCAACAAAATCAGTTATTCCGAGGAAGTGAGACCCACTTCCATTTTGTTTTTATTTCTGATCTTGCTCCTGTAGATGATTGGGAGCATTTAAAAAGAACGGTTCCCATTAGGAAAAATAAAAAAAATTCGACCTTAACGGTATACTTTTTTGATGAAGATGGGAGAAATGATGAATTATTAAGACTATCAAATGAAACAAAGGTTAAATCACCTATCCCTTTATTTGAAACCCTTCCATCATTAGAAGAACAAGAAAGACAAACATTATATTTAGAACAGAAAATTGTGCAAACAGAGCGGGCTAGAGAAAGGGAATTTAAAGAAGTATTTCATTTTGGAAAAATTAGATTTACTTTCTTATTAATCGCTATTAATATAATTATATTTATTTTGTTAGAGTCGAATGGAGATAGTACGAATATTTTACATCTCATTGATTGGGGTGCTAAATTCAATCAAGGTATTGCTGATGGGGAATGGTGGCGTATTATTACGTCGATGTTTTTACATATCGGTTTTTTCCATCTCCTTATGAACATGCTTGCTCTCTATTTTTTAGGAGAAATAACAGAGCGGATATATGGATCTAAACGGTTTTTATTTATTTATTTTACTGCTGGTATATTTGGCGGAATAGCAAGCTTTGCAACGAATAGTGCCGTAGCAGCAGGCGCTTCGGGTGCTATTTTCGGCTTGTTCGGTGCTTTATTATTTTTCGGCTTGCATTATAAACGACTGTTCTTTCAAACAATCGGAGCTAATTTATTAATTATTATCGGAATTAATATTGTTTTTGGTTTAACAGTTCCTCAAATAGATAATGGTGCTCATATCGGTGGATTAATTGGTGGCTTTTTAGCTGCTCAAGTCATTCATTTACCGAAAAAGAAAGAGCGATTTAAACAAATTGCAACGCTCATTTTATTATTAACCGTCATGATAACGATGGTTGTTTATGGAACGAATCGTGCGTATACGTCCGTCGATCCAGCAACAGTAGCTGCTATTGCCCAACACCAAATCGATGAAGGGAATTTTGATAAGGCATTAGAGCTATTAACTGAACCGATTGAATCAGGTGAGGAGCATGAATTTCTATATTTCTATCGTTCATTAGTTTATATTGAATACGATGATATTGAAAAGGCAACGTCAGATTTACTTAATGCAATTGAAATAAACGACGAATTTGCAGAGGCATACTATAATTTAGGGGTACTATTCATGCAAGAAAATGAAATAGACGCTGCTTGGGAATACGTCCAAAAAGCGGTAGAACTCGATCCAGATGAGGAATTTTATCGCCCACTTTATGAACGGTTGGAAAATTTAAATAAAAGGTGATCAACTTGAAGGATTTATACGATGTAAATCAACTTTTAAAACGATTTGGTACAATCATCTACGTTGGGGATAAAAAAGCTGAATTAGATTTAATAGAAGATGAGTTAAAAGCGTTATTTCAAAATCAATTAATTACGAAGGATCAATATTTAAAAGGGTTAATGATTATAAATAAAGAGAAAAATAGATTGTGATTAAGGTATTGTCAAATGAGGTTTAAAAGAGTAATATAAAGGGTATGTTAATTTTTGAAACTTTTTTAATGCTCAAACGTCTAATCAACTAGAGGAAATACTTGATGGGGGAGTTTTATATGTCTCGTATTAGACAAATACCGTTATTTTTAATTGCAGCCATTTTAATTGGTATTAAGACATATATTGTATACCGGTTTTATTTTAATCTATCAATTGAATCGGCTTTTCAGGAAATTATTTTGTTAATTAACGCATTTGCCGTTAGTTTATTAATCTTTTCCATTGCCGTTTGGATAAAAAGCGAACGACAAATAAAATTTATCAAATATACTTCAATTATATTAAGTGGTATCTTATACGCTAATCTAGTCTATTATCGTAGCTTTACAGATTTTGTTACTTTACCGCAATTATATCAAGTAACGAATTTTACAGACTTAGGTTCAAGTATAACAACGTTAATTAATATAACGGATATTTTATTGTTTCTTGATGTTTTTATCATTTTCTACCTTGCGAAAAAGCAAATCTTTACCGTGAAAAATTATACGAAAGTTTTCAAAAGGCAAATTTTAGCGGTATCGTTTACTGCGTTAGCTTTAAACTTAACTTTAGCGGAGATTGAACGACCGATGCTCTTTAAAAGAGGCTTCGACCGGGAATATTTAGTGAAAAATGTCGGGATTTTTACGTATCATGCATATGATGCGTATGTTACCGCAACGACACAATCGAAGCGACTTTTTGCCGATGGATCTGAAATTAGTGAAATTGGAGAATATGTTGAAGAAAATGTTAAAGAGCAAAAAGTGTTTTATGATTTAGAAGGTATTGCTGATGGGAAAAATATCGTATATATTGCGCTTGAATCGATTCAAAGCTTTGTTATAAATGAAGAGCTTTACGGTGAGGAGATTACACCGTTTTTAAATGAATTGATTAAGGATAGCTATTATTTTGATAATTTTTATCATCAGACGAATCTTGGAAAAACTTCTGATCATGAATTTTTACTAGATAATAGTTTATATCCATTACCGAATAGTGCGGTTTACTTTACCCATGCCCAAAATGAATACAATGCTTTACCTAAAATTATTAAAGAAGAAAAAGGATATTCTTCTTACGTATTTCATGCGAACAATGCGAGCTTTTGGAACCGTAATTCAATGTATGAAACATTAGGTTATGATCATTTTTTTGATGTTACAGCTTATGAATTTGAAAAGGAAGATGAGATTGGCTGGGGATTAAATGATAAAGAATTTTTTAACCAGTCGATTGATATGTTAAAGGATTTGGATAAACCGTATTACGCTAAATTTATAACTTTAACGAATCATTTTCCGTTTGATTTACCAGAGGAAGAGGCATCTATATCTCAGTTTAATTCGAATTCAACGACACTAAATCAATATTTTCAAACAGTTAAGTATACCGATGAAGCGCTCGAGCAATTTTTCAATGATATGAAAGATGCTGGGCTTTATGAAGATACAATATTTATCATCGGTGGGGATCACTACGGAATTAGTTCTTATCATAATGCAGCTATGGAACAATTTTTAGGTCAAGAGATTACGCCGTATGATGAAGTTAAATTACAGCGGGTTCCATTTATTATTCATATACCAGGTGAAGAGCATCGTGGAATCATTTCAAAATTATCTGGTCAAATCGATTTTAAACCAACAGTACTGAATATGTTAGGTATTAAAAATGAAAATGATATATTTTTCGGGAACGATTTATTCGCTATGGATCAGAAAGATTTTATCGCTTTTCGTGATGGGCGAGTAGTCGGTGAGGATTATATTTATACAACAGGCATGTGTTTTGATGATAAAACGATGGAACAAGTTGATGAGTTATATTGCGAAGATATAATAGAGAAATCTTTACAAGAGCTAACGTATTCCGATGAAATTGTATACGGCGACTTGTTCCGCTTTTATGACTTTGATAATGGTGAAGTTTTAATTGAGCAAGATGACGAATAATGTTTAATATCAAAAAATGGCCTCGGATGAATCGAGGCCATTTTTTTGAGGGAACATTATGTAGAGAAATATTAATTGCATTTTCTTTTCCGTTCAGAAATATATTTTGAAATTTAAAAATCGAAGGCTTCGATAAACGAGGCCTTCGATTTAATTAAAATTTGTCTGGAAATAATTCACTTAAAATAGTCATGATTGAAAACCAGCCGAAAACTACGGTTGATGCACCTGCAAATAATACTGATAAAACATGTCGTTGCTTGATTTCTCTAAACACTGCAATTAAACTTATTATTGCTACTAACAATAAAATAATTCCTAAAACCATGACAATTTTGCCTCCTTGCATAACATTGTTGAAAAACGTTTCATTATTTATTAGTACCCATATTATTCACTATCATTTATTCTATACAAAAATTGGTCAACTGTCGAGTCATATTAATAAAAAGACATATATTAAGGGGGAACTTTTTGTGAACTTAAAGTTAAATGTTTTACCACTCGGTCCACTTAGTACGAATTGTTATATTATCGAGAAAGAAAAATCAGCTTTAATTATCGACCCAGGTGGGGATTACGACTATTTAAAAGCGCATATTGAAAATAATAAATTGAATGTTGAAGCAATTTTATTAACCCATGCGCATTTCGATCATATTGGTGCTGTTGATCCGTTACGAAAAGATTATAACGTTGAAGTCTATATGCATGAGTTAGAAAAGGATTGGTTAACAGATCCATCATTAAATGGAAGTGGTCGATATATCATGGATCCTATTTCAGCTTCAAACCCACCTGAACATCTTATTGAGGAAGGTCCATTTTCAGTCGGATCATTTCAGCTTAGCGTTTTACATACGCCTGGACACTCTCCAGGAAGTCTCTCTTTTTATTTTCAAGATGCTGGGATACTCATTGCAGGTGATACATTGTTTCATCGATCGATTGGAAGGACGGATTTACCTTTTGGAAATCATGATGAATTAATTAAAAGCATACAGGAAAAAATACTCACTTTACCTGAAAATACGATTTGCTTTCCAGGGCATGGACCAGAAACAACGGTTAAAGATGAAAAAGAACTCAATCCATTTTTAAACTAAAAATAAAAAGATGACTCTACATTGAGTCATCTTTTTATTAGTGTGCAAAACCAGGTTCTAAAATAAATGTTACATAATAAGTAAATCCGATCATGAAAACAGTTAGATAAGCGCCGAAAATATACATATAAAGACGTTCGGACAGATTTAAGTACCCTATCCCTAAAAAGAAAATTGTTTGCGCTAAGAAGAGTAGTGAGAGTTCAAGCATATCTCCTACATAAAACATAACTGTAAAAATTCCAGTCCAAAAAGCTAGACCACGAAATACACGATCCATTGTTTTTTCCTCCTTCTTGCCGGAACTTGTCAACGCTATTATATCCAATAACTTTGACAATGTAAATGAATGTTCATGAACATTTTATGACGTTAGACAAAGCGATGAATTATGTCATTCAACGTTCGCTTAAGTCTCTAATGATTAGCATAACATAAACATTATATATTGTGGAATAATTATAGTTAATTTATGCACTTAATAACGTTCGAAAATTATGGGACATTCCTTCGTTACTAATTGCTCGGATAGATAATTGAATTTCTGTTTCTGTAATAAAATAATATTCCACTGTACTGTACCCGTGTTTATAAGAAAACGTAATATGACTCGGCGTTGAAGAGATGTCTAATTCATCTTTTACCGTTATAAAATCGTATATGGACAATTCGATTATATTTTGGATAACTCGTTGCTCTTCAATTAATTGCTCCTGCTCAATATTAAATGCTATTTTATCGTAGCTAGTGACGATAAAAGAAGAGATGATGATCATAATAAACAATATATAAGGTAAAAGGACTCCGCGTTCATCTTGATTTATTTTTAAAGTAGTAATATTGCTTTTGTTCATATCCATCCCCTCTAATTATCGTTATTTCAAAATAATAATCATTGATTCGATTCACAAAGAGCTCTTGAACATTACGAATTAATATTTCATGACCCGAATGATTGACACGTCTTCTAATTTGATCGTTATAAATTTCAATAGTAACGGTTGTTTTATCCGCACGGTGAAAATGAATTTTATTTTGGTTTAGTTCGATATTTTCTGATTGATTTAATTCGTTTTGTATAAAAAATTTAAATTGATTCATTTCATAGTAAGGGAAATAATTTGCTTGGCTCAAATCATTTATCGGTTTAATTAAATAGATCGTTAATGGCGATATTATAAAGAGGATGGACAATGAAAAAAGCAACGATAATAATGTATATCCTTTATCATTGGATAAAATCTGGTACATAATGACACATACTTTCTAAATTAGATTTTGCATTATACCATTCAATACATGTGGCTAAATGATTTTTTTCAATTTCAAAGCTTAAATGAAATTCATATCCATCGATTTGAACAGTATAAGTATGCGGGTAAGTATCCCGGTCGCCATTTTCAATGATTTCTTCAAACATAATTTCTTCGGCTAATAATTTCATTTCACTATTCTGGAACTGTTTAATGATATCCTGGATAAAAGGGTAAAAGAAAGTGGTTATGATTATTAAACAGCTTAAAGCTAATAATAAGTCAAGAAGGATAAAGCCGCTGTCAAATTTTTTGAACATAAAATCTTCCTTTGCCTAACGGAAATATTATTTCGTATTTATCGTTAAAATAAGTAGCTAATATTCTTCCAGGATTTATAATATTTCCACTTAGCTGAAATCGAACGGGATTTTCTAATGTTGTAAAATTAAGTTTTATATTCGGATCATAATAACGGCGAATTAATTCTGGCTCTAAAGGTGATTTATATATGACGTAATAATGCTCACTATTATTAAAATGAAGTGACAACATTTCCCGTGTCGTTATCGTATATTGCTGCATAGCAAACACATCTCTTTGTAACGTATCGATAAACTGTTCGAAAGTTTGTTCCTCATTTACATGGTTAATTTGTGTGATGGAAAAATGCAGGATGACTAAAACGATTGTGAGCGTTATAAGTAGTTCAACTAAAGTAAATCCCTTTGATGCATTTTGTTTTAAATCAATTGCCATTTGCGATTCCCACACGTCCTCCAATAATTTCTAAGCTTGTACTACCATCTGGGCATGTATCCCGAGTAATATACTCAAGTTCAATTAAATCATCGATATTTTCAGGAACATTACCCGTTTCAAGCTTATAAAGTTCAACTTGAGTTTGGACAACTTCAATATAAGCTTCACACCCTTTATCATTAATGACCGCATTGTTTTTCGTTATATTAGGTATCGTTAGTAATAGTAAGACTGAAATAACGAGAAGGACAATTAACATCTCAACTAGTGTAAATGCACGTTCATTTTTTATCATAGTTAACATCACCTTTCATAAATATTGAATGAGTTGAAACATTGGAAATAAAGCGAAGAAATAAATGAGCAATATGAAAAGCCCAATGATTGAATAAAGAGTAGGTTGAATGATGAAAAGAAGTCGTTTAAATTTCTGCTCAATCGTATCTAATAATAATGTTGAATACGCTTGTAAATCGCTTAACAATGTGCCATCCTGATCGGCTCGTCTTATTAACTGTTTTAAATCATTTTCAATTAAAGAAAGTCCCGCAACAGAGTCGAACAATGATTTTCCATCAGCTAAAACACTTATCATCTTTTTTGAATAAAGCTGTAGCACTTTAAGTTCCTGCTGCTTAGTAATAATGGTTAAAGTCTCTTTTATCGTTCTTCCATTTTGCAAAATAGACGCGATATGATAAGCCAACTGCATACTCGTAAATAACCGAAACATATTCGATACAATCGGAATGTTATTGATCCACTTTATTTTATTTTCGAGGGAAAGGTTTTTATAAATAACGAAGTATGTGATCATTCCAATTACCATCAAAATAAGAATAGTTATCATGAAAGCTTTAAAAATAGAATCTACAGTGTAAAAAAACGTTAATGCTCCGTTATGTTCCATTTGATAAAAAGTATTTGTATAAAGTGGAAATAAGTAAGAAGACATCATGATAAAGAGAAACACACTTATTATGATTAGAAAAGTTGGATAGCGGATAATTTTCTTTAGTTTATCCTGCAACTTTTCTCGCATTGATAGGATTTGATTACAGTTTTTAATTTGATTTAACATTTGTCCCGATTCCTTCGTGAAATACATATATGCAATAACGGTAGAGTCAAATTTTAATTTTCTAAAACTATCTTCGACGGTTGAACCATCATGTAGTAAATGAAGGAATGAAGTTGCTAATTTAGAGAACTGCGGATCATAAGTCATTAATTCAAGGGTCTTTTTAAACGTATAATTTTTTTCTAAAAGCTTGATTAAACGATTCAGAAATTGAATTTGCTCTTTAAGTGGTATCGTTTTCTTTTTAGCTCGTAGCTGGTATATAACCGAGCGCATGTGCTTTTCCCCTTAAGTGTTCGAATGTTTCATAATCAGCATGTTGATGGGGAGGAAAGCCGTCAATTGCTTTAAGTAAGTGATCTCCTGTTAATAATTCGGCGATGGCGGCTCTTCCCCGTATCTGTTTTTTAACGTTTTGGTTTGTTAAAATTAACTGCTGAGAGCAAATTCCGATGATCGCTTCTTTCATATCAACATCTTTAATACCCATTTCACGTAATCTAAAAATCGTACCGAAAGCATTTTTAGCATGGACCGTACTTAAAACTAAATGGCCTGTAAAAGCTGCTCGAAATGCAAATTTTGCCGTGTTCTCATCCCTAATTTCACCGATCATAATCATATCTGGGTCATGTCTTAAAGCGGCTTTAAGTCCAACATGATAGTCAAAGCCAGTTTTTTCATTAACTTGAACTTGTAATAAATTTCGGATTGGATGCTCAACAGGATCTTCTAGCGTAATCGCTTGATAACCGTGGCGTTCTGTCGCTTCCTTAATGAGGGCATACATCGTAGAAGTTTTACCTGACCCAGTCGGCCCTGTCGTCAAAATAATGCCAGCCCGTGCTTCCATCCATTTCATTAATGTGTCAGCTTGATCTTGAAAAAGAAATAAGTCCTTCAATTGAGGAAAAAAATTAGTAGAAAGTAATCGGATAGCTAAACTTTCATTTAGATTTGTCGGCAGTGTCGATAAACGTAAATAATATTTTTGATTGTCCGCTTCAAAAGTTAGTGTTCCGTTTTGAGGAATAAATTTTTCTGCGATATCCATTCCAGAATTGAATTTATAGTAGCTTAAAAGGGATTGATAATGTTTAAACGCAATTTCTTTATAAAACCATCGATAACCGTTTATTCGAAAATAAATTCCTACTGTCTTGTCAGTTGGTGTAAAATGAATATCAGTTGTTCTTCGTTTAATCGCATCTTTTAAAATCGTGTTCGATAATTGTTCAGGATTAAACACACTGATCAACACTCCTTTGCTTTGGTGGTGAACAAACTTGAAATCAATTGCTTTAGTCGGTTTTATGGCTTCAGGAAAAACGACGATAGGAAAACAGCTAAGTTCTAAATTAAATATTCCTTTTTACGATACCGATCATTTAATTGAAACAACTTATGAGATGTCCATTCCGACGATTTTTGATACGTACGGCGAAAATCAATTTAGATTGATGGAATCGGACATATTAAAAAAGTTGCCTTTAAAAGAAGCGGTTATTGCTACTGGAGGCGGTATCGTTTTAAAGAATGAAAATATAAACTACTTGAAGCGGTGTACAGTGATTTGGTTAGATGTCCCTTTTGAGATCATTATGAAACGATTAGCTCAAGATCAATCACGCCCATTATGGAAAGGACAAAGCGTAGAAAGAAAGGAACTGTATGAAAAAAGAAGAACCCATTATGAACATATAGCTGATATTCATTTAAAGCTTAAAGATGAACACGTTGATGACATCGTAGAGAAAATTGTAACTTACCTCAATTTATAAAGGATGTATCAATCATTGTCAACAGATTGAAAATATGAGATTTTTTCACAAAAATTGAATAACTCCTCGATTTTTGATAAATAGTCAAAAATCGAGGAGTTATTTTTGTTTTCTACCGATTAAACTTTTTTAAATTTTAATGGACTGTGAGTAACTTTTCCGTTAATTGTTTCGATAAATAAAATAATCCGCTATTAATAATTAGCAGCTTTACTTCAGGATAAAGCCGGTTGTAAATTTGCTCTTTATGATTTGTTTTCGTCGATTCGTCAAAATGCTCATCTCTTTCTTGGAATAGCTGATCAATTAGTTCAATCTCGCGTTCATAAAGGTCAAGGGACTTTTTTTCGAATCCTTTTGACCTCATAGAGATTCGCTGTTCAATTTCTTGATAAATTAAATCGCTCGCTCGCTTGATTGAAATAATTGGCGGTATTTTATAGCAATAATGAGGGACTTTGTCACTGAAGTTTTCATCGATTATTTCATCCATCCATTGAAAGCGCATCGTTCCATTCGTCAATAGAATTCCAACACTAATTAATTCATCATTTACGTAGGCGCCGTTATAACGGACGATAAAATTACAAACATGCCACGGATATAATGGAATATTTGATTGTTGTAAATTAACTTGTTCGTAAAGCTCAGCATAGGCTCCATCCTCGATGACCATTTGAAAGAGCTGGTTTAACCGAGGAGAGCCAAAGTGAATCCATTCACCTTTTTCTTCTTTCCTATTTTTATTTGAAATGAAAGTGATCGTCATCGGATCCCCTTCATAGCCTAACTTTTTAACATATTGCCAATAAAATGGTCGATTCATTAATTTTTGATCGAGCTTTTCAGTTAGTTTAACAGTTAATAAACCTTGCTCGTTATTTAAAATCTTTGCCTTTCTTTTCGTAAAAAATGAATAAAGAAAGTGATGAATTTCATCCTGATTCATTCATGACATCCTCTCTCGAATCGTCATCTGTAATAACGGACAATAAATTGTTCATTTTAATTTCTGCTTCTTTTTCTGATTTGGATTGCTGGACGATTTCTTCGATTTCCTTTTCTATGCTTTGAATGCCTAAATGACTTAATATTTGATCAAGCTCTCCAATGACATGCTTGAATAAATCTAATTTTTTATATAAAAGATTCAATATTCGTTCGTCCATTGTATTATTTAACACGATGTAATATATATTGACGTCCTTTTCTTGACCATATCTATGAATCCGACCAATTCGCTGCTCAAGCTTCATCGGATTCCATGGCAGATCATAATGGATCATATGGTTGCAAAATTGTAAGTTTAATCCCTCACCACCAGCATCGGTTGCAATTAAAACTTGCGCTTGATTTTTAAACAATTGGAGCATCCATTCTTTTTTACTCTTTCTAAATTTACCGTTATAAGTTACAGAAGAAATACCATGTTGGTGTAAGAGCCATTGTAAATAGAGCTGTGATGATTTATATTCGGTAAAAATAATACATTTATCATTTATTTTTTTAACGAATTCAACCGTTTCTAAAGCTTTCGCATGATGGGGAAGCTTTTCAATATCACTCATTAATTCTTTTTTTGTATCGTCACGCCAATTTTGTTGTTGGATCGTTAAATAACAAGCTTCTCTGCTCGAGCAAAACTCTCTTTTTAACGTTAATAATGTAAAGGAATGATCTGAGCCTAAAGTGTTTAATTTATCATAAAACCTTTGCTCCTCCTCTGTAAAATTGACGCGGATTGTTTCAATATTCCGATCGGTCCAATTTGATTTTGTATCGACACGCCGATTTCGAATCATCGATTGTTTAATGAGCTGTTGTGTAGCATTATTTTCACTACTATTTTCTTTTTTCACTTGACGTTTAAAAGATGCTTTATCTTTTAGAAGGCCTGGTCTAACAATCGACATGAGATAATAAATTTCATCAATTTTGTTTTGAATAGGGGTCGCTGTTAAAAGTAAACAATAGTTAGCTTTGATTTGCTTAACAAATTGGTAGTTTCTCGTTTTCGGATTTTTTAACCGATGGGCTTCATCAACGATAATCATGTCATATTTTTCGTTTAAAATTTCTGAAGCATGGGGTTCTTTTTTTGCTAAATCAATAGATGAAATACAAATATCGTAAGCTGCCCATGGATACGAACGGTGTTTCGCTTTTGCTGGGATATAAAACGTTTTATTTAATTCATTTTCCCATTGGCGGATTAATGAAGAAGGGACAAGGATAAGAACTTTTTCAACTAACCCTTTAATCATTAATTCTTTTAAAATAACACCAGCCTCAATTGTTTTTCCAAGTCCAACTTCATCAGCTAAAATAGCTCTGCCATGCATTTCAAATAATACTTTTTTCACTGCATCCATTTGATGGGGCATTAACGTTAAGTCAGGTAAAAACTTTAAGCTCGTTAAGGCGTCCTTTTCATTTAGGGTTAATTGATTAATTGTATATGCTTGTTTGAAAGTTTCCCAATCTGATGAAGATGTCATATCAAGATTTTCATAATATTTTTTAAAATCATGATCATTAATTATTAATCCCACAATAAAACACTCCTCTCTCTTGCTATAACGAGATTCTCGAATTTCACTTTTAAAACACATATGATATAATGTGACAGAGATACAGTAATTATTATGCACAAAAAAATGAATATCATAATGCGAATGATAGCAAGGGGAGAGAGCGATTTAATTCGACGCCGACGGAGCAAATACGACTCGTATGAATCTCTCAGGCAAAAAGACTCTTGTTTGACGCAACTCTGGAGAGCGTTCATCCATTAGATGAACCACCAAAGATGCAAGTAATCTATCCGATTACGAAACTTTCAGGTGGCAGGACAGAGAGAATTCCGAAGCTTACTTTGGTATTCTCTTTTTTATATGTTTAAAAAATGGAGGGCTGTTTATGGGAGAATTAAAACGAACACCGATTTACCCTGTTTACGAACAATACGGTGCAAAAACGATTGATTTTGGTGGCTGGGATTTACCAGTACAATTTTCGAGTATTAAAGAAGAACACCACCAAACGCGAAATAACGCGGGTCTTTTTGACGTATCCCATATGGGGGAAATTATTGTCTCTGGAAGTGGAAGCGAAGCATTTTTGCAAACGATGTTAACGAATGATGTCTCGAAGTTAACAGTTGGAAAAATTCAGTATACGATTATGTGTCAAGAAGACGGGGGAGCGATTGATGATTTTTTAGTCTATAAACTAAAAGATGATCAATTTTTACTCGTCGTTAATGCGGCTAATACGGACAAAGATTATGAATGGTTAGTTAAACATGCGACTGACGATGTAACGATTGAAAACGTATCGGATCATTATGCTCTTCTCGCTTTACAAGGACCTAAAGCAGAAAATATATTACAAAAGCTTACAGACGAAAATTTAAACGATATAAAAATGTTTCAATTTAAAGAAGATATTAAATTAAACGGACTGTCTCACGGGGCTTTAATTTCACGGACAGGTTATACAGGAGAAGACGGCTTTGAAATTTATTTAAACAAAGATGACGGCATTACGCTATGGCATTCTATTTTAGAAGCTGGAAAAGAGGAAGGAGTCGCTCCTGTTGGTTTAGGTGCGCGAGATACATTAAGATTTGAAGCGAACTTAGCCTTATACGGCCAGGAATTATCTGAGGAGATTACACCGATTGAAGCGGGATTAGGCTTTGCTGTTAATGTTAAAAAAGAGGTTAACTTCATCGGTAAAGACGTTTTAAAGGATGAAAAATTAAACGGGCCTAAACGGAAGCTTGTCGGCATTGAAATGATTGACAAAGGGATTCCACGTACAGGCTACGATGTTTTAAAAGATGATGAAAAGATAGGATCAATTACTTCAGGTACTCAATCACCTACCCTAGGGAAAAACTTAGGTTTAGCATTAATTGATGCCAAACATGCCAATATGGGTGATACGCTTCAAGTTCAAGTAAGAAAAAGAACGCTGCAAGCAAAAATAGTTCCAACGCCATTTTATAAAAGAGAAAAATAAGGAGTGAAGATAATGGTACAACATCGTTTTATTCCAATGACTGATGAAGATAAACAGGCGATGCTTGATACAATCGGAATCAAGTCAACGGATGAATTGTTTGCTGATATACCTGAGAAGGTACGTTTTAAAGGTGAATTAAATGTAAAAAAAGCTAAAAATGAATTTGAATTAAAAAAAGAAATGCTTCAATTAGCTAATCGTAATGCTAACTTTTTAACTCACACGTCCTTTTTAGGAGCAGGGGTGTATGAACATCATATCCCATCAGTAGTAGATCATGTTATTTCTCGTTCTGAATTTTATACAGCTTATACACCTTATCAACCAGAAATTTCTCAAGGTGAGCTACAAGCCATTTTTGAATTCCAGACGATGATTTGTGAAATTACAGGAATGGAAGTAGCTAACTCATCGATGTATGACGGAGGAACGTCTCTTGCTGAAGCGGTTACATTAAGTGCTGGCCAAACACGCCGTACGAAAATTCTCGTATCAAAGGCTGTTCATCCAGAATCTTTAGATGTTATACACACTTATGCGAAGGCTCATCGTTTAGAGGTTGTGGAAATTGATACAGTAGATGGGATGACAGATTTAAAGCAATTAGAAGAGCAGCTTGATGAAGATACAGCAAGCGTCGTTATCCAATATCCGAACTTTTTCGGACGGGTCGAACCGTTAAAAGAAGTTCAAAATTTACTTGAAAATGTTAAAAAGACGATGTTTATTGTCTCAAGTAATCCCCTTGCTTTAGGCTATTTAACGCCTCCAGGTGAGTTTGGAGCCGATATTGTCGTAGGTGATACACAAGTGTTCGGAATTCCAGCTCAATTCGGTGGACCTCACTGTGGTTATTTTGCAACAACATCTAAATTAATGCGTAAAATTCCTGGACGATTAGTCGGTCAAACAGTCGATGATGAAGGAAGAAGAGGGTTCGTATTAACGCTACAAGCAAGAGAGCAACATATTCGTCGTGATAAAGCAACGTCAAATATTTGTTCGAACCAAGCTTTAAACGCTTTAGCTTCATCCGTTGCAATGACTGCTCTCGGAAAGCATGGTGTTAAAGAAATGGCTATGTTAAATATGCAAAAAGCAAGATATGCAAAAAGTAAGTTTAAAGAAGCTGGCTTTGACATCGTGTTTGAAGGGCCATTTTTCAATGAATTTGTCGTTAAGTTAAACAAAGACGTTCAAACAATTAATGAACAATTAATTGAAAAAGGTTACCTTGGAGGCTATGATTTAGGCCGCGACTTTGAACAATTAAAAAATCATATGCTCGTTGCTGTAACAGAAGTACGCACAAAAGAAGAGATAGATCAATTTGTCAAAGAATTGGGTGATATAAATGGCTAATAAAGAAGATTTCCCAGTTATTTTTGAATTAAGCAAGGAAGGTAGAAAAGGGTACAGTTTACCTGATTTGGACGTACCTGAAATTAATTTAGAAGAAGAGTTTGATCAAGATTATATTCGAAAAGAAAATCCGGATCTACCTGAAGTGAGTGAGCTACAAATTATGCGGCATTACACCGCATTATCAGATAGAAACATAGGAATCGATTCGAATTTTTATCCGCTTGGTTCATGTACGATGAAATACAATCCGAAAATTAACGAAGATGTTGTTCGTTACGCAGGATTTAGCCATATTCATCCACACCAAGTGGAATCATCCGCACAAGGCGCCATGGAAATGATGTATGACTTACAAACACATTTAGCTGAAATTACTGGCATGCATGCATTCACATTACAATCTGCTGCAGGTGCTCATGGTGAGTGGGCAGGTTTAATGATGATCCGCGCGTTCCATGAAGCTAATGGTGATTACCACCGTACGAAAGTCATTGTTCCAGACTCAGCTCACGGGACGAATCCAGCATCTGCAACGGTTGCTGGTTTCGAAGCGGTAACGGTTAAATCTGATGAGCGTGGCTTAGTCGATCTTGAAGACTTAAAACGTGTTGTCGGTGAAGATACCGCAGCATTAATGTTAACAAATCCAAATACCCTTGGATTATTTGAAGAACATATTTTAGAAATGGCTGAAATTGTTCATAATGCTGGAGGCCGTTTATACTATGATGGGGCTAACTTAAACGCCATTATGGGATATGCAAGACCAGGCGATATGGGCTTTGATGTCGTACATTTAAATTTACACAAAACATTCACTGGCCCGCACGGCGGTGGTGGTCCAGGATCTGGTCCTGTCGGTGTAACCGAAGAGCTGGCTAAGTTTTTACCTAAACCAGTCTTAACGAAAAAAGATGATCAATTTGTATTTGATTATGATCGTCCGCATTCGATTGGCCGAATCAAACCGTATTACGGGAACTTCGGTATCAATGTAAGAGCTTATACTTACATTCGTTCAATGGGACCAGACGGCTTGAAGCAAGTGAGTGAGTACGCTGTATTAAATGCGAATTATATGATGCGCCGTTTAGAAAATGAATTCGAGCTGCCGTTTCCACAGCATTGTAAGCATGAATTCGTATTATCAGGTAAAAAACAGAAAAAATACGGTGTGCGTACGTTAGACATCGCAAAAAGATTACTCGATTTCGATTATCATCCACCGACCATTTACTTCCCATTAAATGTTGAGGAAGCAATGATGATTGAGCCAACAGAGACGGAAGCGAAAGAGACATTAGATGGATTTGTTGATACGTTAATTGAAATTTCAAATGAAGCTAAAGAAAATCCTGAAATCGTTCAAGAAGCACCACACACGACTGTTATTGGACGATTAGATGAAACGTTAGCAGCGAGAAAACCTGTTTTAAGATATCAAAAAGGTGAATAAATGAAAAAAGATGGAGATTGGTTTTAACCTTTCTCCATCTTTTTTATGAATAAAAATATAAAACCTATGAATCGTTTCATTAATTCATAGGTTAAATTTTATTAATATGCTTTTTTCTTTATTTTAACACGACCAGTCCACCTTTTAAATCCACCTTTAAGCTGATTTAAATCTCTATATCCTTTTTTGTATAATATTTTTGCTGCACGAGTAGATCGTGCACCACTTTGACAATATAAGTAGACAGGTTGATCATTCCGAACTTCTACTAGCCTTTGCTTTAATTGAGATAAAGGGATATTCCGTGCTCCTAATATATGACCATTATCAAACTCAGTTGGTTCCCTTACGTCAATTAATTGTGCTTTCCGATAACCTTTAATAAACTCTTCTTCCGATAATGTTTTTAATACTTTTTGTGTTCGGATATAACGAAAGGTACCAATGACGATTAATACGGCTAGTAAAACTAAAATAATAAACAAAGTCTCCATGTAAATCCCCTCTTCTAATCCGTATCTATAGTTTAATTATATCGAGATTATTAATCATTTTCAAAGATGAAGTAAATATATTTTATTTTATTAATCAGCAAAATTCGACATATTATACTATTGACAATAACGATTACATATGCCTTCCGAACTATATATAGTACTTTAATAATTTTTTGCACACTATATATTGATTTTAATAAAATGTTTTGCTATGGTTATTTCTAAGAGACACAGTTACTATACAATAAAGTGTCGAAACATGCAATAGAATAAATAGATGAAAGGAGTGGTTCTGTTTGCTTACCATTCAATCAAAAAGTTATGAAATTAACATCGATCGATTAAACGAGGATATCAAACAGTTTCCAAACGTATACCCGATCACACCAGAGATGAAAACAACTCATAAAGGTGTATCTCGATTAGTCATGTTAGACCGATATGCCTTTAAGGATACCGAAAAGAAGACGCTAAAAGAAGGGGATTTTGTCATTCTTACAGTAAAAGAAGACCCAAAATTCCCAGCAAGAGGGACAGGCTTTATAGTTCACATTGACAAAGACAACCAAAAAGTAAAAGTAAAGGTCGAAGAAGAGTATATGAGTGTTCTAGAAAGCGAAGAAGAACAGGACACAGGAATTATTGAACGTTCCATCAATGCCATTGATAAACCATTAGAAGTTTATTATGAACAAATAGCTAAACGTAATGCAGCAGGCTTGGCCGAAGCTGAAACAACAGATGAAAAACGCCAGCAATCCTTTGAACAATTTTATGAAGAACTGTCATCGATGAACTTTGTCCCTGCAGGAAGAGTATTATACGGTGCAGGCTCGAATACTGAAGTGACTTACTTTAACTGTTACGTCATGCCTTTTGTCAAAGACTCTCGCGAAGGAATCAGTGATCATCGTAAACAAGTGATGGAAATTATGTCCCGTGGTGGTGGAGTCGGAACAAATGGATCAACATTAAGACCTCGCCATGCATTAGCAAGAGGAGTTAATGGAAAATCATCCGGTTCTGTTTCATGGCTTGATGATATTGCTAAATTGACACATTTAGTTGAGCAAGGCGGCTCGAGACGTGGTAAACTAGTGCCTCGTCTATAAAAAGATCTTGTGAATTGCTGGAAACCCCTAAAGCCTAATTCACCACAACGTAGCTAGCGATGGCAAGCGTGAAGGTTTAAAAAGAATTAGGATGTTACAATGGGCAATCAGCAGCGAAGCATCTTTGGAAACGAAGATGAACGTTCAACGACTACTGAAAATTCCTAATACATTCTAGATTTCGTATGATATTTATAAAGAATGGTTGTGTGATTTCTTGGATGTAATGGAAGGAGTAAGCCGTAGCGTACGGAGACGACGTTATGGGGCGCAAGACAAGGAAGAACTAATAAAAGATTATCCAAGCTGCATCTGAAATCTTCCTTGAAGAGATAGTCTGATCTTACATGAAAGTGTAAGAGATAGGCAGAAATGACCTATCCCACTCGAATGAGTGCGTAACAAAATGGCGCAAATGATCATGCTGAATGATTGGCATCCAGATATTATTGAATTTATTATTTCTAAAATGCAAAACCCACGTATTTTACGTTACTTAATTGAAAACATTGAAGATGAAACGATTCAAGAATTGGCGAAGGAAAAATTAAAATTTACACCATTATCCGATGCTGAAGCTTCAATGTATCAAGGTATTGTTAATTATAAACATATTCCAGGGCAAGGTGGCTTTTCGGACGAAAATATAAAAGAAGCGGAAACAAAGCTTCGTGATGGTGGTACGTACAGTGTTCATAATCCAGACTTTTTAACTGGAGCTAACATTTCAGTTTGTATTACGGATGAATTTATGAAAGCTGTTGACAATGACGAGTATTATGAATTACGTTTCCCAGATGTTGAAAACTATACAGATCAAGAGATGGCCTATTATAACGAACATTGGCATGATATTGGTGATGTACGTGAATGGGAAAAGATGGGCTTTGGAGTTAAAGTTTATAAGCGAATTAGAGCGAAAGAATTATGGGATTTAATTAATATTTGTGCGACATATTCTGCTGAGCCAGGTATTTTCTTTATTGATAATGCGAATCGGGAAACTAACGCGACAGCATATGGTCAAAAGGTTGTTGCGACTAATCCATGTTTCCACCCATCAACTCGTATTTCTACAGAGTACGGTTTAATAACGATTGAAGAACTTTACAAAAAAGTTGGTAACGAGACGTTTAAGACGGCAACAGATAATCGTTTAGTAAATCAAGTACAAGTTGTTAACGGGAGATCCTATGAAATTCCAGGTATTACTCATAGAAACGCGATTGTTTTTCCAACAGGTGAGAAACAAACATTAAAGCTAACATTCAAAAACGGAATGGAATTAAAAGTTACACCAGACCACCGCATTTTTACTGATAAAGGTTGGAAAGAAGCGAAAGATTTAAATGAGGATGATTTAGTTTATATCCAATCTGGTCAGGGCCAATTTGCCAAGGAAGATAATATTGGTCAAGACGGAGCTCTCTTTTTAGGCTGGTTAACAGGTGATGGTTGGGTAGCTAAAGATGGCCGAATCGGACTTGTGTTTGGTAAAGATGATACTGAAATTATTCCAGAATTACTTGATGCAGGAGAAGCTTTAAGTGGCTTAAAAGCGACTATATATGAAAGAGAAAACGGGACATTCCAAGTTAGCTATAATCGCAAAGCATTCACACAAAAAGTTCAAGATTTTGGTGTCGAAGTAAAGTCTGCCCATGAGAAAAGGGTTCCTACTTCTATTTTTACAGCAACAAAGGAAACTGTAACGACATATTTGCAAGCATTATTTTCAGCAGATGGAACAGTTTATACAAAAGATGAGAACCACCGTACAGCAAGATTATCTTCTTCATCAAAGCAATTATTACAAGATGTTCAACTTCTTTTATTAAACTACGGTATTCACGGAAAAATTTATCGTCGTGACAAAAAGAATCAACAATTGTTCACGTATACAACAGTTGATGGAGAAGTAAGAACTTATGAAAGTAAACCATCTTATGAATTAATTATTTCAGGAGAAAATTTATCTTTATTTAAGCAAGAAATTGGATTTAAATTTATCGAACGTAAAGAAAAAGCGTTAGATTTAGTTCCAGAAACGTCACGTAAAAGAGAAAAATTCCTTACCCAAATTGAAACGATTGAAGAAGGAGAAGTTGTTACAGTATATGATATTACAGAACCTGAGACACATTCATTAATTGCTAACGGTTTTGTCGTTCATAACTGTGGTGAACAACCTCTAGCACCCTATTCAGTTTGTAACTTAGCTGCAGTTAATTTAGCAAATATGGTTGATCATGATACGAAACAACCAGATTTTGAAAAATTAAAGCGCACGGTTGAAATTGGTGTTCGTATGCAAGATAACGTCATCGATGCAACGCCTTATTTCTTAGATGAAAATAGAAAACAAGCTTTAGGCGAACGCAGAGTTGGTTTAGGCGTTATGGGACTGCATGATTTACTCATTTACTGTGAAACAGAATACGGTTCAAAAGAAGGTAATGCTTTAGTTGATCAAGTCTTTGAAGTAATTGCAACAACGGCTTATCGGGCTTCAATTGAACTCGCTAAAGAAAAAGGAAGCTTCCCGTATTTAATCGGTGAAACAGAAGAGGAAACAAAGCAATTACGAGAAAACTTCATTAATACAGGGTATATGCAAAAGATGCCTGAAGACGTTAAAGAAAACATATTAAAATACGGAATTCGGAACTCTCATTTATTAACGGTTGCACCAACTGGATCTACTGGAACGATGGTTGGCGTTTCAACTGGATTAGAGCCTTACTTCTCATTTACTTATTACCGTAGTGGAAGATTAGGTAAATTTATCGAAGTGAAGGCAGATATCGTTCAAGATTTCTTAAAAGAACATCCAGAGGTAGACCCAAATAATTTACCAAATTGGTTCGTTACTGCGATGGAACTGTCACCGGAAGCCCACGCAGATACACAATGTGTCATTCAACGTTGGGTCGATAGTTCAATCTCAAAAACAGTGAATGCACCTAAAGGCTATCGAGTGGATCAAGTTGAAAAAGTCTACCGCCGACTATATCACGGTGGAGCAAAAGGTGGTACTGTTTACGTCGATGGAAGTCGTGACTCTCAAGTGTTAACGCTAAAAGCTGAAGAAAATGAATTTTCCGAGCAAACAGAGCTATTTGAAGAAGAAGAAAAGAAAGTTGTTCTCGTCGACACGGTTTCACCTTTAGAAAATACCGACGTGACGATCGGTTCAGAAGTTGGAGATACATGTCCAATGTGTAGAAAAGGTAAAGTAGAAGAAATTGGTGGCTGTAATACGTGTTCTAATTGCGGTACCCAATTAAAATGTGGCTTATAATTAAACATATAAAATGTCTGTCTCCTTAATGGGGACAGGCATTTTTTTATTAAATGGTTCATAAAATGGGAGTTACGACACAGTATAGGAGGCATCAAGATGCAAGTCGACGGAGTTTTTTCGGGCGGTGGAGTAAAAGCTTTTTCCTATTTAGGCGCCCTTGAAGTGTGTGAAAAAAGAGGGATTGAATTCAAACGAATAGCTGGTACATCTGCTGGAGCATTGATCGCCTCATTAATTAAAGTCGGATATAAAACGGATGAGCTGAAACAAATTTTAGAAAATATAAAAACGAATGAGTTATTAGATCAAAATCCATTTATAAGAAGAATTCCATTGTTAAGATGGTTATTTTTATATAAAACGCTAGGGTTATATAAAGGTGCTGTCATAGAAAACTGGATTGATCAATTGTTACAAAATAAAGGAGTTAGAACGTTTGGAGATTTAGACGGGAATGAATTATTTATTATAGGTACAGATATTACGAGTGGCCGCCTCGTCGTTTTTCCCGATGATTTAAAAGAGTTTTACGGGATCGAGCCGAAAACGTTCCCGATTGCAAGGGCGGTTAGAGCTAGCATTGGGATTCCTTACTTTTTTAAGCCGATTCAAATTAAATCAAATCATAAAACCCATATATTTATAGATGGCGCTGCTTTAAGTAATTTCCCGTATTGGATTTTTAAACAGGATGGGGATAAAAAAACTCGCCCAACTTTAGGGATTAAATTAAGCTCTAATCAATTAACAATTCCGAAGCAGTCGATTCATAATGGGATTGATATGTTGCAAGCTATTTTTTCGACTGTCTTGCAAGCTCACGATAGTCGCTATGTTTCGGAGGAGGATGCAAAAGATATTATATTTTTACCAGCTGAAAATATTAGTTCGACTAATTTTGATTTAACGGATGAAGAAAGGGCATATTTGATTAACTTAGGTAAAATGCGAGCCGAAGCATTTTTTAAAACGTGGCTTGGTTGAGTTATTTCCCCTAATGCATTTTGAGGAAGAGGTCTTCTACCGTCTAATAATAAAAAACTGCACTCGAATATAAGTGCAGTTTTAATTAATTTGTTATTTCTTATTCCCTTTAATCACTCTTAAATGCGCGCGTGATTCTGCATGTCTAATTTTCACTGGCTTTTTAATATATGGTTGATTGGATTGGGTTGAGCCGTATTTCTTTTTTGATTGTCTAACTGCTTTTCGATATTTAGCGTTTTGGGATTGCCCACCTCTTTGATACATAAAGTAATATAATAGTCCACCAACAATTACAGCAAAGCCAATCATCATAAGTATAGATCTTAAAAAGTTTCCGGGATTTGTGAACAGTTGACCTACGAGTCCAATTATAGCAAGCCCGATAATTGCAAAAACGATATATTTCATTATTTGCCTCACTGCAATCCCCTTTCTGAATCATTGAATTTTATATCATTATTCCTCATTTTTTCAAAAACTATTCAATCATTCTATTTATATTTTAACAAAGTTTTGAACGTTTAGTACATCTATTTGATTCGTATTGAATCCCTTTTCTTAGTACAAACTATGAAAAAATAGAGGAGGGAATCAACTTGAATCAACGTCAATTAAAGCGTTCATTTTTTAATAAAAGTATAATTAGTGGTTTCGCTGGGGCTCTCATATGGGGTGGTGTAGGTTCTCTTAGCTATTTTTTTTCATTTACAGAAGTGTCCCATGCGAGTTTTTTAATTCGTTCGTTTATTTCTGATGCTTGGGCTCAAGGCGTAATAGGAGAATTAGTGAGCCTTCCGATTTTATCTATAATCGGTATTATTCCAGCGTTCATCTATTATTTATTTTTCAAAAAAGCAAAAGGAATGTTACCGAGCATTTTATTTGGTGTCGCCTTATGGGCAATTGTATTTTTATTATTACAACCGTTATTTCAACAAGTCCCTGCAGTTACAAATATGAAAGTCGAAACGATTGTAACAACTTTAGCACATTTTATATTGTACGGTGTGTTTGTCGGCTATACGATTTCATATGAACGAACAGAAACGATGATAGCGTTATCTAAAAAGTCCCACAATGAAACGTAACTATGTTAAACTAAAAACGTAAATATCATGTATTATTAAAGGAGTAAGAAATGGGGAAAGTACTGTTATTAAACGGTCCGAATTTGAATTTACTTGGAAATCGGCGAGAGGATATTTACGATAATCAATCATTGGCTCAAATTGAAGCTGATATGCAATCGTTTTTATCCCAATACGGTTTAGAGCTCATCTCATACCAGTCAAATCATGAAGGCGAGCTTATTGATCGATTACAAGAAGCAAATGATGATTCGGTCGGAGTTATTTTTAATCCTGGTGCATATACGCATACGAGTATCGCACTTCACGATTGTATTGAAGCGATAAATATTCCGGTTATTGAAGTTCATATTTCTAATATACATAACCGCGAATCTTTCCGGTCCAAATCATTTATCGCTCCAGTTTCAATTGGACAAGTGAGTGGATTAGGTCCCCTTAGTTACTTAACTGCAGCTTTTGCACTCGTAAACTATTTAGAAAGAAAGGGAGAGAAATATTGATCAAATTACAAAAAATTCGTGAAGCATTTAAAAAACAAGATATCGATGGTTTGTTAATTACGAATAGTAAAAATCGTCGGTATATGACAGGTTTTACTGGTACTGCTGGCATTGTTTTGATTACCGAAGAAGCCGCACTTTTTATAACGGATTCTCGGTATACAATTCAAGCTAAAGACCAAGTGGAGAATTATGAAATTATCGAGCATACGAAGCCAATTCATTTAGAAGTAGCGGAGCAAGTGAAACGATTAAGTGTCAAACGTTTAGGCTTTGAAAAGGGCGATTTAACGTATGCAGCTTATGAAACGTATAGAAATAACTTGGATTCTGAGTTCATTCCTGTAGGTGGACTCGTTGAAAACTTACGCCTTTATAAAACGGATGAAGAAGTAGCCATTATGAAAGATGCTGCAAAAATAGCAGATATGGCCTTTGAACATATTCAAACAGTTATTAAACCAGGTGTAAAGGAAATTGAAGTCGCTAATGAGCTCGAGTTTTTCATGCGTAAACAAGGGGCAACATCGTCTTCCTTTGACATTATCGTCGCTTCTGGGTATCGGTCGGCTTTACCGCACGGTGTTGCATCAGATAAGGAAATCGAATCTGGGGAACTCGTCACACTAGATTACGGTGCTTTATATAATGGCTATTGTTCTGATATAACGAGAACATTTGCGGTTGGCCAAATTAGTGAGCAATTAAATGAAATATACCATGTCGTTTTAGAAGCCCAATTAAGAGGGATGAAAGGAACAAAGGCTGGTTTAACAGGAAAAGAAGCGGATGCGTTAACGAGAGATTATATTACTGAGAAAGGATACGGTGAATACTTCGGCCATTCAACAGGACACGGTTTAGGAATGGACGTTCATGAAGCACCTTCTTTATCTTTCCGTTCTGAAACGGTTTTAAAACCTGGGATGGTCGTGACGATTGAACCAGGGATTTATATACCAGACGTCGGTGGTTGCCGAATTGAAGATGATATTTTAATAACAAAGGACGGAAATGAATCGTTCACACATTCATCGAAAGAGTTAATTACATTATAATTCGTTTTGTTGATTCAGTTTAATAATTAGTAAGATTTCTACTTCCAAGGCTTAATTCAAACGATAAAAGTAAGTGTGGAAGATTCTAAAAGGGATTTACTAATTATTAGTCGAAGTGGGATATTTTCCACTGATCGATGGTTCATTTTTAAAGGAGGAGAAGGCATTGATTTCTGTAAACGACTTTAGAACAGGTTTAACGATTCAATTAGAAGGACATATTTGGCAAGTGATGGAATTCCAACATGTCAAGCCAGGTAAAGGGGCCGCCTTTGTTCGGTCAAAATTACGTAATTTAGAAAATGGAAATATTCAAGAAAAAACATTTCGTGCGGGTGAAAAAGTAAATACAGCTCATTTAGAACGAAATACGATGCAGTATTTATATGCTTCCGGAAACAACCATGCGTTTATGGATACACAAACGTATGAGCAAATAGAAATACCTGCATCTCAAATTGAACATGAATTAAAGTTTTTAAAAGAAAACATGGAAGTAAACGTGCTCATATATAACGGAAATGTGTTAGGTGTTGAGCTACCAAATAACGTTGAGTTAGAAGTCATTGAAACCGAGCCAGGAATTAAAGGCGATACGGTGAGTGGAGGAACGAAACCTGCTACGGTTGAAACAGGTTTAACCTTACAAGTTCCACTATTCGTTAATACGGGTGATCGATTAATCGTCAGTACGAGTGATGGAAAATATGTTTCCCGTGCTTAAACATTAGTTATAAATAAAACATTCAAATTGATTAAAGAAGACATCTTTCTAGGTGTCTTCTTTTTTTATATCCTTTTTCATATTTAAAAGATTAGGCTCATAGAATAGTTGTACAAACGAAGAAGGTGATTTATTTGAAAGAAATATTACCTGTATTACCACCAGCAATCGCTTCATATATTCATCACTATTCAAATCAATTTAATACGTTAGAAGAGATTCGATTTAGAATTAATAAGTCACCAGAGCTTATTTTTAGTCATCATAGTTTATTTATCGAGAAGTACGTATTTACAGATGCAGATGCAAAGGAATTACTCGGTAAAATTAGTCAGCATTCTGTTTATCGAATTGAGGAAGAATTGAGAAGTGGCTACATTACAATCCCTGGTGGCCACCGAGTCGGTATTTCAGGTAAAGTTTCCGTTGTAGGTGGACAAGTACAAGCGATTACACATATTTCATCTTTTAATATTCGAGTAGCTAAAGAACATAAAGGGGTTGCCCAATCTGTCCTTCCATATATACGGAGTGAATCAATCGAAAATACATTAATTATCGGACCGCCTAAAAGTGGCAAAACGACTTTACTTAGAGATTTAATTCGTTCAATTAGTGATGGTTTATACGGTGTCGAGGCAAAGCGGGTATCGCTCATTGATGAACGTTCAGAAATTGCCGCTTCTTTTAGAGGTGTGCCCCAGCATGATATCGGAAAACGAACTGATGTCATGGCTGATTGTCCGAAAGCAGAAGGAATGATGATGATGATTCGTTCCATGTCCCCGGAAGTTTTAGCAGTTGATGAAATCGGAAGTGATAAAGATGTAAAAAGCTTACTTGAAGCCCTTCATGCAGGAGTTCAACTATTGTGCAGTGTTCACGGAAGTAGTGTAAACGAAATTAAAAAACGTCCATCTTTACAACAGCTTTTTCATGAACAAACTTTTACGCGCTATGTCGTTTTAAAAAGAGGCAAGCAAGCTGGAACGATTGAGGCTGTCTATGATCAAGCTTTTCAACCGATTAAAAAAGAGATAAGGAGTTTTAACGATGAAGTGGATCGGCGCAATTCTCATCCTGTTCACGTGCACGTGGGTCGGTCTCGATATCGGTAAAAATTACAATAAAAGACCGAAGCAACTGAAAGAACTTTTACATGCTCTGCAAATGATGGAAGCAGAAATGGTTTATTCGAAAGAACCGATTCAACGGGTCCTTTTCCAGTTATCAAAACAGCTGACCCAGCCTCTTGGCCAAATTTTTCAGGCGATTGCTGAAGGGTTAGAACAGTCTCATGAATCGCTGCAAACAATTTGGACAGACATTGTAAATAAAAAATGGTCACTTACAGCGATGAGTCATAAAGAAAAAGAAATAATGATTCAATTTGGACAATCTCTCGGCGTACATAATTTGGACCAACAACAAAAGCAAATTCACCTTGCTAAGCTTCATTTACAAAGGGAATTAAGTGATGCCGCAGATGATGAGAGAAAATTTGCTAGTCTTTTTCGAACGTTAGGCTTTTTAACAGGATTATTATTAATGTTGATTTTTATATAAGATGAGGAGCGTTGACGATGAATGAAGTTCATTTACTATTTCAAGTGGCGGCCATCGGAATCGTTTTAGCGATGATCCACACGATATTAAAACAGATGGGAAAAGAAGATATCGCCCATTGGGTAACATTAATCGGTTTTATCATCATTCTTGTCATCGTCATTGATCATCTTTCTCGATTATTCCAACAGATTAAATCTGTGTTTTTATTACAAATGATTATTAGAGGGTTATTTATGTAATGCAGCTTTTACAAATTTTAGCCGTCGTCATCATCGCTAGTTTATTAGTTATATTAGTTCGAGAAAGAAATGAATCGATTAGTTTTTTACTCGTTATTATTATCGGAGTTTTTATATTTTTGTATATTCTTTCTCATATTTCCCAACTATTCGATGTGTTTAATCAAATTATTAGTCGCTTTAACGTGTCAATACCTCATCTAGATACGATCTTAAAAGTAATCGGAATTGCTTATATTACGGAGTTTGCATCACATTTATTAAAGGATGCCGATTTAGAAGCGATTGCTGTCAAAGTAGAAATGGTCGGAAAAATATTTATATTAGTTTTAGCCTTGCCAATATTCATTGCGGTATTAGAAACATTAATGCACTTCATTCCGCACTAATTAAAGAGGGGTCAATGATGAAGAAATCGGTCGTATCATTCCTACTATTAGTAATTATTTTATTAAGCCCCGTTGTTGTAACTGCTAATGATGTTGAAGAGGAAACCTTTGAATCTTTATCCGAAGAATGGCTTGATGACGAAAGAGTAGCGCGAGCTTGGCAAGATATTATGACGACATATGAGGACTACTTGCCATTTTCGAACAACTCTAATTGGTATGACGTCGTTAGAGATGGATCTATTTTTTCTATAAAAGATTGGATGCGTGGAATTCTTCACTTTTTTATTCATGAATGGATTATTAACGGAAGACTTCTCGGTATATTAATATTTTTAACATTATTAAGTGTATTTATCCGCGTTCTCATTCAATCATTTGAAAGCGAAAATGTATCTAAAGTGAGCTATTTAGTCATTTTCGGTGTTCTATTAACACTAGCCATTTCTAGCTTTCATCAAGCGGCTAGTTTCGTTACCGATGCCATCTCGTCAATGGGGGATTTTATGCTCGCTTTACTCCCGTTAATGCTTAGTATGATGGCGGCGTTTGGGAATATTGCGTCCGTTGCATTTTTCAATCCGATTCTCCTTCTATTTATTCAATTTAGTGGATTTATAGTAGGAAAAGTTGTTTTACCTTTATTTTTTCTATCTGCGGTTTTAAGCATTATTAGTACATTTAATCCTGAGTATAATGTGTCACGTTTAGCTAATTTATTAAAACAAGCAGCCTTTTTCATATTAGGTGGATTTTTAACCTTATTCTTATCCGTCATGTCCATTCAAGGAGTGACTGCTGCAGTAAGTGATGGGGTGGCGTTAAGAGCAGCGAAATTTGTGACGAGCAATTTCATCCCTGTTGTTGGAAGAATGTTTACGGACGCTGCGGATACTGTTTTTTCAGCATCAGTTTTATTAAAAAATGCTATCGGATTAACTGGTGTGATCGCTATATTAGTCATTACACTTTTTCCAGCATTAAAGGTGTTAGTTTTATCACTTATTTTTAAATTTTCAGCAGCTATTTTACAACCGATTGCTGATGGTCCGATAGTTGATGCGATTGATACGATGGGCAAACATATTTTATATATTTTCACAGCTTTATTAGCCGTTTCAATTATGTTTTTCTTTGCATTAGTGATGCTAGTAATCGTTGGAAATATGACGTTAATGGTGCGATGAAGAGGGTGGGAAAAGATGTCGTATTTAACAGACTGGATTAGCCAAATCGTATTTTTTATTTTTATAGCAACTATTATATCGCTACTCATTCCGAAAAGCTCCCATGAAAAAGTGATTAAACTTGTTTTTGGCTTAGTTATTTTTCTCATCTTTTTACAACCTATCATTCAACTTTTTAATATAAATCCTGATGATTTGATTGCTTCCTTTGAATTAAATGAAGAGTTCCATGTAAACGAGTCAATCGATGAAGAAATTTCTCTAAAAAAAAATGATATACAAGCCCAACAACATGCATATATATTAGAACAGCTAGAAATTCAAATAAATAATTTAGTCGAAGAGGAGTTGAGACATCATTATGACTTAGCCATTAGCGATATTTCGATTTTACTGCCTGAAGACGTTTTGGCTCATGAATCCCAACAAATTGATTCGATTATTTTTCATGTCAGACAATTAACTTCTAATGAAATAAAAGAAATAGAACCGATCACAATACCCGCACAACAAAGCGATGATATAAATAACGATCTTGAAGAAGAGGAGCAAATAAAACAGAGAATTGCTCAAATATTGGGCTTAAACATAGAACAAGTAACACTCGTGTGGGAAGGAGAGTGAGAATCATTCAACCGTTAAAAGATCTATTTAAAATGAAAAATGATTCAAATCGGCCGACTAAACGATCATACATTATTTTAATAGGCTTAATAGGCTTACTCTTTTTAATTATTTCTAACATATTTAAAAATGATACGTCGGATGACCAGCTAATCATTGAAGAGAGACAACAGGAAGTATGGTTAAGTGATAAAGATGATGACGATGTCACACCAAGTAGAGATGATGTTATTAGTGACATCCAACACCTAATCCAAAACGACCTTGAGAATGCGCTTGAGAGTATACAAGGAATTTCTAATGTACAAGTTTTAGTTCAATTAGATGCTTCTTCACTTAAAGTTTACGAACAAAACACAATTACAGGCTACCAACGAACTGAAGAAACCGATCAAGGCGGAGGAACGAGGAAAGTTGAAGATGAAACGATTGAACAACAAACCGTCATCCTTCGAAAAAATAATAGTGAAGAACCTTTACTTATACAGACGAAAATGCCAGATATTCGAGGTGTTCTCGTTATAGCGGAAGGGGTTGATCAGATTCAAAGGAAGCAAATGGTCGTTGAAGCGGTCTCTCGATTGTTAGACATTTCAACGCATCGAATTTCTGTCATGCCAAAAGATAAGGAGGAACAATAATGGTATTAAAAAAGCAAACAGTATGGTTAATTACAATGTTAAGTTTATTAATTGTGTTAAGTGTATTTTACATTACTTCACCAGGAGATGATCAGTACGCTGGTGTAAGTGATGATGAAAGGGAAATGGATGATGAAAGGGAATCAGACGATGAAGGTGATCAACCCGATGACGCCGATGAAATGCCAGATTTAGATGATTTAGATGTCACGGGAATTACTTCGATCGATGATATGTTTACAACAATTCGTTTAGAAAGACAAGATGATTATAACGAAATGAAAGAGCAACTATCAGCTATTGTCGCATCAAGCAATTCTTCTACAGATGAAATTAATAACGCAATGGAGCAGATTAATGATTTACAAGCAGCTGCTCGTAAAGAATCTTATTTAGAAAGAACGATCATGCAAGAGAAGGGCTATCGCGACGTACTAGTAAGAAAAGAAGATGATTTTGTGGAAATAACTGTTATTACAGAGGAATTATCAAAAACAGATGCTAACAATCTTATGCAAATGGCGAGGGATGAATTTGGTATAATGGATGTACGCGTTAGATTTCAAGACGATGAAGCATAAAGAAAATGTCAGATTAAAGACATTAATGACTGTTAAAACGTGAAAACGAGGGGGCTTTCAATCGATTTATCTTTCTATTAAAACATCAATTGAACGCTACACAATCGTCATAATAGCCCCCTTTCTTTAAAAATAGTTATAAAATATAAAAATATATGCTAGAATGAATCCCATATCAAGTAAAGGTATGGGAATTATTATTTTAAGATGTAGTTGAAGTTATTATATCGTTTATCGTACAATAATTAGTAGGAATTATTAGTACCTGTTATTAAAGTTTAAAGGAGTGCCAACAATGTTAAAAGTTCAAGAAATACGCGAATTAATTAAATTAATTGATGAATCATCGATTACAGATTTCACTTATGAAGCGAATGGTACGAAAG
This sequence comes from uncultured Bacillaceae bacterium, assembly GCA_937983065.1. Classification (GTDB taxonomy): domain Bacteria; phylum Bacillota; class Bacilli; order Bacillales; family Alkalibacillaceae; genus CALKAL01. The sequence continues at coordinate 14,574 of CALKAL010000066.1, read as the reverse complement.
TGAAGTTGAAGAAATCTTCAGGAGAAAACGTCGTTGTTAACCGACAAGTCGTTGAACAACCTGTTGAACCTATTCATATGACTCCTTCTGCGAAAAGCGAACAAATGGAAGTGGCTGCTGATAAGGTAGAAGCGAGTGAAGAAAAGGAGCAGGACAAGAACGAAAAAACTGTGGATTATGATTATGAAATCAAATCCCCAATGGTCGGAACATTTTATGCTGCTCCTTCCCCAGAAGATCCGCCATATGTTCAATTAGGCGATAAAGTTGATGCAAAAACGGTCGTCTGTATCGTAGAAGCGATGAAACTATTTAACGAAATCGAAGCTGAGGTTAGTGGCGAAATTGTAGAAATTTTAGTAGAAAATGAAGAGTTAGTAGAATATGGACAACCTCTATTTAGAGTGAAAAAATAAGGGGGATTAGCCCGTGATTAAAAAAGTATTAGTTGCTAACAGAGGGGAAATTGCAGTAAGAATCATTCGGGCATGTAAAGAGCTCGGAATTGAAACCGTTGCCATATACTCTGAAGCTGACGAAGATTCACTTCACGTTCAATTAGCGGACGAAGCTTATTGTATCGGTCCAACGATGAGTAAAGATAGTTATTTGAACAAAACGAACATTATGAGCTTAGCTAAATTAACTGACGTCGATGCGATTCATCCTGGCTACGGTTTTTTAGCTGAGAATGCTGATTTTGCAGAAATGTGTGCAGAATGTAATGTTATTTTCATCGGGCCGAGTGCAGATGCAATCTCTCGTATGGGAACGAAGGATGTTGCGCGGGAAACGATGAAAAAAGCAGGTGTCCCGATCGTTCCAGGCTCAGACGGAATTATTGAAAATATCGATTCAGGTAAAAAAATTGCTAAAGAAATCGGATATCCTGTCATTATTAAGGCAACGGCAGGTGGTGGCGGAAAAGGAATCCGTGTTGCGAGAAATGAAGAAGAACTCGTAAACGGTATTCGTATTACGCAAAATGAAGCGAAAACCGCCTTCGGAAATCCTGGGGTTTATTTAGAAAAATATATTGAAGATTTTCGTCACGTCGAAATTCAAATTGTAGCAGACACACACGGGAACACAGTCCATTTAGGTGAAAGAGACTGTACTGTACAAAGACGTTTGCAAAAATTAATTGAAGAAACCCCTTCACCAGCTATTGATGAAAAAACACGTCAAGAGATGGGGGAAGCATCAGTTAAAGCAGCTCAGGCAGTTAATTATGTCGGAGCAGGGACGATTGAATTTATATACGATCGTTCGACGAAGCAGTTTTATTTCATGGAAATGAATACAAGAATTCAAGTTGAACATCCCGTCACCGAAATGGTTACTGGTATTGATTTAATTAAAGAGCAAATCCATATCGCAAACGGTAATGAACTATCCTTTAAACAAGAGGATGTCCAATTTGATGGTTGGTCAATCGAATGTCGAATTAATGCCGAGAACCCGTTTAAAAACTTCATGCCATCAGCTGGGGAAATTAATATGTATTTACCTCCAGGTGGATTAGGGGTACGTGTTGATTCAGCTGCATACACAGGGTGGCAAATTCCACCGTACTATGATTCAATGATTGCAAAATTAATCACGCATGGAAAAACAAGAGAAGAAGCGATTCAACGTATGAATCGAGCATTAGATGAGTTTATCATTGAAGGGATATATTCAACAATTCCATTCCACAAAGAAATGATGAATCATCCCGTATTTATTGACGGAGACTTTAATACTAAATTTTTGGAACAATATGATGTATTAAAGGATGAATCAACAGAAGAGGTGAAATAAATGGAAGAGAAAAATGTGTTAAACGTTAGTGCAGATCAGTCGCTCGGTAAAGTAGAGATTGCCCCTGAGGTTATCGAGGTGATCGCTGGGATTGCTGCTAATGAAGTGACCGGTGTAGCTAACATGCGGGGGAGCTTAGCCTCTAATGTGACAGAACGTTTCGGTAAAAAGAAGCACGGTAAAGGGGTAAAAGTCGAACTAAACGATGATGGGATTGTCATTGATGTGTACACGGTTTTAGACTATGGTGTTTCGATTCCGACCGTTGCTGAAAAAATTCAAGATAACATTCGAACGACATTAAAAAATATGACAGCTTTAGAAATATTAGAAATTAACGTTCACATTGAAGGCGTCCAAATCGAAGAAAAAACGAACGAGACGAAAGAATCACAATAACAATTTGTAGAAATGCTTTAAAGCTTGTTGGTACATAACCTAAAAAAAGGTTGTTCAACAAGCTTTTTTTAATATGATAAAAAGGATTTAGCTTTTTTTATATGAATAACTACAATTAAGGGGGGTAACTATTTAACTTAACGGCCATTTTCATGTAAACTAATGATTGTAAATGTAACATTATTGGAATATGTTAAAGGAGTAAAAAGATGAGTAGGAAACAAGCGAGAGAAAAAGCTTTTCAAACGTTATATCAAATCGATATTAATAAAGATAAATCAGCAGATCATCTCATTGAAACGATTGACGGAAAAATTAATCCGTATGCCAGTACGTTAATTGAAGGTGTTATTAGTCATTTAACTGAAATTGACACACAAATTAGTGAAAAGCTTGAAAAGTGGTCGTTCAATCGCGTAGCAACCGTCGAGAAAACGGTTTTAAGAATTGCTGTTTACGAAATTCTTTATGAAGAAAACACGCCTAATAAAGTAGCAATCAATGAGGCCGTCGAATTAGCAAAAAAATATAATGAAGAACAATCAGGAAAATTTATTAACGGTGTATTATCGAAATTTATGAACGAATAGTAGGTGTTTAAATGAGTGCAACAATTATGTATGGAGACGAACTTGCTACGAGTTATCGGAGCGAGCTTAAAAATAAAGTTAAAGAACTTAAAAACAAAGGTATTCAACCGTCATTATCCGTTATTATCGTCGGAAATGATCCCGCCTCAAAAACTTACGTTAGAATAAAAAAAGAAGCTTGTGAAAAAATCGGCATCCATTCAACAATCAAGGCTTTTCAAACGGATGTCGACGAAGAAACACTTTTAAACTATATTAATCAATTAAATGCTGACCAATCAGTTCACGGTATTTTAGTCCAACTCCCATTACCAAATCACATTGATGAAAAGAAAGTATTGGAAACGATTCATCCGAATAAAGATGTTGATGGATTTCACCCAATTAATGTTGGAAAGCTTTCAATCGGTCAAGACACGCTATTTCCTTGTACCCCTTTTGGTATTATGAAATTACTTAACTATTATAATATTCCTGTTCAAGGTAAACATGTCGTCATCGTTGGTAGAAGCAATATTGTCGGTAAACCAATCGGCCAAATGTTACTCAACGAAGATGCGACCGTTACGTATTGTCATTCAAAAACAGTTGATTTATATCATTATACGAAACAGGCTGACATTTTAATTGTTGCTGTCGGTAGAAATGGGTTAATTACGAAAGAAGCGGTAAAAGAACGTGCCGTCGTTATCGATATCGGAAACACGTATTTAGAATCGGGAAAAGTTGTCGGTGATGTTGATTTTGAAAATGTAAAAGAAATTGCTAGCTATATTACTCCTGTCCCTAAAGGTGTTGGACCGATGACAATTACGATGCTCCTATACAACACAATTAAAGCTACAGAAAATCAATGGTTATAATAATTTTACTGTCAGGAGGTGTGCTTGGGTGCAAAAGTATTTAACGGTATCAGCAGTTACGAATTATATTAAACGGAAATTCGATACTGACCGTCACTTAAAAGGGATTTTAATTCAAGGGGAAATTTCGAATTTTAACCATCATTCCCGTGGGCATATGTATTTCACATTAAAAGATGAGCAAGCAAAAATTTCTGCAGTTATGTTTCAATCGCAAAATAGACGGTTAACGTTTAAACCGAATAGCGGAATGAAAGTATTAGTGAAAGGGGATATTTCAGTATATGGTCCCCAAGGCCAATATCAAATTTACATACAAGAGATGCAGCCTGATGGAATTGGCGCACTATATTTAGCTTATGAGCAGTTAAAAGAAAAGCTTGAAAAAGAAGGATTGTTTGATGAAGCAAGAAAAAAAACGATTCCTAAAATCCCAAAGCATATCGCGATTATTACATCACCAACTGGAGCAGCAGTTCGTGATATTATAACGACATTACATAGAAGATTCCCCTCAGTAAAGAGAACGGTTATCCCAGTTTCTGTTCAAGGTGATTATGCTGCGGAATCGATTGCAAAAGCGATAGAGAAAGCAAATGAACTGAAGCATTTTGATACGATTATCGTCGGACGAGGTGGTGGCTCGATTGAAGAATTATGGGCTTTTAATGAAGAAGTAGTCGCTCGAGCTATCTTTCATTCAACCATTCCTGTAATTTCAGCGGTAGGGCACGAGACAGATTATACAATAAGTGATTTCGTATCGGATTTAAGAGCACCTACTCCAACGGCTGCAGCTGAGTTATCTGTTCCTTCTTTAATGGATTTAAGTAAACAAATGACTAACTATCAGCACCGGCTTGAACAAGGAATGAAACATTATATAAATAATTATAAATCGAAGCTTGATGCGATGAAAAATGCATATGCCTTTAAATATCCAATTCATTTAACGCGACAGAAGGAGCAACAATTAGATCAATATTTAATCGAATTAAATAAACGTATTGTTCGATTTATTGACGAGAAGAAATTAAATCATAATTATTTAAAAGAAAAATTAATTCAGACAAAACCTACCCAATTAATCAATCATAAAAAAGAAGAGCTTCTGTTAAAACATCAAACTTTAAAACGAATGATCGAACAAAAAATTAACGATACTACAAATCATTTTGAACGCCAATTAGATAAATTATCGTTGTTAAACCCTCTTGAAACAATGAAAAGAGGTTATTCTATCACGTATAACGCTGAAAATAAAATCATTAAATCGACGAAATTAGTCTCACCTGGAGATAGCGTAACTGTCCAATTGAGTGATGGTTCATTAGATTGTCAAGTATGGGGAATCGAAGAGAAGGAGGATTAAAAATGTCAGAAAAAGAACAATTAACATTTGAAAAAGCGATGGAGAAATTAGAATCAATTGTAATAAAGCTTGAGGAAGGCGATGTTCCTTTAGAAAAAGCCATTGAATATTATAAAGAAGGAATGGTTCTTGCAAAGTATTGTAATGACAAATTGAAATCCGTAGAATCAGAAATGACGAAAATTATGAAAGAAACAGGAGAAGAAGAGATATTCCACGTGGAGGAAGAATAACAAGTGACTATTAATGATTATATTAGAGAAAAACAACAATTAATAAATGACCGTTTAAAAAGAGAAATTAAACAGATTAATATGCCCCCTACGTTATACGCTGCACTTGAATATGCGGTTGAGGCGGGGGGAAAACGCCTTCGCCCAATTTTAATGATGACTGCTTTTGAAGCCTTTGATTCAAAGATTGAGAAGATTATCCCCCCAGCAATCGCTTTAGAATTAATCCATACATATTCATTAATCCATGACGATTTACCAGCGATGGATGACGATGATTTAAGACGGGGAAAACCTACAATCCATAAGCAATTTGATGAAGCAACAGCTATTTTAATTGGTGACGGTCTATTAACATACGCATTTCAAATTGTGTCAATGACGAAAGAGTTAGAAGCTGAGGAAAAAGTGTACTGCCTGCATCAATTAAGTCAAGCGAGTGGGTTTGAAGGAATGATAGCCGGTCAATATTTAGATTTAGAAGCGGAAAATAAACAATTAAAAGAACAGGAATTAATTGAAGTTCATCGGAAAAAAACAGGGGAAATGATTCGTGCAGCAGTGAAAATTGGAAGTTATCTCGGTAAAGCAACGCCTCCACAAATCGAAGCATTAGATCAATTTGGAGACTATTTAGGGCTCATTTTTCAAATACAAGATGATATTTTGGACGTGACTGGCTCCGTTGAAGAAATTGGAAAACCAACAGGTAGCGATGTAGGAAATAATAAAAGCACCTATCCGAAAATTTTAGGTTTAGATGGTGCCATTGAAAAAAAGCAATCTTATATTGAAAAGGCAATTGAAAAATACAATGAAGCTAAGATTAATCAGCCTTTCTTACTAGATTTAATTGATTTATTTGGCAATCGTTCATACTAGTTCGTCATTGTTTGAAGCAAATTCATGTGATAAAATATAAGGGATAAAAAAAGCATGTCAATCAAGTTAGTTACTTTATTTATGAAGTAACATTTTCATTAAATATTAAGTAATTTTTTTCTCATTGAACGATGAACATTAATTCAAGTGGAAACATGATCAAGGATTTATTAAAAGAACGATATGATTTATTTTTAGTATGGCCGTTATCACCTTTGTGTTAGCGGCAATTTTTCAATTACTGTAAATACAACTTAAAATAAGACAAGATAGATTGTTGGACTTTTAATCGTAATACTTATTATGATAAAGGATATAGCTGTCGTTTTAGAAAATTAATTTAAGATCATTTCATTAATAAATGCAGGTAAAATATAAGACTTTGTTGAAGGTTATTTAAAGCAAGTTATTTTTTAAATGAAAAATATGTCATTAAAAGGTGTGTGATCCGATTTGGATCTGAGTAAAATTAAACATCCATCAATTATAAAAAAATTAAATAAAGAACAATTGATTCAATTAAGTGAAGAAATCCGAAAGTTTTTAATAGAACAATTATCGATTACAGGCGGGCATTTAGGTCCTAATTTAGGCATTGTTGAATTAACCCTTGCTCTACATTACCATTTTGATAGCCCGAAAGATAAATTTATTTGGGATGTCGGGCATCAAGCGTACGTGCATAAAATTTTAACAGGACGTGCGAGTGATTTTCCAACGCTACGTCAATATAAAGGTTTAAGTGGATTTCCTAAACGGAGCGAAAGTGAACACGATTTATGGGAAACAGGCCACAGCTCAACATCACTATCTGCGGCTATGGGAATGGCGATTGCGCGAGATCTAAGCGGTGAGAATCATAATATTGTTCCGATTATTGGTGATGGTGCCTTAACTGGCGGCATGGCGATGGAAGCGCTTAATCATATTGGCAGTGAAAAGAAAGATATGATCGTTATTTTAAACGATAACGAAATGTCAATTGCACCGAATGTTGGTGCGATGCACAATATTTTAGGTCGTTTAAGAAGTGGTCATAAATATAACTGGCTAAAAGATGAAATTGAGCTACTCGTTAAAAAGATTCCTGCAGTTGGTGGAAAATTAGCATCAACAGCGGAAAGAGTTAAAGATAGCTTAAAATATTTAGTCGTTCCAGGAATGTTTTTTGAAGAACTTGGATTTACGTATTACGGTCCAGTTGATGGACATGATTTTGATGATCTATTTAAATCAATTAGTTATGCTAAAAAAACGGAAGGACCGATCCTTTTACACGTAATTACGAAAAAAGGTAAAGGCTATCAACCAGCTGAAAAAGATACAGTTGGTACTTGGCATGGCGTTGGTCCATATAAAATTGAATCCGGAGAAACAGTAAAAGGATCAGCTGGTGGACCAGCATGGAGTAAAGTCGTAAGTGACACATTAATGAAACTAGCTGAAAAAGATGAAAAAATTGTTGCAATCACTCCTGCGATGACGGTCGGTTCGAAATTAGAGGATTTTAAACAGAAGTTTCCTGATCGTCTATTTGATGTTGGAATTGCTGAACAGCATGCAACGACTTTAGCTGGGGGTATTGCAACACAAGGCTATAAACCGTTTTTATCAATTTATTCAACATTTTTACAACGGGGCTATGATCAAGTTGTTCACGATATTACACGTCAAAATTTAAATGTAGTTTTCGGTATTGATCGTGCGGGATTAGTCGGTGCTGATGGTGAGACGCATCAAGGGGTATTTGATATTTCCTTTTTAAGACATTTACCCAACATGACAATCATGATGCCAAAGGATGCTAATGAATGTCAGCACATGGTTTATACAGCTTTAGAAACAGATGGCCCAGCGGCAGTTCGTTATCCAAGAGGAAATGTTAAAGAAGCGCCAAATGATGACCCGTTTAAAAAAATCCCACTCGGTAAATGGGAGGTTTTAAGAGAAGGTAAAGATATCGTTATTTTAACATTTGGCACGATGATTGATGATAGTTTAAATGCAGCTGAAAGGCTTGCTTTAGAAGGTATATCTGTTCGCGTTGTGAACGCACGCTTTATTAAGCCGTTAGACCATCAAATGTTAAAGCAGATTGCAAGAGAAAACATTCCAGTTGTGACTGTTGAAGAACATGCGCTTCAAGGTGGTTTTGGAAGCTCTGTTTTGGAGTTTTTTGAAGAAGAAAAGTTGTCGGTTCCGTATGTACATCGTATGGGGATTCCTGATCGATTTATCGAACATGGAAGTGTCGGTGAATTGTTAAAGGAGATCGGTTTAACAGAGGATCAAATTGTTAAACAAATTACAGAAATTGTACCAAAAAAAATGAAAAGAGCTTAAGTATGAAAAAAGTTCGTTTAGATTCGTTTTTAGTTGATCAAGGTTTTTTCGACTCTCGAGAAAAAGCAAAACGTTCAATCATGGCGGGATTAGTTTTTAATGGAACGGAACGCCTCGATAAGCCAGGTTTAAAAATTGATCCGTCATTAAATATTACAGTTAAGGGAAAGGCTATCCCATACGTAAGTCGTGGTGGGCTGAAGTTAGAAAAAGCGTTAAAAACCTTTGACTTAACGATTCAAGATAAATTAGTCATTGATATCGGCTCATCTACAGGAGGCTTTACAGATTGTGCCTTACAATTTGGTGCAAAGGAAGTTTATGCAATAGATGTAGGCTATAATCAACTTGATTGGAAATTAAGAAGTGACCCACGTGTCCACGTTATGGAGCGTACAAATTTTAGATATGTAACCCGTGATGATTTACAACATGGGCTACCTAATTTTGCTGTAACTGATGTCTCGTTTATTTCGTTAACTTTAATCTTTCCAGTTTTAAAAACATTACTCCAGCCTAAATCAGACATTGTCGCTTTGATTAAGCCGCAGTTCGAAGCAGGTAGAGAACAAGTTGGTAAAAAAGGAATAGTTAAAGATGAAACTGTTCATATCGACGTTTTAAAGAAAATAACGCAATTTTCCTTAGATCAAGGCTATCGTATTATAAATATCGATTACTCTCCAATTACGGGCGGAGAAGGGAACATCGAATTTTTAATCCATTTAAAATGGGATGAAAGTTCAAACGATGTAAATTTAGTTAATGAAAATAAGATTATTCAAGTCGTTCATGAAGCTCATAACAAGCTTTTAAAATAACTAACCAACTCTAAGATAAACATTCCAAATAAAATTAAAGTTTGGTGATGAAATAAATGAAGAAAGTTCAGCGACTTATGAAAATTAAAGAAATAATTACTAACCACAATGTTGAAACCCAGGATGAATTAGTTAAAATGTTTCATGAATTAGGCTATCAAGTGACCCAAGCGACAATTTCTAGAGACATTAAGGAATTACAATTAGTTAAAATACCTACAAAGGATGGTAGGTATAAGTATAGCCTGCCCCAAAACAATCGCATTGACCCGACAAACAAATTGAGACGCAATCTTTTAGATAATTTTGTATCGGCGGACTATGCGGATCATTTTATCGTATTAAAAACATTACCAGGAAATGCTCATTCTGTTGGAGTTTTACTTGACCAAATGGAATGGGAAGGCGTTATGGGAACGATTTGTGGCGATGATACGTGTTTAATTATTTGCCGATCTGAACAATATGGTCAATCCGTTTACGAAACATTTATGGAAATGTTAGACTAAATCGAGGTGGCTTTTCATGTTAGCGCAATTAACGATTAAAAACTTTGCAATAATTGATGAAATTTCTTTAACTTTTGAAGACGGTTTAACCGTTTTAACAGGGGAAACTGGTGCAGGTAAATCCATTATTATCGATGCCATTCAATTGCTAGCTGGTGCAAGAGGATCTGTCGAATTTGTTCGACATGAAACTGACCAAGCTTCTATTGAAGGGCTATTTTTCATTGATGACGAAAACCATGCTGTATATGACGTACTAAATAATTTTGATATCGCCTTAGATGATGAGGGCAGTATTTTATTACAGCGTCTCATTACTGCAAAAGGAAAAAGCATTTGTCGCATAAACGGTAAGCTCGTTACACTAGCGATGCTAAAAGAGGTCGGACAGCTTTTTATCGATATACATAGTCAGCACGAAACACAAGTCCTTATGCACCCAGAACAACATATAAAATTGTTAGATCAGTTCAACTTGGCGGAAATTGAAGATGCTAAACAATCATATTTAACGATTTACGATGAATTAACGTCTGTTTTAAAAAAATATAAGCAGTTAACTGAAAGCGAAAAGCAATATAACGAACGCTATGATTTATTATCATTTCAACTAAACGAATTAAAAAACGCCAATTTAGAGCTTGGGGAAGATGAGGAATTAGAAAAAGAACAACAGCAATTGTCTAATTATGAACGTCTTCATGAAAATTTGCAAATGGCTTATTATTCACTTTACGGTGAAAATAAAGGATTAGATTTTTTAAGTCATGCGACCTCATCTTTAGAAAATATTGAAGATGTTGATGAATCATATCGTAAAATTTTTGAAGAGCTAAATTCTTATTACTATTCAATTGAAGAATTAACATTTCAATTACGTAACCAGTTAGATGCATTAGAATTTGACCCGAAACGATTAGATGAAGTAGAAAGTCGCTTGCATGAAATTAATCGACTTAAGAGAAAATATGGTAAGGAAGTCGATGAGTTAATTACGTACATGATTGAAATGGAAGAAGAATTGGAACAACTCGAAAATAAAGAATCCCATTTGGAATCGATGCAAAAGCAAATTGAACATTTGCAAAAAGATGCCATAGTTGAAGCAGAAAACTTACACAAAATAAGAAAAACCATTGCTGACAAATTAATTCGTACTATAAAAAACGAGCTAAATGATCTTTATTTAGAAAAAGCAATTTTTGATGTTGAATTTTCGATAACTGAAGGAAATGTACAATGGAAAGATAAGCAAGTGAAACTAAATAAAGAAGGTTTTGATCACGTACAATTTCTAATTAGTACAAATCCAGGTGAACCGTTAAAACCACTCCATAAAGTTGCATCTGGCGGTGAAATTTCACGAATAATGCTTGCATTGAAACGGATTTTCTCAGATCAACAGCAAATGACGAGTGTCATATTTGATGAAGTGGATACGGGAGTTAGTGGTCGAGTCGCTCAAGCAATGGCCCAGAAAATTAGTGATATATCGAACCAGTCTCAAGTGCTCTGTATTACACATTTACCGCAAGTGGCTGCTATGGCCGATCAACATTTAAGAATTGAAAAGCTCGAATTAGATGGAAGAACGACAACAACAGTTACTAAATTATCGAAGGACGAAACAGTTGAAGAAATCGGTCGAATGATTTCTGGAACTGAATTAACCGAAACGACAAAACAACATGCATTAGAGCTTATTGACCAAGCAAAAGCTACAAAATAAAAATGGTCACACGAATATGTTTGTGACCATTTTCTTTTCTTAAACCTCTTCTTTAAGCATTTTTTTAAAAAGTTATACGGACCAAAAATATCGAACTCAAGGAAAAGATAAACTGAATTACATGAGTTTTAATCGTTTAAAAAAGCCCTTAAATGCTCAAATTAACGATACAGCTTCATTCACCAAAGAGAGAAATAAGGAGTGTGTATATGCAAAAATCTCGCCTTAAAATTCATCTTATTCTCCTTGTTTCATTTTTAATTCCATTCATTCAGTTTAATGTTGTTGCCGCCGAAGAAAATAGTAATACAATCCAAGTCATTCCTGGTGGGCAATCAGTCGGAGTTAAATTGCACACAAGTGGTGTCGTTGTTGTAGGCTTTAGTCAGACGGAATTTAATGACGAAAAAATTTCATCTGCAGAAAGAGCGGGTATAAAAGTTGGGGATATCATCTTACAAATTGACGGTAAAAAGGTCGCAAATATGGACAATTTTGTTGATATTATGAGCAGCAAAAAAGACAGTCACGAGCCTGTAAAATTACTCATCAAAAGGCAAGAGCATATCTTTCCAATAACCGTCGATCCGATTTATGATAAAGATGATGATATATACCGTTTAGGATTATTTATACGCGACGCAACGGCAGGAATCGGTACAATGACGTTTTATGAACCAATTACGAAACGTTACGGTGCCTTAGGTCATGTTATAATGGATCAACAGACGAAAAAGCCAGTCGATATTTATAACGGGAAAATTGTCAATTCCGATATCACATCGATTAATCGAGGAGAAAATGGTGTTCCAGGGGAAAAAAAGGCACGCTTCTCATTAGAAGATGACAGCTTAGGAACGATTCAACGAAATAGCGATTTTGGGATTTTTGGTAAGTTAAGAAATTCGGACATGTTTAACGGTCCTAACCAAAAAGCAATACCTGTTGCACACGCTAAAGATGTGAAAGAAGGTAAAGCACAAATTTATACAGTTGTAAAAGACGACAAGGTTGAAGCTTTTGACATTGAAATCGTTAGTAGTGAACCGAGTGAGACACCGGAAACTAAAGGATTAATTATTAAAATAACCGACGAAAAATTGTTAGATCAAACAGGTGGCATCGTTCAAGGAATGAGTGGTAGCCCGATCATTCAAGATAATAAATTGGTCGGTGCCGTTACTCACGTTTTTCTAAATGATCCAACATCAGGTTACGGCGTGCACATTGAATGGATGTTAAAAGAAGCAGGACTTGAAATACAATCAAATGTCATGAAAGAAGCAAGTTAATGATAAAATGCCCAGTACGAAATGTTCAGTACTGGGCATTTTTTATGGATTCGACAAAAAATGATGAAAAATCAATATAAATGTCGGAAAAAGAAGTTATAAGGAGAAAACAAAAAAAATCATTAAAAAAACAAAAATATTTAACAAAAAAGAAGGATTTTTAAATGTTTCATGGAAATTAGATATATGTAAATTTAAGAAGAAATTTCTGGGAGGTACTTACATGGAAAAAGTAAAAGTAGCAATTGCAGATGACAATCGAGAATTAGTTTCAATGATTGAAAATTATTTCAACGAGGAGGAATCAATCGAAGTCGTTGGGGTTGCTTATAATGGCAACGATTGTCTAACGATGCTTGAAGAGACTCAACCGGATGTGCTCATCTTAGATATTATTATGCCGCATATTGACGGTTTAGCGGTGCTTGAAAAAATGCGCAACTTAGATTTAGATGTTTTTCCACATGTGATTATGCTAACAGCCTTTGGTCAAGAGTCCGTGACGAAAAAAGCAGTCGAATTAGGTGCGACATATTACATGTTAAAACCATTCGAATTAGAATTGCTGAAGGAGCAAGTGCTTCAGGTTGCAGGAATTGAGCGTCAATCACCTGTAAACAAACCTTCTGTAGAATTTTCGAAACGTACGAAAAAGATTGATTTGGATGCTAACATTACTTCAATCATACATGAAGTTGGTGTACCCGCACATATTAAAGGGTATTTGTACTTACGCGAGGCAATCGCTATGGTTTACAACGATATTGAATTACTCGGCTCAATTACGAAAGTTTTATATCCAGATATTGCAAAAAAATATAATACGACAGCTTCACGCGTAGAAAGAGCCATTCGCCATGCGATAGAAGTTGCTTGGAATCGTGGAAATATCGATTCGTTATCAGCGATTTTCGGTTATACTGTAAGCGTATCCAAGGCTAAGCCGACTAATTCAGAATTTATCGCCATGATTGCTGATAAATTACGTTTAGAACATAAAGTAGGATAATGCATTTTCTTACCCAATAGACGCTTGACGTTTATTGGGTTTTTAATCCGAATTTTTAACCATACAGCATGACTGTGAATGATTACTCGATTAATTATGATTAAAATGTAATAAACATATTGTCACTTTATTTTTGTCGTAATCAATCGAAATAATAAACCTTCCGACCAAATGTAAAGCTGCTTGAAATTTTTGCATAATGAATTAGCTTAAAGCGAGGCAATAATATGAAGCAATTAACTAAATGGGTTAAAAATATTTTTTATATATTATTTTTATTAGTTTTTATCTTCGTAGGAGTTTCACTGTTTCAATCTAATGAGGAAACAAATGAAGCGAATTCGATATTCGGTTTTTCAATTTTAAATGTTTTAACTGGAAGTATGGATCCAGCGATAAAGCCTGGAGATTTAGCGATTGTTAAAAATACAGAGCCAAAAACAATCAAAGAAGGGGATATCATTACATTTCAATCTTCGGATCAGACGTTAGTCACTCACCGTGTCATTAGTACAAAGAAAGAAGATGGAGCGATTGCCTTTGAAACAAAAGGGGATGCGAACAATGTAAAAGATGAGGAAGTCGTAACTTCAGAACAGCTTATTGGCACGTATCAGTTTAAAATTCCGAAGTTAGGATATCTTATCGATTTTATCAAAACACCTTTAGGAATCTTCATGACTGTATTTATCGTGTTATCGATATTAGCGATTGAACCGATTAAAAAAT
>CALKAL010000065.1 GCA_937983065.1 uncultured Bacillaceae bacterium | reverse complement strand
ATTTAAGAGAGTGCTTTTTTATTTTCCAAGATGAGCGTTCATCGTTTCCTCGATTCGTTTATAGTAAAAATAATATCCGCACCAGTAAATGACGTAGATTAGAACAAACGTCAAAATACTAAAGATAATCGGGCCAATTGCTAGCGGAATCCATTTTAGGTTAATAGCTATAATAAAATAAACGACGATTGATAAGCTGAAATGGACGGTCGTTTTTACAAGGGGTGTCCAGTTCGTTTTATCGAAAATGAACGACGCTAGCCCAAAATAAGCCCCAATTGTCATTGATGCGAGCATATTGAGCCATATTTGTTTAATTGGCGGATCAATCTGATTTAACATTAAAATCGTAAGGACAATGAAGGTAAATATCGCTGCAAAGGCAAAACCGAGCATGATGCGCTTCATTATTTCAACGACCATCTTCATTCCCTCCCATCAACAGTGTTTCTTTTATTGGGTTAACGTATTTTCTTGACACGTATTCTTTGTTCCCAGATTTAAAATAAACACAAAGATTTCCGTTAAACGACAATTCAAAACGGTCAATTCGATTTAAATTACCGATCACTGATTTTGAAAAGCGCATGAAATGATAGGGGGTTAACATCGCTTCCACTTCATAAAGCTTCATTTTTAGCTCAATGCGACGCTTTTCCACGGTGGCATAAGTTTTCCGATTTTCCGCATAAACGAAGTCAATGTCACTCGGATTCAGTAATACCGTTTGATCTTCATCAATGCCGAAAAGACGTTGTTGTTTATTTTTCTTAATAACGTTCACAATCGCTTCAAGCTCCTCTGACCATTCAGATGCTTGAATCGTTACGTGCGTTTCGGAATATTTGTCATCAATATCAATGTTTAATTTCATAAGTTCCCCCCACTTTGTGTATGTTTTAACCTCTCGCCTTTTTTAAAAAATGTGGATAGCGAATTAGTGCTAAAAAGAACCCAGCCAATCCAAAAGCAAGTAAAATAGATATCGATTTCGCAAGCTCAATCATTTCTAATTCACCAACTAAAGCACTTTGATAGGCTTGATGTGCCCAAAATTGCGGTAGAAAGTTGGCGAAATTTTGAATGAATGACGGCATCATATCAATCGGCATCCATAATCCACCGAGTACTGCTCCTCCTAATGCAATAACTTGAGTGAGCGCAACAGCCATATTGTTTGAATTAACTAAAAGTGCTAAAGCTAAGCCGAGTCCTGTCACAGTTACTGCAAGAACGATAGAAATCAAAAGAAGCGCGAACGGTTGCCCAAAACTAATATCATATACTAGTTTACCAAAAGCAAAAAGAATTACTATTTGAATTAATACGACAAAAAGGTTCGGAAACCATTTTCCTAACAAATATTTATACGGCGACAGAGGTGTACTTGCAATTCTAGCAATCATACCACTATTTTTATCGTTTAATAACGTTTCAGCCATATTAATCATGACGAAAAAAACGAACATCACCGCATAACCCGGAATAATAGAAGTAATAACCTCTGTTTTAACGTCATCACTAACCCCAGATGTGAAAACGGATATAAAAATAACTGTAAAAAGAATCGGTAATATAATCATCCAAAATAGTAAACCGCGGTCTTGCAAATATTTTTTTGATTCCATTGTAATAATAGCATCCATAATAAACACCCTCCTATTTACTAATCTCTTAATTGACTTCCCGTTAAAGAGATAAACACATCTTCTAATCGGGGCTGAACTAGTTCAAATCGATACAACTGACTTGCATTTTCTTTCACATAGTTTAATATTTTCTCAATTATTAATAGAAGATTATTAGCCTTCAGCAAATAGCCTTCTTTTCTATCTTCAACGGTGCAATACTCGCCAATATCATCAGGCAGACAATTGTCTCCACTAATAAATAGAGCCGGCTCAGCATGCTTTTTTAACAATTCATCAATTTCACCTTGCTCAACGATAACTCCTTGATCAATCATCGCAACCTCATCACATAACCGCTCAATCTCTTCCATATAGTGACTCGCATAAATGATGGTACAGCCCTCTTCCTTTAACGCTTCAATCATGTCGAAAATATACAGTCTTGATTGCGGGTCAATGCCTACAGTTGGCTCATCCATAATAATTAATTGCGGTTCATGTAATAAAGCACATCCGATATTTAATCGCCGCTTCATCCCACCAGAAAATTTAAGTACCTTTTCTTTACCGTGCTTCTCTAAACCGATTAATTTTAAAACCGTTTCAGCACGCTCTTTTAACTCCTTACCTTTTAATCCGTAAAGCTTACCGAAAAAATATAAATTATCTAAGGCAGTAAGAGTTTGTTCTAAGCAAATGTCTTGGGGAATATAGCCAATATGTCGTTTGATTGACTGCGGATCATCAAAATTAAACGATATTTCCCCATCAAAATCTGGAATGACAGAGGCAATCATTTTAATTAATGTCGACTTTCCCGCTCCATTAGGCCCAACAAGTCCGAAGCAAATGCCTCGCTCTATTTGAAGCGAAACTCCTTTTAATGCGTCTGTCTTTTCATACGTTTTTTTCACTTCTTGAATCGATAACATCCTTTTCACCCTTCCTTTTTGTTGCTTTCATTATGACAAAAATAAAGCGATCAAAATTTGCAAAATGAACAACATGTATATTTTCATGCTTAAAAAGTCAGAAAGGATGACTATGAGGGAGGTTAAATCCATTTGTATCAGATGCATTTTTGTTTAAATTCATTTAAAATGTTTGTATAGTGATTAACAATCGAATAAGAATGTTTTCTAGGGTTCCGCAACATCTATTGTTGGTCTGGTCCGAGAGAAAACACACGTGATAACGTGCCACGGAAGGACAAAAGCCTGGGAGATAACTATTTTTAGTTTCTCTTGGGCTTTTCATGTTAATACTAAATTTGGAGGTTTTCCTATGAATATAAACTGGGTTAAATTAATTATTGCCGCTGTCTTAGAAGTTTTTTGGGTCATTGGATTAGCGCATTCATATAATTTTTGGACGTGGACAGCGACCGTTATTTTAATTATCGTAAGCAATTATTTAATGATATCTGTTGCACAAGTACTCCCTGCTGGAACGGTCTACACTGTTTTTGTCGGCTTAGGCGCAGGTGGTACGGTTATTGCGGAAATTTTATTTTTCGGAGAACCGTTCAGATGGGCTAAAATTCTTCTCATCGGAGTTCTTTTAACTGGTGTTATTGGGCTAAAATTAGTGACGGATAATGAGAATGAGTCAAGTACAGAAGGGGGGAGAGCTTAATGGCATGGTTTGTTTTAGTAATTGCTGGTCTATGTGAAACGTTTGCTGTAGCGATGATCAACCAATTATCTGTTAAGCGAAACTGGCAGACCGTTGTATTAATTATTTTAGGGCTTGGATCGGCTCTTGGATTTCTAAGCTATTCTTTGCAAACGATTCCGATGGGTACGGGATATGCGATTTGGACAGGAATTAGTGTCGTAGGAAGTGCGTTAATCGGGATGTTTTATTTTGGGGAATCAAAGGATTGGAAACGAATCTTTTTTATTGCGTTAATATTAAGCTCTGCCGTCGGTTTAAAACTTATTTCGTGATATGGACTCATTTATTATAATTCCATAATTTACTGTAATCATCATTTAGCTCATTTAATTGAGAATCGTTATCATTTGGTGTATAGTAGTAAGTAAGGATACTATATTACGAATTAAGGAGAATATATTATGCAAATATATTGGACGAAAATAAATAAAATTGTTGAGGAAACACCAGAGATAAAAACGTATTTTCTCGAGCTCCCAGAAGGCTTCACATGGGAAGAAGGGGCTCATACCCATTTAGCTATGGAAGGTTTTAATGCTGGGGAGAAACCGAACAAAGGTCTCGTACGCCATATGTCCATTTCGACCGTGCCGAATGAGAATACAATCGGGATTACAACACGTATTCGAGAAAAATGCTCTGAATATAAATCTGTTTTAAGAAATCTTGACGTTGGCAGTTATGTTGCCTTATTTAAAACGCATTCGAATGTGCCGCTTAAAAGGGAGAACAAAAATGTTTACCTTTTATCATCAGGTGTAGGGCTAGCCACTTTTAGACCTCTTGCACTCGAATATTTTGATCGCCCAGACAATATTAAACACATGCATTCTCTTAATATCGATTCAACTAAAGATTTCATATTTACAAATATATTTCAAAACAACCCTGATAAAAACTTCACATCGCAGTTCGTCGATAACCGCAACAGTTACTATGAGGAAGTAAAAAAATTAGCTGAAGACAAGGACGGCCTGTTCTACGTTGTCGGAAGTGACGAATTCCTCATGCAAAACATTGAATTGTTACGGGAACAAGGAATTAATCCTGAGCAGATTATGCTTGATAAGCGAGAAAAACAACGCGCCGAGTTTTTATCTGAGGAATTATCAGTTTAAATTTAATCAATTATAAAAAGGCTAACGTGATGAAAAGTTAGCCTTTTTTTATATCGCTATTTTTAAGAAATTGAATCCATTTTTAAAATCTTATTTTTTTCAATTCAATAACTTGTGCGTTAGATAAAATGGTTAATTGCTCCATCATAAATTCCTTCGTATACTTAAAATTTCCTTGAATCCAATAAAAAATTAATCCTAACGTCGCATTCGATTGATAATGTAAAAACATATCGTAATTTATTTCCCCATGCGCCGTCTCTAATTCTATTAATATATCTTCTGAAAAAATTGAATAAAAAAGCTCCTGCAAGCGGGTCTTAAATTCCGCATGCCCTAAATATAACGCATAAAAAGCACGCTTATTTTCTTCAATATAGTCGAAAATTTCTACCGTTGTTGGCGCTTGAGATTTGACGTTTATGTTTGTATCAATTTGAAAAGGCTCAAGAATTGCCTTTCTAAAACCTTCTAGTAGTTCGTCAACTGCCTCTTCCAAAAATTCTTCTTTGTTAGAGTAATGGGCATAAAACGTCGCCCGATTTAAATCGGCATGTTGGGCAATCATCGACACCGTAATTTCCTCTTCCGAATAAGTTTCAATCAGATGAATATAAGCTTCCTTTAAAGCATGTCTCGTCTTTTTAATACGACGATCGATTTTCTAAATTTATTTATTAGTACATATGCTTAAATCTAAGGAGTCACGGATGCTGCTGACGTTGCATTATCCATTTTCTTAACATGATCAATAGCGACAACGATTGATATAACTACCGTTTCCATCGACTCGTCAAAAATATCAACTTTATAACTATCGCCCCACGAAAACCATGCTTTACTTACTTGACCAACGACCGTTCCCTTTTGAATAATTTCAAAATTCATATCAACCCAATTTCCTTTTACTTCAATCCCGTGCGCATCGATTGTATAGCGAGATTTTACGAAGGTAAGCTCTTTTTTTATTGTCATAATTCTTTGTCCCTCAACTTCAACGTAAAACTTAGGCAAAAATAAAGTGAATGGCTTTTTCTTTATTAAAGCGACCTCTTTGCCATCCATATTTGAGATTGAAAAGGTTTTGGGGATTTTCATGAAACTACCTTGGACGAAATAGACATCTCTTTCCTCTTCATTTTTTATTGTGAATTTTTCGCGTAAACTCATAACCTTTTGTTTAATGTATAACTGTTTCAATGTCGTGCCCCCTTAAGAGAATCGAACTCAATCATTACAATTATTATACTACTTTTACGAACAATTGACGGAGAAAGTTTCAGCCCTGTAACACTCCATAAGCGATTACCTTGCCCGAATTCAAAACGATACGTAGAATGAATGCAGAGATGAAATATAATAGGAAATGGGGTAGAGGGTCATTCATGGGGGAAAGAAAGTTTGATCAAATGCTTCAAATCCGAACAACTGGACTTCGGGAATGGCAAGATGATACGGAAGGCTACAATCGATACGAAGCAACACCGTACAATGCCTTGGAAAAATTGTTTCATTCATATCCATTTAAAAAAACGGATCAAGTCGTTGATTTCGGTAGTGGGAAAGGGAGAGTGACATTTTACATTCATCACCGTTTTAACATCCCAGTGACTGGTGTAGAAAATAATGACTTAACCTTTGATGAGGCAATGTATAATAAAGCAATTTATAAGCAAAAAAATAAACATTTAAAGGCACCAATTCGTTTTGAATTTGGACTTGCGGAGCATTATGAAATTAAACCAGAGGATAATATCTTTTATTTTTTCAATCCTTTTTCAGTAGAGATTTTTAAAAAAGTCGTGCACAACATTTTAGCATCTTTTAAAGAACATAAACGACCTCTCGATATTATTCTTTACTATCCACTCCCAGAGTTCAAAAAGTTTCTGAAAAAAGAAACGCCTTTCAAATTGATCAATAAAGTGAAAGCATATAAGGAGCATGGGAAATACGGAAAGTTTTTAATTTATCGCTTGAAATGACAGGAAGGAGAAGGCTATCCTTCCTGTTTTTTTACTTAAAAAAAGAGAGCATATCCCAGCTCTCTTAAGTCTTTTTTACAATTATTTAAATACCCGTGACCGAATTAAAAATCGTTTCCCTTCAGGATTTTCTAGAGAAAACATGCCGCCCCGACCATCAACGACATCGATAATGAGTTGGGTATGTTTCCAATATTCGTATTGATCCTTTGACATATAAAAAGGCGCATCGTTGACATACCCGAGTAAAACATCCGAATTCCCAACTCGAAACTCCCCTAAAGGATAGCACATCGGCGAGCTTCCATCACAGCAACCGCCTGATTGATGAAACATTAAAGGACCGTGCATTCCCTTTAAATGATCCATCAATTCAACAGCCGCTTCAGTTGCAAGCACTTTCTCTTGATCAGTCATTCACTCGCCTCCTTTATAAATTTTTTTGAAATAAGGAGGAAAAGATTTTAGTAAATTTTCGCCTCGCCCTTCCTCCTTAAATCCGTTTAGAAAAACCCTTTTGGCGACTTACTATAGCTTACGAGTAAGTTCTTCGTTTGTTGATAATGACTTAACATCATTTGATGATTTTCTCGACCGATTCCTGATTTTTTGTAACCGCCAAATGCAGCATGGGCTGGGTAATCATGATACGTATTCGTCCAAACCCGACCTGCTTGAATTCCACGGCCGAACCGATACGCTTTATGGAAATCACGTGTCCAAACGCCAGCACCTAAGCCATATAGCGTATCATTCGCAATCGCCATTGCCTCTTCATCATCTTTAAACGTCGTTACAGCTAAAACAGGTCCGAAAATCTCCTCTTGGAAAATACGCATTTTATTATCGCCTTTAAAAATAGTCGGCTCCACATAAAATCCGCCAGCAAGTTCACCATCTAACTCGTTTTTGTTACCGCCGATTAACACGTCGGCGCCTTCTTGCTTACCGATATCTAAATACGATGCTATTTTCTCCATCTGTTCCGTCGATGCTTGAGCTCCCATCATCGTTTCTGTATCTAACGGATGACCAATTTTAATGGCCTTTACTCGCTCTAATGCCCGCTCCATAAATTCATCATAAATATCTTCATGAACTAACGCCCGAGATGGACATGTACAAACTTCCCCTTGGTTAAGCGCGAACATGACCATTCCTTCTATTGCCTTGTCTAAAAAGTCATCATCTTCATTCATCACATCTTTAAAGAAAATATTCGGTGATTTCCCGCCTAACTCTAATGTGACTGGAATAATATTTTCTGAAGCGTATTGCATAATGAGGCGGCCAGTCGTCGTTTCACCTGTAAAAGCAATTTTCGCAATCCGACTGTTGGACGCTAACGGTTTACCCGCTTCTAACCCAAATCCGTTAACGACATTCAAAACTCCTGGTGGTAATAAATCTTGAATTAACTCGATTAAAACATGAATTGATGCTGGGGTTTGTTCTGCTGGCTTCATAACGACACAGTTACCCGTGGCTAAAGCTGGCGCAAGCTTCCAAGTAGCCATTAAAATCGGGAAATTCCACGGAATAATTTGACCAACAACCCCGAGTGGCTCATGAAAATGATAGGCGACGGTATCATCATCAAGCTGACTAATCGAACCTTCTTGCGCTCGAATGGCACCTGCAAAATAACGGAAATGATCAATCGCAAGCGGAATGTCCGCAGCGAGTGTTTCCCTTACTGCCTTCCCATTATCCCACGTATCAGCAACAGCAAGCATTTCTAAATTTTCTTCCATCCGATCGGCAATTTTATTTAAAATATTTGCCCGTTCAGCTGGTGATGTTTTCCCCCATGCTGGTGCTGCTTCATGCGCGGCATCAAGAGCTAACTCCACATCCTCAGCCGTCGAACGAGACATCTCACAGAAAACTTCCCCAGTAACTGGTGTCACATTTTCAAAATACATACCTTTAACAGGGGGTACCCACTTTCCACCAATGAAATTATCATATCTTTCTCTAAAACTAACGACGGAACCTTCTGTATTTGGTGCTTCATACCTCATACGTATTCCTCCTTATAAACTTTTTAAAAATAGTTGGACAATGCCTATTAAATATATATTGTTAATCGTAGGAAGATATGACTCGTAGAAACAAAACATGTCCTTGAAAGTTTACAAGATTGAAAAGGAGTAATTTGACTTAGGAGGGTGACGAAGGGTTAAAAAATGATGGGGGTATTTTGCTTCGAATTTCTCCAATCTATAACGTTGAATTTATATTTTAGAATGTCGCTCTAGATCAAGTTCTTTTTCCTAAGTTTAAACAGGAGATGTGCTAAAATGAATCTTAGTATCTTCATAGAGGAGACAATAGAATGCATCGCGTTAAACATGAAAAATGGATTATTCTAGCTGTTTCAATTGGGGTTATTTTAAACCCATTAAATACGACGATGATTACGGTCGCTTTACCAGCGATTCAAGCTGATTTTGACCTTAATTCAACAGATATATCATGGCTCATTGCTTCCTATTTTATTATTAGTGCCATTTTTACACCGTTAATCGGAAAATTAAGCGACGTATACGGTAGAAAACGGATTTTTTTAATAGGACTTTCTCTCGTTGTCGTGTCATCGATATTAGCACCGTTATCGCCAAACATGCCTATATTACTTACAATGCGGGGGATTCAAGCGATTGGAACTTCGGCTTTATTTCCTGCAGGGGTTGGCATCATCCGAAGTGTGATTCAACATAATCAAAACCGGGTGATTGGTACATTAGCGGTTTTTGCCACAACATCAGCCGCATTCGGACCGACGATTGGTGGGCTACTCATTCAATTCGGTGGCTGGCCAGTTATCTTTTATGTAAATTTACCGATTCTCGCCCTCGGAATCTTGTTAACGTTAATTTTTATTCCGAAAGATGCAAAAAGTACAGAGGTTTCTTACAAATTAGACGGAATCGGCATTTTATTATTTAGCTCGTTCATTACCTTTTGGATGGTCTTTTTACTCGGGCTAGAACAAGGCGTGCAATTCGGAACTCTACTTCTTGCCATCGTATTGTCAGTAGCTTTCTATCAATACGAAAAAAGAAAAGAAGAGCCCTTTATTAACGTCAATTTTTTCAGAAAAAATTTAAATGTCGCCCTTATTTTCGTTCAGTACATTTTATCAACAGTTATCTTTTTCGCCGTGCTCTTAACATTCCCAACATTTATCCAAAATGTACTCGGCGCAAGCTCACAAATGGCTGGGATTGTCATGCTTTCCCTTTCTATCTTCGCAATGATTATGACGCCGATCTCGACACGGTGGATGGAACGAGCAGGCTTTCGCTTCCCGTTATTAGTGAGTGCATTTCTCGGTGCTATTGGGGTCATTTTACTTTTTACCGTGAAGAATGATTCAGCGTTGTTTTGGATTGGTATTGTCCTTGCGGTGACGGGAATAAGTAACGGAATTCAAAATATCGGATTACAAAATTTACTTTATAGTTTTATAAGTGTTTCAGAAAGTGGCATCGCTTCGGGTCTACTTATGACATCCCGTTTTATCGGAAATATTTTAGCCTCGAGCATTTATGGCGTCGCCTTCGCAACAGGGATGACAGTTTCAAATATGGGATCAATGGCATGGGTTTTAGTTGCTGTCGCCGTCGTGTTAATTCCAGGAATGTTATATGTGACGAAGGGTGAAAAGGGTTGATCCTAGAGAGTGAGAGTTAAGATTTTTAGCTTGGGGAAGATTCTATAGGACAAATCTTTAATCTGGACAATGAGTTTTGGGTTATAGAAACACTCTATTGGACAAATCTCTAGCCAGGACAATGAGATTTGGGTTATAGAAGCACTCTATCGGACAAATCTTCAATCAGGGCAATGAGATTTGGGTTATAGAAGCACTCTATTGGACAAATCTTCAATCAGGGCAA
>CALKAL010000064.1 GCA_937983065.1 uncultured Bacillaceae bacterium | reverse complement strand
GAACAAATAATTAGCAATATTATCTCCAATCAGTTATAATTTATGCTTGTGACGATAAAAAAATGTCGAACGTTTACATAAGCATTTAAGTTAAATAAAGACTATAAAAGTGACGATTGTTTAACAATCTTTAATTTTTCGTAAAAAAATGTCGATTTGTGAAGGGATTTTTATTAATGTATCGAATTTTTATACATGGTGATTAAAATGATGAGAAAAATACCTGAAGATTTAATCGATGAAATAACGTCCGCTAATGATATTGTTGACATCGTCAGTCAGCATATTAAATTAACGCGGAGGGGAAGAAATTATTTCGGTTTATGTCCTTTTCACGGTGAGGATACACCATCATTTTCTGTATCACCGGAAAAACAAATTTTTCATTGTTTCGGCTGTGGAAAAGGCGGAAATGTGATTTCGTTCATCATGGAACTTGAATCATTACCCTTTGTTGAGGCGGTTCAACATTTAGCCGATCAAAGAGGGATTCCAATTCCAGAACAATATGTGAATCAACAGCAACAAGATGAAATAGCGACAACTGAAGGTGATGTTTTAAAGGCCTATGAATGGTCGGCAAAATTATTCCATCACGTACTAAATCATACGACAGATGGCTTCGATGCATTAAATTATTTAAAAAATAGAGGATTTACAAAAGAAGCTATCGAACATTTCCAAGTAGGTTATTCTCCAAACAAACATGACTTTTTATCCACTTTTTTAAAGGGAAAAGGGTTTGAATTAGAAAAATTAGCTAAAAACGGTTTATTAAATACATTAGATGGCAATAGTTTTTCTGACCGGATGTTTAGTCGTGTCGTTTTTCCTATAAAAAATCATCAAGGTAAAATAGTTGGTTTTGGAGGTAGGTCCATCAACCCAGATTTAGAGCCTAAATATTTAAATAGCCCAGATTCTACAATTTTTCAAAAAGGAAAACTGTTATTTAACTTTAATGCGGCACGAAAACATTTTCAAAAATCAAGAAAAGTCATCGTTTTTGAAGGATATGTAGATGTCATAAAGGCTTATCAAGCTGGGATTAAAAACACGGTTGCCACTTTAGGGACAAGCTTATCGGAATATCATGTCAGTTTATTAAAACGGTATGTTGATGAGGTCATTATTTGTTACGACGGTGATCAAGCTGGATTACAAGCGAGTCATAAAGCGGCAAATCTTGTCCAACATGCAGGAATTAACGTAAGAATAGCGAATTTACCTAATGAGATGGATCCAGATGATTACATTGAGAAGTATGGCGGAGAAAAATTTAGGGAAAACATAATAGCGAACGCAGATTCTTTTACCAGTTTTTCTTTAAATTTTCTAAAAAAAGATTTCAATTTGAGCATAAATCATGACAGAGTTAAATACGTTGAAAAGGCATTGGATATCATCGCGAAAGTTGAGCATGCTGTTGAAAGAGATCTTTATTTAAAAGAAATAGAAGAGACATTCGGGTTTACTCGATCGATGCTTGATGAAGAAATTGGTAAGCGTCATCGAATAATGAATCAAGTAAAAGATAATGCTAATTATAAAAAGAAAAAGGAAATCCGAAAAGCGTGGAATGCCACAACTAATGTTCATTCCGCTTATGAAAATGCAGAGCGATTTTTAATTGCACATATGTTACAAGATGAAACCGTTGCTATTCAAGTACAAAATCGCCTCGGTTCAAACTTTAATATAGAAAATCATCAAGTGATCGTCACGTATTTATACGGATATTATGAAGAAGGTAATGAGCCAAATGTCAGTTTCTTTATCGAACGATTGCCAGATGAATCACTGAGACAATTAGCAACGAGCTTAGCACTATTACCTATTAACAATACGTTATCGGAAGAAGCACTTAATGATTATATAAAGGTTATTACGAGTGAGCATAACGTAAATAAAGAATTACGCCAACTACAACAAATGCTTAAAAAAGCTGAAAATGAAAATGATCCAAAAACAGCAGCAAAAATTGGCATGAAGATTATTGAGCTTAAAAAAAATAGTCATAAATAGTTTTAGTCTTTTGGAAGGAGGGGTATCGATGGCGAAAAAGCCAGTTGATTCAAAATTAGAAATAGAAGAACAAGAATTAACACTCGAGCAATCGAAAGAGCAGTTAGTTGAAATAGGTAAAAAAAGGGGAGTGCTCATATACGAAGAAATTGCTGATAAACTGAGCCATTTCGATTTAGATTCCGATGAAATTGATGAGTTTTATGAAACATTAGCTGAAGAAGGCATCGATGTCGTTGAAGATAGTGAGGATGCTGAAAAGGTTGAAAAAGAAGAAGAATTTGACCTAAATGATTTAAGTGTACCCCCAGGAGTAAAAATTAATGATCCAGTTCGGATGTACTTAAAAGAAATCGGACGGGTTGATCTATTAACAGCAGATGATGAAATTGACCTTGCACACCGCATTGAACAAGGTGATGAAGTCGCAAAGCAGAAGCTCGCTGAGGCAAATTTACGATTAGTCGTCAGTATTGCCAAACGTTATGTTGGGCGAGGAATGCTCTTTTTAGACTTAATTCAAGAAGGAAATATGGGACTATTAAAAGCGGTTGAAAAATTCGATTACCGTAAAGGATTTAAATTCAGTACGTATGCCACTTGGTGGATTAGGCAAGCGATTACTCGAGCGATTGCCGACCAAGCTCGTACGATTCGTATTCCAGTTCATATGGTTGAGACGATTAACAAATTAATCCGAGTACAACGTCAATTGCTACAAGATTTAGGGAGAGAACCAACACCTGAAGAAATCGGTGAAGAAATGGACCTAACTCCTGAAAAGGTCCGAGAAATTTTGAAAATCGCTCAAGAACCAGTCTCATTAGAAACCCCAATTGGTGAAGAGGACGATTCCCATTTAGGTGATTTTATTGAGGATCAGGACGCTACATCACCTTCCGATAATGCGGCCTATGAACTATTAAAAGAACAATTAGAAGATGTTTTAGACACATTAACGGACCGTGAAGAAAATGTCCTCCGATTACGTTTCGGACTTGATGATGGGAGAACACGGACCCTTGAAGAAGTCGGCAAAGTTTTTGGTGTCACAAGAGAAAGAATACGTCAAATCGAAGCAAAAGCTTTACGAAAATTAAGGCACCCAAGTCGAAGCAAACGTTTAAAAGATTTTCTAGAATAATACGTTCTTCACTTGAGGGGAATACGAATGAACGCAGAAAGAAAAGAAATTATATTAAAAGAAATTTCTTATTGGAAAGAAAATAAACTCCTTCCTGAACAATATTGTGATTTCTTAATTGCGTTATATACCGAGGGAGAAGGAATAGAAAGAGAAAAAAGCTCGAATGTAAAGCAACGGGGCAATCGTTTATTATATATCGACCTTTTTATCCTGTTGCTTTTAATTCCGTTTTCTTTAATTGTCGCCTATTCTTTAGATGTGCATTGGTTTAGTAAAATATTAATTTATACAGGAATGATCCTTATTTTACTTATCCATGCTTATGTTTTTCGTAAAAAGAAATCGATCTTAGCTCAAATACCGATTATTATTTCCTTTTTAATTTTATTAATCGGAAGTACGACGTTAACGATTTTTGAAATTGGTCCAGGCATTTGGCTCAATCTAGTCGTTTCATTAAATTGTGTACTTTGGATTTTAACAGGCTATTTTAGCAAGCAATTATATTTGACAATCTCGGGTTTTCTTGGAATAGTAATATTAGCAGTTGTAATTGTTATATAATTATTCACAATTCATCCCTTTTAGTCTGTGCGATTTTCAAGTAAAATAAAAATAGTGTTCACAAAAGTAGATTACATAAGGTTACTCAAGGAGGTCAATGAACATGATGAGAAGTGCACTTTTTCCATATTATTTAATCGCCATTTTAGGCTTTGTCGGAATTATCGTGTTAGCAGGTATAGGTTTAGCACAAACCGATCATGCTGAAGGTGCTGGAGAAGAGGATGAAGTTTTATTAGATCCTGAAGCCATTTACTCGAACAACTGTATGCACTGTCACGGTGGCGATTTATCAGGTGGCGGAGTTGGCCCATCCCTACTCAATTTAGGTGACAAACATAGTATGGAAGAATTAGTTGACATTATTGCAAACGGTGTTGAAGGTAGCCCGCTTATGACTGGTGACTATGCAACAGACGAGCAAGCAGAAGTTTTAGCTGAGTGGTTAATGGAAGAATATTAAATGAATGTGTAAAGCTTTAAAAAACCCAGAAACATTTGTAGGTTTAACTTACAAGCACTGTTTCTGGTTTTTTTTGCAAGAAAGGATTACTTTCATGACAGAGATTAAACTTTCTAAACGATTAAAGGCAATAGCTAATTACATTGGACAAGATATAAAAAAATTAGCTGATATTGGAACAGACCATGCATATTTACCTTGCTATATATGTTTAAACAACGAATCAGTATATGCAATCGCAAGTGATGTTGCAAAAGGACCTTATGAATTAGCTGTTCAACAAGTAAAACGGTTAAATTTAGAAAATCGAATTGATGTAAGACTCGGTGATGGATTATCAACTTTACACGAGGATGAGGTTGATTGTATTGTCATTGCTGGGATGGGTGGCTCTTTAATGCAGACGATTTTAGAAGCGGGACTTAATAAATTGCATCGTGTTAGTCGATTAGTTTTACAACCTAACATTGACGAAAAATCTGTTCGTCAATTTGCTGTGAATCATCAATTTGAAATTGTTGCAGAAGAAATATTAAAAGAAGATGACCACATATATGAAATTTTAGTTTTAGAAAAATCAACTTCCGACGTTAATTTAAGTGATAAACAATTGTTTTTCGGACCGTATTTATTAGAAAACAAAAATAATGTGTTTAAAGAAAAGTGGGCTGAAGAACTGAAAAAGAAAAAACAAATATTGAATCAAATGAAACGGGCAAAACAACCAAATGTAATTAAAATGGCTCAATTTGAAAAGGAAGCTATGTGGATTGAGGAGGAATTAATATGACAGTTACTGTGAAAGATATTGTCACTCAATTGGAGGAAATTGCACCACCATCCTATGCGATTGACGGTGATCGGATCGGTTTACATGTCGGAAGCTTTGATCATAAAGTAAACCGTGTCATGGTGACATTAGATGTTTTAGAAAAAGTCGTTGATGAAGCGATTGAAAAGAATGTCGATTTAATTATTGCTCATCACCCCCTTATATTTCGTCCGTTAAAGCAAATTGATTTAAACGATGAAAAAGGAAAAATTATAAAAAAGTTAATTACGCATAACATCACGGTTTATGTCGCCCATACGAACTTAGATATCGTTCAAAATGGGGTAAATGATATGTTAGTCGATGAGTTACAATTAAAAAATCCCCGCGTCTTAGTTGAAATGGGAAAGGAAAAGCTATTTAAATTCGTCGTTTTTGTACCTACCACTCATGAAGATATCGTTCGAGATGCCCTTGCAAATGCAGGAGCAGGCCATATCGGGAATTATAGTCATTGCACATTTAACTCTACGGGTCAGGGTACATTTAAACCGTTAGAAGGTACAAACCCGTATATCGGCTCAACGAATGAATTAGAAAAAGTCGATGAAATTAGAATGGAAACGATTGTCCCTGAATCAAAATTAAATTCCGTCGTAGAACATGCGAGGGCAGCTCATCCGTATGAGGAAATGGCCTACGATATTTATCCATTACATTTAGAAGGGGAAGCATATGGACTTGGGCGTTTAGCAGAGCTAGAGGAAGAAATGACTTTAAAACAGTTTGCTTCTTATGTTAAAGAAAAATTAAATGTCCCTTTCGTGCGAATGGTTGGGGATGAAAATGAAATCATTAAAAAAATTGGCGTCATCGGTGGAGATGGTAATAAATATATTTATGATGCTAAGAAAAGTGGTGCCGATGTTTTATTGACAGGTGATATTTATTTTCATACAGCCCATGATGCACTGGGAATTGGGTTATCGATGATTGATCCAGGCCATCATATTGAACAAGTCATGAAAAAACAACTTGCAAAGCTTTTAATCGATCAAATGAACGATAAAGTAGAAATTATTTATTCTGAAGTTGCAACAGAACCTTTTCAAATCGTATAAATTATTTCTTTTTTTCAAATATATTTATATATTTCTGTTTAATTGACTTTGTCGATTGTAGTTGATAATCTACTTTTAATTAAATGTGTAGAGGGGAATGATCCGTTTATGTGGGAGCAAAAATTTCAAAAAGAAGGTTTAACCTTTGACGATGTTCTTTTAGTGCCAGCTAAGTCTGAGGTACTGCCCCGTGATGTCGATTTAAAAGTTCAGTTAACCGATACATTAAAGCTAAATATCCCAATTATTAGTGCTGGAATGGATACGGTCACAGAAGCGGAAATGGCAATTGCGATGGCTAGACAAGGTGGACTCGGTGTTATTCATAAAAATATGTCCATTGAAGAGCAAGCTGAAAATGTCGATCGGGTGAAACGTTCCGAGCGTGGTGTTGTAACGAACCCGTTTTATTTAACACCTGAGCATCAAGTGTATGATGCGGAATTTTTAATGAGCAAATATCGTATTTCTGGTGTGCCAATCGTTAATAATGATGAAGAGCAAAAACTCGTCGGCATCATTACGAATCGGGATATGCGATTTATTGAAGATTATTCTGTCAAAATCAATCAAGTGATGACGAAGGAAAAACTAATTACTGCACCCGTTCATACGACGATGGATGAGGCGAAACATATTTTACAGAGCCATAAAATAGAGAAATTACCTTTAGTCGATGATGAAGGGGTATTAAAAGGGCTTATTACGATTAAAGATATTGAAAAAGAGATCGAATACCCTAACTCTGCAGTAGACTCTCAAGGAAGATTGTTAGTTGCAGCAGCAGTTGGCGTAACTCATGATACGTTAACCCGTGTTGAAAAGCTAGAAGAAGCTGGTGTTGATGCGATTGTCGTCGATACAGCACACGGTCATTCGCAAGGTGTATTAGAAACAGTTCAAAAAATACGAAACGAATTTCCAAAATTAAATATTATTGCGGGAAATGTCGCAACAGCGGAAGGAACGAAAGCATTAATTGACGCGGGTGCTGATGTCGTTAAAGTCGGGATCGGTCCAGGATCAATCTGTACAACGCGTGTCGTCGCTGGAGTCGGTGTGCCACAAATAACTGCAGTTTATGATTGTGCTACAGAAGCAAGAAAGCACGGTGTAAGCATTATTGCTGACGGTGGGATCAAATACTCGGGTGATATCGTAAAAGCTCTTGCAGCAGGCGGACATGCTGTTATGCTCGGTAGTTTACTTGCTGGAACGAAAGAAAGCCCGGGTGAGACAGAAATTTTTCAAGGAAGACAATTTAAAGTATATCGTGGTATGGGATCGATTGAATCGATGAAACGTGGAAGTAAAGACCGTTACTTTCAAGAAGAGAACAAAAAATTCGTCCCTGAAGGTATTGAAGGGCGTGTTGCGTATAAAGGTCCGATTGCAGATACAATCTATCAGCTAATCGGGGGAATCAAATCAGGCATGGGTTACTGCGGTTCAAAAGATTTAAACGCATTACGGGAAGAAGCACAGTTTATAAAAATTACGAATGCTGGATTAAAAGAAAGTCATCCCCACGATGTACAAATTACGAAGGAAGCACCAAACTATTCGATTCAATAAGGTGATGTTCGCTAGTAATTCGTGTTTATCTGCCTGTTATTGAGGCAGATTTTGTTTTTACTAATCGAGGTGAAGAAGATGAAAAACATAGAAGAAAAAATAGTAATCATCGATTTTGGACATGCAAAAAGTCAACTGATCACAAAACAAATACGAGAATTAGGCATTTATAGTGAGCTTTTTTCTTATGATACAAGCTACGAGGACATTCAAAAAATGAACGTATCAGGCGTTATTTTACTATCAGATCAAAAGACGCCATCTGATTCCTTTAAACATTTAGACGCTTCGTTTTTTAATTTAGAAGTGCCTATCCTTGTAACGGGTCCCCTTGTTACGTATACCAGTCAATTACTCGGTTTGCCAGAACAATCATTAAATGATGAACTTATTGTATTGGACGATAAGAATCGCAAATTATATGCCCTTCATAACCTATCTGAACTTCAAATTGAACAACAGATTCGTACGTTTTTATTTAATATTTGCGGGTGTCTTGGCGAGTGGACGATGAAGCGGTACATCGAGCTGGCAACGAAGGATATTAAAGAAACAGTGAAAAACAAAAGAGTGTTATGTGCATTAAGTGGAGGGGTGGACTCTACCGTTGTCGCCGTCTTACTCCATAAAGCAATTGGGGATCAATTAACATGTATTTTCGTCGATCACGGCTTATTAAGAAAAAATGAAGCCGATGAAGTGATGAAAATGTTTAATGAAGATTTCAACATTCATGTCATTAAAATTGACGCAAAAAATCGTTTTTTAACAAAACTAAAAGGTGTTACAGATCCAGAGCAAAAGCGAAAAATAATCGGTAATGAATTTATTTATGTGTTTGATGAAGAAGCGGCTAAGCTTGATCAAATTGATTTTTTAGCTCAAGGAACGTTGTATACCGATATTATTGAAAGTGGAACGAATACAAAAGGAACAATCAAATCCCATCACAATGTCGGTGGACTGCCCGAAGACATGGAATTTCAATTAATTGAGCCGTTAAAAACGCTATTTAAAGATGAAGTGAGGTTACTCGGTGAAGAGCTTGGTATTCCAGAACATATCGTTTGGCGGCAACCATTTCCTGGTCCAGGCTTAGGAATTCGGGTACTTGGTGAGGTTACTGAAGAAAAATTAACAATTGTAAGAGAAGCTGACGCTATTTTACGTGAAGTTATAAGAAATCATCAGCTCGATAGGGAGATTTGGCAATATTTCGCTGTTTTGCCGAACATAAAAAGTGTCGGGATAAAAGATGAGAAAAGGTCATATGTTCATACGATTGCTATTCGTGCGGTGACGTCTACAGATGGTACGACATCAGACTGGGCAAAAATTCCTTTTAACGTTTTAGAAGAAATATCGAGCCGCATCGTCAATGAGATACCTGAAGTGAACCGGGTTGTTTATGATATAACGAGTAAACCTCCGTCCACAATTGAATATGAGTAGAATGAGTGAATAAAGATTCGTTTAAATTTTAAAAAGGTGCGATATCGTAATGATTGTCGTGCCTTTTTTGGTTCGGCAAATAAAGCTTGCGAAATTTTGGATTGACTTATTTAACTTTGGAGTTTGTTAGAAAAAACGAGTTCTATCTATAGGACAAATCATGGTGCGAAACAATCAAATTTGACCTTGAGAAGCCTTCTCGGGGACAAAACTTTAATCGAATCAGTTAGATGTGGCCTTGAGAAGCCGTCTCGGGGACAAAACTTTGATTGAATCAGTTAGATATGGCCTTGAGAAGCGCCCTCAGGGACAAAACTTTAATCGAAGCAATAAGATATGGTCTTGAGAAGCTTGCTCGAGGACAAATCTTTGGTTGTTCCAACGAGATTTGGTCATGAGAATATAATCTCCGGGAAAAATTTTTGGATGAATCAACGGTATTTTAGCATTAGTTTTAAAAAGGAGTTTTATCTCGACTGAAGGTTGTAAGTGGCGGGATAAGACTCCTATTTTTTCTCTTGCTCTTTACGTTAACGTTAATGATACATTATAATTGTAAGAAAATTTAAATAAAGGTGATGACATGAGGACAGGAAAAACGTATTCGATTGCTGAACTTGCTAAAGAATTTGAAACCACTACCCGAGCTATTCGCTATTACGAGGAACTTGGCCTACTAGAGCCGAAGAGGACGGAGGGTGGAAGACGAATTTTTACGAACAAGGAACGGACCCGGCTGAAACTGATTTTCCGAGGTAAAAAATATGGCTTCCAATTGGATGAAATAAGGGAGATGATTCAACTTTTCGACTTGGATCGTACTGGGAAAAAACAGTTTGAACGGACAATCGAATATGGTGCGGACAAAATCAAGGAGGTGTCGGAACGGATAGAGGAATTAACTCAAATACGAGAAGAAATGGTGCATTTGCTTCAGGAGTTTCAAAAAAAATTAAATGAATTGGAGCGTGGAAATGAATGAACACACCTAATTTATTAGCTGTCATGTCAAGGAAATATCCAAACCATGAGGGGATTGTTACTCCAACTGAACGAATCACTTATAAGGAATGGAACGAAGCTGCTAACAGGTTTGCCCATAGCTTAAAGGAATTAGGGTTAAAGCAAGGTGATAAAATTATTTTACACTTACCGAACACAAAGGAATTCATGATCGCTTACATTGCTGCCCAGCGAATCGGTGCCCTCACTGTACCGATTAATGCCAGATTAGTCGACAATGAAATTATTTACATTATGGAACATAGCGATGCATCGATGTTCATAACACATGAGCTACTGTTTAATAATGTCTATGATTTGCCAGAAAAAGCACCAAATATTCAATATATAAAAACAGGAGACGCCGACAATGGCTGGTTGTCCTTTGATGATTTACTTACGAGCGGTTCCCCAACAGAAATAGAATGTAACTTAACGGAAGATGATGAGGCTTCCATTCTGTATACATCAGGTACTACAGGAAATCCAAAAGGGGTCCTGTTCACTTATCGAAACATTTTGACCGTCGCTTTAACGATTTGTGTTGAAATGGAGTTGAAGCCAGAAAGCCGTATTTTACACATGATGCCCCTCAGTCATTCGGCACCGTTACACCTTTTTATGGTAGCAGGTCTTTACGTCGGAGCAACACATGTTGTCGTGCCAACCTTTACACCAGATTTGCTACTTGAAACGGTTGCCAAAGAAAAAACGACCCACTTCTTTGGTGCACCGATTGCATTTCTCGCAACATCGAGGCATCCGGAAATTGGAAACTACGATCTATCCTCTATGAAATATTGGATTTATGGTGCAGCACCGCTTTCTAAAGAAGAAGTGATGAAAGTGAAGGAGCAATTCCAAACGGATCGGCTTATTTGCGTATATGGCTTGACGGAAGCGGGACCAAATGGAACGTTACTAGGGTTTGATGACCACGAAGCGAAGGCGGGAAGCATTGGGAACCGTGCTGCTTTAAATTGTGAAATCAGAATCGTTGATGAAAATGGTATTGACGTAAAGCCTGGAGAAATTGGCGAGATTATTCTTAAAGGTGAAGGAAATATGAAGGGATATTACAAGGATGAGGAACAAACAAAAGCTGTACTGAAAGACGGCTGGCTCTACACTGGAGATATGGCACAGGAAGACGAGGACGGATTTTATTGGATGGTTGACCGGAAAAAAGACATCATCATCTCAGGCGGGGTGAATATTTATCCAAAGGAAATTGAAAACATACTCATCACGCATCCTGCCGTAACAGATGTAGCTGTCGTCGGCGTACCAAACCCTAACTGGGGAGAAACAGTGAAAGCCTGTGTCGTTTTGGAGGATGCTCTCGATGACCTTGAAAATGAATTAAAAG
The DNA here is from genome assembly GCA_937983065.1 of uncultured Bacillaceae bacterium. GTDB lineage: Bacteria > Bacillota > Bacilli > Bacillales > Alkalibacillaceae > CALKAL01. Next base: position 3,990 of record CALKAL010000064.1, on the reverse strand, counting down.
ATTTTCTTAAAGGAAAAATTGCCGACTATAAAATTCCTAAGCTTTACGAAAGAATGGAAGCACTTCCGCGGAATGCAACTGGTAAAATACTAAAACATCAGTTACGGAAGGAAGTTATTCGTTAATGCATATATTTTTTTAACAGCTTTGGAGGTATGAAAATGATAGATGTAAGAGAAAAAAAGAATACAGAAAACTTTTATACAGATGACCCTAATTTACGGCGCCTGCTAAAAGAATCATTGCCTACTGATTTTTTTAAATGGGCGGATGTAGAATTGAAAAGGTACGGCGAATTATGTGCTGGACAGATTGATAAAAGAGCCGTTCACACCGACCGAGAAGGCGAACCGAAATTAATCCGTTACGATAAAATGGGGAATGAAGTATCAAAGGTCTGGTTGAATGAAGGGTATAAGCAGTCTGTCAATGATACGTACAACACTGGTGTAGTTGGATATGTCCATAAAGAAATTCCGAGTCTAGGACATAAAGGAAATTACGTATACTCGTATGCATTGAAGTACTTACTTTCCCATTCAGAGCCTGGTCTAGCCTGTCCAGTTACATTAACGAAAGCAACAGCCTATTTAATTGATCATTATGCTTCAGATGAGTTGAAGGAAAAATATTTGCCTCACGTAATTTCAACGGGGGAAACGGAATTATATGAAGGTGCGACATTTCTTACCGAGAGACAAGGTGGTTCTGACGTTGGTGCCAATGAAGTTTCAGCAGTAAAATCTGGTGACGTTTATCGGATTACAGGGGAAAAATATTTTGCAAGTAACGCTGGAGCATGTGGTGTCGCAATGGTGCTTGCCCGTGTGAAAGGTGCTGAGGCTGGAACGAAGGGATTAAGTCTTTTCCTCGTGCCTTGGGAAGAAAACCGTGCAGCAGGCCAGCTACGAATTAGACGTCTGAAAGATAAGCTTGGTGTCAGAGCTGTTCCGTCAGCTGAAGTGGAATTTGAAGGTGCGGTCGGATATTTAGTCGGTGAGGAGAATCGTGGGTTTTACTATATGATTGAAGCGCTTAATCTTTCGCGGATTTCAAACGCAGTTGCCTCTCTTGGAATTATGCGACGGGCCTATATAGAAGCGAGAAATTATGCGATGGATCGGGTAGCATTTGGAAAAAATCTAACGCAATATCCAATGATTCAAGCGACTCTTAGTAAGATGGTCGCCAAACAAGAGGTAGAAATGAATGCGATGTTCCGTGTCATTGAGCTAATGGATAAGGTGATGGGTCTAGATACGAAACATACAGCGACGGAAGAGGAAAAAGTGCTTTTTCGATTATATGTGGCAGTGATGAAAAAGGAGACGGCTGAGCAGGCGGTTCACTTTGCCCATGAAGCGATAGAAATGCATGGTGGAAATGGGTATATCGAGGATTTTGTGACACCGCGGTTGCTTAGAGATGCTCAAGTATTAACAGTATGGGAAGGGACCGCAAATATTCTTGGGTTGGAAGTATTACGGCTGTTGAACAGGTATAACGTTGAGAAGCTATTTGCAAGTGAGATGAGAGAGCGGCTTGCCCAGGTTAACGTTCCAAGTGAGTTAGTTCCCCTGGTAAGTGTTCTAGAGAATGAGTTAAACGATTTACTTGAGCGAGTATCAGAAATTAAAAAGCTACCCGATGATTTACAAACTTATTATTCAAAGGATATTGCGAAGTGGTTTGCAGATATATTCGAGAGCGTAGTGGCAGTTGAAGAGGCTAGTAAGGATGAAAGAATGATGAAAATAGCTGAAGTGTATTTGAAAAATGTGTGGGAGGAGAAATCTGTTCAAGCGAAACATGCAGATATTATCCATTTTAAAGATATAGTTGATCTAAAATAATTTGAACTGCTCCCACCTAAAACGTTAAGGCGTTTTTGAGGAAGGAGCTTCTTCAAGCTAATGATAAATTAAAATATATTAAGATAGTGGGTAAAGTTATTGAAGGATGACTTTACCCTAATTTTTTTTATTTTTCTCTTCAATTATACGAAACTTGTGCCGAACGAGAAGACTTATATTTGATATAATGTGGAGGAAATAGATCCCAAGATACAAAACATAATACGAAAATGGGGAAAAGGAGAATCACTTTGCAACTCATTATAACGTTTACCATTCTCGGCATAACAATCCTTTTATTTATTAGCAATCGGTTTCGGGTTGACCTCGTGGCAATTATGGCGTTAGTCGCACTTGTGATTACGGGAATTTTAACACCAGATGAAGCCCTTGCTGGGTTTTCAAATTCCGTCGTCATTATGATTGCGGGTTTATTCGTGATTGGTGCGGGTATTTTACGAACTGGCCTTGCTCAAATGGCAGGGAATTTATTATTGAAATGGTCTGGAGACAGTGAGAAGAAGCTATTTTTCTTCCTCCTATTTATCGTTGCGTTTGTCGGTGCTTTTATGAGCAATACTGGGACGGTTGCTTTAATGCTCCCTATTGTGATCAGTATTGCAATCTCAATCAAAGCTAGCCCGTCAAAGTATTTAATTCCGTTAGCCTATATCGGTAGTTTGTCAGGGTTATTAACATTAATTGCATCACCCCCTAACTTGATCGTCAGTCAGACATTAGTCGATTATGGTTTTGAAAAGTTAAGCTTTTTTCAAATAACACCGATTGGAATCACAGCAATTATCGTTGGCATTGTTTATCTATATTTTGTACGAAATACGGTTATCCCGAATCATAAAAGTAAAAGTGGTTCTAATGATACATATAAACTTTCACCAAAACAGCTTGCTAAAGATTATCATTTAGGAGGGAATCTTTTTCGTGTAAAAGTAGAAAGTGATTCGGAAATAGTTGACTCACCTTTAGCCGATTTAAGCATTCCAAAAAATTATCAAGTCTTTATTTTAAAAATTGAACGACCTGCCAATGGAGAATTGCGGATATTTCCAATCACATATCAAGAAATGGCAGGCCCGAATAGCATTATTCAAGCAGGAGACATTTTATTTGTACAAGGACCACAACAAAAAGTAATTGAGTTTGCGAAGAAAAATAAATTAAAGGTGTTGAAAGATAAATCAGAGGCAGATTACCTCGTAACTAAAGAATTAGGGTTAGTTGAAGTGTTATTAACGCCTCATTCCAGTTTCATTAACAAAGCGATTTCCAATATTGGATTTAGGGAAAAGTATAATTTAAACGTTATTGGTATTAATCGTAAAGGAAATTATGTTCTTAGTAACATGAGCGAAACACCGCTTCGTTTCGGTGATGCTCTCCTCGTGCAAGGTGCTTGGGACGATATTGAAATATTAGCGAATGAAACTCAGGACGTCGTTGTTGTCGGACAACCAAGGGAGCATGCTAGTCAAGCAGCGGCAAGCGGGAAAGCGCCAATTGCTGGTGCGATTATGGCTCTCATCGTTTTTCTTATGATTTTCGAAATTTTCCCTGCTGTTATTACTGTTTTAATTGGCGCGATCCTCATGCTCGTGACTGGTTGTCTGAGAAATATGGACGATGCTTATCGTGAAATGAATTTTGAAAGCATCGTCTTAATCGCTGCCATGCTCCCAATGGCCACTGCCTTAGAAAAAACAGGTGGAATGAATCTGATTTCAGAAGGAATTATAGGAGCACTTGGGAGTTTCGGTGCACTCGGAATTCTGATTGGCATTTACTGTCTGACAGTTCTATTTGGTCAAGTTATAAGTAATACTGCCACCGCCGTATTGTTTGCACCGATTGCGTTGAACGCAGCTCTTGCAATAGATGCCAATCCTTATACATTTGCAATGACTGTCGCTGTCGCATCAGCAATGGCATTTTTAACTCCATTCGCTTCACCGACCAATGCTTTAGTGATGACTGCGGGAGGTTACAAGTTTTTTGATTTTGTTAAAGTAGGCGTACCATTACAAGTTGTGATGTTCGTCGTGATGATGATTGTTATTCCACTGCTTTATCCGCTGTAGGAATAAAAAAATGGACTGTTGATAATCAACAGTCCATTTTT